>DASXRE010000152.1:0-21457 GCA_036506775.1 Pyrinomonadaceae bacterium | reverse complement strand
TCCCCACTCAACCTCGTGATGAGCAGGATCGGGGGCGTAGCTCACGAGAGCATTCAACAACGCTCGCAGGCCGACCTGCGTCGTGCTCGAAACGGCAAAGACCGGGCAAAGTTTGCTTTGGGCGATGGCGTTGTTGATGTTTGGCAGAATGTCTTCTTCGTCGAGCGTGCCCTGTTCGAAATACTTTTCCATCAACTGATCGTTTGACTCAGCGACGAGCTCGACCAGCCGTTCGCGCGTCTTGTCGACAAGGTCGCGGCCCTCGCTCGGAATGTCGATCTCTTTGGCTTGGCCGTCAGCCCCGAGTTCGTAAGCTTTCATGTGGACCACGTCGACCACGCCACGAAAGTCTTTCTCTTTTCCAAGCGGTAACGTAAAGGGAATGATTGCTCTGCTGAAAGTGTTTTGCGCGCTCAGCAACGCTTTGCCGAAGTCGGCATGTTCCTTGTCGAGCTTGTTGATCACCATCACACGTGGAACCATAAACTCGTTGGCGTAAGCCCATGTCTTTTCCGTTTGCACCTCCACGCCTTTGACGCCATCGACGACGACGACGGCGCAGTCTGCCACGCGCAGTGCGGGGCGGGCGTGAGCTATGAATGCCGCGTATCCGGGTGTGTCTATGAAATTGAGTTTTGTATCGCGATGTTCGAGATGTGCGAGTGCAGTATTAAGAGTGATCTTGCGAGCAATAGAATCTTCTTCGTAATCCGTGACTGTGGTGCCTTCATCTACCTTTCCCCAGCGCGGTGTGGCTCCGGCGACGTAGAGAAGAGAACTTATCAGTTGCGTCTTCCCTGCGTCGCCGTGTCCAATGACAGCGAGGTTTCTGATGGCTTCAGTCGGATACACTTTCATGGCTTTTTTGTCCCTTTCGAGGTGGAAGTTTGTCGAAGGATACCTATCCGTGTCGTTTAAAGGCAAGTTGAGCCAACGGCCATCCAAAAGGTCGCGAAAAGCATCACAAACGGCGGATAGGAGATGTTGAAAGTCATGTATTACAGGAAGTTAGTTTCTGTGGCAGCGGCGCTCGTGCTGGCAGTTTCAGCAGTCTGGGTTGCGTCTGCCACACCGAAAGTTAAAGACGAAAACGAGCAGCCCACGCTGCAAGCAATTGAGCCCCTGGATCTGGCGATTCTGATTCAGGACGATCTCATATCGCAGGTGAGCAACGAGATCGGCGTTACGCGTGATTTCATTCGTTCGTTGCCGCAAGGCTCGCGCGTGATGGTTGGTTACATCACGGCTGGCACGTTGCAGGTAAGACAGCCGTTCACCACTGATTTGGACAAGGCAGCGCGGTCGCTGCGCATTCCGACGGCAAGCATTGCGAGTGCGCCGTTCAATCCGTATGTTGAAGTGCTGGAAGCATTGCACAAGTTTGACGATGACGGCACGAACGCCAACGCGATCCTGCTCATTTCAGACGGTCTCGACACTTCGCGCGGTTTCGATTCAACCGCCGCGGGTCACACCGTTGACATAGACAGAGCGATTTCGGAGGCGAACAAGCGACACGTTTCGGTGTTCAGCTTCTATGCTCCGTCGGTTGGTTTGACGAGCCGCAACCGCATCGCAGCGAGCTACGGACAGAGTTCGTTGAACCGGTTGTCGAATGAAACTGGAGGAAAAGCGTTCTTCCAGGGCACCACCGGGTTTGTGACGTTTAATTCTTACTTCGCGCGTTTGCGAGAAACGTTGAATCGGCAATACGCTCGGGTACGATAAAGCGGAGAGCCTGCACTAAGGCGGGTTGGAGTAGGTCCTATACGTTCTATAGGACCTATTCTTTTTTTATTTGGCGAGAAGAATCGAGAATGATAAATTAAGCGCCGTCCATTCTTAATGGTCCATCGTCGTGCGCGAATATTATCTCATTGTCGAAGGCGCATACCTCTCCGAATCCGAGGCTGAGCATGCCCTGCGCGACCCGTTCCTCGAAGAGTGGGTCGAACAAACCGGCCGCTTCCGCATCCACAACATGGATGAGATCATGGTCACCCCGGGCGTGAAGCTCGGCTCGCTCGGCGTCGTAATGCTGGACGATCGCATGTTTGAGATCGCCAGCGCCGAGCCCGATCATCCTCTGACCGAACATACCGCCAAAGGCGTGGCAGAGGCACTGCGACGCCACGACATGTTCGAGGAAATCAGAATCGAACCGCGCCCTGAAGAGTAAGAAATGACGCAGTCGTTTTTAGAAGACCGTGTCGTCGTTGTCGTTGGCGATATTACACGACACGACGTCGACGCCGTTGTGAATGCTGCGAATTCTTCGTTGCTTGGTGGCGCTGGCGTGGACGGTGCTATTCACCGGGTCGGTGGGCCGCAAATTTTGCAAGAGTGCCGGGAGATACGCAGGCAGCGTTATCCGCACGGTTTGCCGACTGGCGAAGCGGTGATCACCGGCGGGGGAAATTTGCCGGCACGATACGTGATTCATACTGTGGGTCCCATTTACGGCAATGAGCCCGAGCGCGCAGCTGAGTTACTCGCGGCGTGTTACCACAATTCGCTGACACTCGCATACCAGCACGCTGTTTCTTCCATCGCCTTTCCAGCCATCTCGACCGGCATTTACGGTTATCCCAAGCCCGAAGCTGCCGCAGTTTCCTCGCGCGCCATTAAAGAATTTCTGAGTCGCCACACCGCTATTCAACAAGTCAGACTGGTCTTTTTTCATGATGAAGACGCGCGGGTGTTTCTCGACTACCACGAATTCGAGTAGACTCTCCGCTTTTGTGACCACGTCCAGTTGAGGCCAGAAACAGAAACGGATGATTGACACGACGGAAATGGAAAAGCGTGCGGTGCAGCAGAACCGAGTGCCTGCGCCGCTGGCGCCACTCGAGCGGTTAGCCTGGAACTACTGGTGGAGTTGGGCCGCGGACGGCGCCGAGATCTTTCGCGATCTCGATCCCGAGATCTGGGAAGACTGCGAGCACAACCCCCGCCAACTGCTAGCAAAAACCTCCGAGTATCGTTTGGCGGAAGCCGCTGCGGATCCGGTGTATCTCGAACGCATGCGGCGTATCGAGCAAAACTTTCAAACTTACATGACTTCGGGAATCGGCTGGTCCATCAATCATCCGCAGATCACGTCCGAACGTCCCGTTGCTTACTTCTGCGCCGAGTTTGGCGTGCACAATTCATTGCCACTTTATTCCGGTGGACTCGGTATCCTCGCCGGCGATCATCTCAAGTCAGCTAGTGATCTTCGTTTGCCACTCGTCGCCGTCGGCCTGCTCTATCGTTATGGTTACTTCCGCCAGCGGTTGCGCAACGACGGTTGGCAGGAGGAACACTACGGCGAAACCTTTCCCAACGATCTCCCGATCGCACTAATCAAGAACGAAGACAGCACACCGTTACGAATCGAAGTCTCGATACGCAATCGCAACGTGCTGGCCCAGGTGTGGCGCGCTGACGTTGGAACGGTGCAACTTTATCTGCTGGACACGAACATCCCCGAGAACGTCGAAACAGATCGCTGGGTCACGGGACATCTTTACGGCGGCGATCGCGAAACGCGCATCGTGCAGGAGATGTTACTCGGCATCGGCGGCGTTCGTTTGCTGCGCAAACTCGGCGTTACACCGCACGTCTTTCATCTCAACGAAGGCCATTCAGCTTTTCTCACGCTCGAACTCGCTCGCGAAGTTATTCAAGAACAGCGGTTCAAGATGGCTGACGCGATTTCGGTTGTGCGCCAGCAATGTGTGTTCACAACGCACACGCCGGTTGCTGCCGGTAATGACGAGTTCGATGCAGCACTGGTGATGCGTGCCTTTGGAGTTGAGTATCTGAAAGAGCTCGGTCTGACTGAGGAGGAGTTCCTCGGGTTCGGTCGCGTGGATCCGAACAACAAATCGGAACGCTACGGACTGACGCCGCTCGCGATTCGCATGTGTCGCTCTACAAACGGTGTAAGTCTGAAACACGGCGAAGTATCACGGGCGCTTTGGCAGAAGCTGTGGCCCGAAAAGAAACTGGAAGAGATCCCGATCACTCACGTCACCAACGGCGTTCACGTACCGACCTGGATCTCGCCGCTGTTGCGTTATTTGTTCGAAGCGTACATCGGCAAGGATTGGGAGAAGAAGCTGCGCGAGCCGGCACTCTGGAAGGAGGCGGTCGAGCGCATTTCTGACGAAGAGCTATGGATCGCGCACTCGCGTTTGAAGGAGCGTCTGATTGCCTTCGTTCGTTATCGCACGACTCAGGCGCGCATCGCTGCCGGTGAAAAGACTGACTACATCGAAGCTGCGAAGATCATGTTTGATCACGAAGGGCTGACGATCGGCTTTGCGCGTCGTGTTGCGGGTTACAAACGCTGGAACCTGTTGTTGACCGACCAGCAGCGGCTGTTGCGTCTCATCAATAATGAAGAGCGGCCGGTGCAGTTTGTGTTTGCGGGGAAGGCGCATCCGCAGGACGAAGGTTCAAAACAGGTCTTACAGCAGTTGGCCCAGTGGAAATACGATCCCGCCGTCAGGCATCGCGCAGTCTTTCTCGAAGACTACGATCAGGAGATTGCGCGGCAGTTGGTGCAGTCGGTGGACGTTTGGCTAAACGTGCCGCGCCGGCCGATGGAGGCGTCCGGCACGAGCGGTGAGAAAGTTGCGATGAACGGCGGGCTTAACCTGTCGATTCTCGATGGTTGGTGGCTCGAAGGCTACGACGGCTCCAACGGTTTCGCGATCGCCAACGGAACTGATACGACGGACGTAGCGGCTGTCGATGCGCTGGATGCAGCGTCACTCTACCGCACACTGGAACAGGAAGTCGTGCCGCTGTTTTACGCGCGCGACGACCACGGTCTCCCACGCCAGTGGATCGCGATGATGAAGCGAGCGATGCAATCGCTCGCTCCACGGTTCAACAGCAATCGAATGGTTGAAGACTACGTGCGGCAGATCTATTCGTCTTAACCAGACTCAATTTTGCCGCAGCGGCGGCATCGGTATCGGAATGTTGTACGTGTCTGCGCCGACTCCCACGCCACCTTCACAGGAGTTCGGAGGTACGGTACAAACTCGCCTCGAAGACGGGCACTCTGCTGCCCAGAACATGTAGCCCAGCATTCCACTCGTGGTCCCGGCGCCGTTCGGCGCCACTGTCTGCACGTACAGGCCGGTCGAGTTGATCAGCGAACTGCTGAAGCTCGTACACTCGGGCGCGGCCCTCGTGCCGGTAACGATGTACAGGGCACCGGTAAACTTCGCCGGCGCAAGCGGCAAAATCGGCGGCGCAAACTGTGGCTTGCCATCGACGTGCTCCTGCCAATCCTGTTGGGCCGCTGAAGCGCTGTTAGGTTGCTTGCTCGGGACCATCGCGTTGGCGTAATCGAGCACCGGCGTGGTTGTGTTCAGCCAATCAGCAGTGGCCTTGCGCGTCAAAGCAATCAACCAGCGATCGCCCGCCGCGAGGTCGATTGTCAATCGTGCGGCCTGATTGTTTCCTGAAGCGTCGTAGGGCAAAACCGATCGGTAGGCATTGATGAACGCCTGCAAGCCGGTGAGATTAGGGTTTGTGTTTTCTTCGTAATCAATCTCGATGCCTACGCCCATGCGTTGGGCCACCTCGGCGGCGTTCAACCCAAGCTGAACCGGATTAGCCCCGAGCGCCTGATTCCACGCGTCAACGTAAGTGATGCCGCCGATCGACAACTGCACCCGGATGCCGCGGCTTTTGAAGTAATCAACCACGGTCTGAGTCATGCCGATCGGAACGCCTTGCGAGGTGCCGGCGTCGTTTGTCTTGTTCAGCAGTTTCAATGGCTGCACGAAGCTCAACACCACGAGGTTCACGGAGGGCGAACCATCCCCACGATCTACCAGCCAATGGTTACGAGTGTCGAAATCCGTCATGTTGCGAACGCTGGCCCACGAACAGAAGTCGCTTCCACAATGCCACGCGCCATAAATTGAGACGTTGTTAGCAACGGGAACTGCGGCGACAGACCTCGGTTTTGCAGAATGCACTCCGAGAAGCGCAGCGAGTACAAATAAACTCAGCAGAGAGATTTTAGTCAGCATTTGAGTTGTTCCTCCGTCAGTTAATGAGGGGGTTAGGTAGACTGCTTTTACTCCTGTTTCGTTCGCAGATCAAACTTTTTGGAGAAGTGAAGGGCGGTATTGCCCTGACTTGGTTTTTCTCTGTGACTCTCTGTGTACTCTGTGCCTCTTTGGTTAGCTTCCTCGACAGGCTGAACCACAGAGACACAGAGCGTCACAGAGAAGGTCACATTAGGACTAGCGTGACGGCCGCTGCGCCTCTAGACTGCGCGTTGCTTGTGTTAGACTACTCTCCCCGACGCCTCGGAACCGGATATCTGCGCTTGGGCCTCGTTCCTGCTCCGACCGTCCTGTTTGTTGATTGCCAGTTCCCGAATGAAATACTGCACGGCCTGCAAAGCAAAATATGATGACAGCGTGAGCTTCTGTTCAGTTGACGGCGAAGTGCTGGAAGCTGATCCCGCTTCGATTGTCGACACTGTGCTCGATGGTCAGTACCAGATGGAAGCGCTGCTCGGGAAGGGCGGCATGGGCGCTGTCTATCGCGCGCGGCACATCCTGCTAGGCGATCGTGTGGCGATAAAAGTTTTGCCCCCGGAAGTGCGGACTAATGCTGAGTGGCTACGCAGGTTCAGGCGTGAAGGACAGGCAGCGCGTCGTTTTCGTCACCCGAACGCGGTTACGGTTTACGACCTGCGCACCGTGGCCGACGGCACGATCTACATGGTGATGGAGTATGTCGAAGGTCATACTCTTGACCACGAGCTCAAGACGCGCGGCCGGTTAACGCCGGCGCAAGCTCTCGAGGTCCTCACGCCGATCATGAGTGTCCTCGACACGGCGCATTCAATGGGCGTCGTGCATCGTGACTTGAAACCGGAAAACATCATGATCGGCAAGGGTGCTGAGAACGGCGCGCCGGTGGTGAAGTTGCTCGACCTCGGCATCGCCAAGATGCGCGAGATCGCCGGCGACAACGGTGGCAACACCGCGCTTACGATGGCCGGTCAGGTGCTCGGCACTCCTTATTACATGTCGCCCGAACAGTGGGGCGAGATCCCGAAGGACGGCAATCCCGAGATTGACGGACGTGCGGATATCTACAGTCTCGGACTCGTCTTCTACGAAATGATTTCAGGCCGGCGTCCTTTCGCGGCCCACACGCTGCACGAGTTGCGACGCGAGCACGTTATGACCACGCCGAAGCCGCTTTATCAGGTCGCGCCTGATGTGCCGCGCGGATTCAGCGACGCGATTGAACGTGCGACAGCGAAAGATCGCAGCGATCGCCAATCGACAGCGAGCCAGTTGGCAAATGAGTTGCGCGCCGGATTCGCGACCGCGGTTCAGCCAGCGAACAACGCTGTACCGGCAGACCTTCTGGAGACTGTGGCGCTCAAGAAGGAAGTCGACACGAAATCAGATGTTAATGCGCCGACAGTAATCACGATCGACAGTGCTCCGACTTCGCCCACGCCCCCACAGCCAGCGACGACGAATGCGCCGACGGTGGTTGAAAAACGCAAACCGGAGCCTCCGCTGCCGGTTGACGCAAACATGTCCGCGCCAACGGTGGCGGAAGCGGCTGGAATGGCTTCAAGTGTGACTTCGGTACCTGAGGTCGCGCTGCGCGTTCCTGCGCCTTCACCGGCACCCGCTGCGGTCGCGCCAGCGGTGAAGAAGAGTAGCAGCGCCGGACTGATCATCGGTGTGGTCGTGTTACTGCTGGTTGTCGCAGGTATTGGGATTGCAAGTTTCTTGCTGTGGAACCGTTCAAGAGCGACAACAACGACCACGACAAGCTCCGGAGCATCGTCAACAACGGCAACGGTCGCCGGTCCGACAGAGGTAAGCCGTTACTGGCTGGAGTTAGAGCCGGCGCAGGCAGGTGGCCAGCCGACACGAGTTGCAGGGCTCGTTCCAATCGCGTCGGGGCAGTCGTTCAAGTTTCACCTGGCTTTTAAGGGGGCGGGTTACGTTTACATTTTTGGGCCAGGTGAAAACAATCAACCGACTGCTTTTCTGACGACAAAACCGCTTCCCGAATCGGGGGTGACGAGTAATCAGGTGCCTGGCGGCAGTGACTTCAGTTTTCCCAAGGGACAGGGCAACAACGTGACGCTTGATAAAAACCCGGGCACCGATACCTTCACGATCATCTTTTCAAAGACAGCGCTGCAGTCTCCAGCGTTTTTGAATGAACAGGTGACTGGCAAACCGTTGTCGTCCGCCCAGCAGGCGGAGCTGAAATCGTTCGTTGCCAGGTATGGAGAAAAGCAACCCGTCACGGAGCTTGATGAGTCGAATCCTCGCGCACCGCTAGTCCGAGTCAAGGTGCCGGCAGAACAACCGAACACGCCCGTAGTCTTCGAAATCCGTGTTCAGCACAATTAGGAGATAGTTATGCGATCGAGTGTCCTTGTTTTTGCGATAGTTTGCGCGTGTGCGGCGCTGATTGGCACCGCTGCGCCGGCGCCACAGGATCAGGATGACGTGCGCGGCGCGTTTTTGACATCGCGTCCGAAAGAGAAATCCACGGGTGCGGCGGAAGGTAGTGCCAAGCCGAGCAGAAGGCGGCCGAAACCCCCAGCCGGCGGCAATCCCGGCAACACGACTGATAAGAAGCCCGTCAAACCGGCTGGACCAGGCGCTGGTACAGGCACCGCAAACAAACCGTCTGAGCCCACCAAACCCGTGAACGTGCCGCGCATCGGATTGGGTATGACGCTGTTCACGCGCGATTCGAACGGCCTCGCGGTTCGTGTCGATCCCGCACACGTCTTTCGCAAGGGCGACCGCGTGCGAGTGTTGCTCGAGACGAACACAGACGGCTATCTCTACATCTTCAACACGACCAACGATGGGCCAGTAATGATGATCTATCCGGATGCGGATCTCGATGAGGCCGGCAACTACATCAAGGCCCACGTGCCGTGGGAGATCCCGTCGAGTGCTTCAGACCGGGAGCGACTTCGGTGGCTCGTTTTTGATGCAAATCCCGGCACTGAGCGACTGTTTTTTGTCTTCACGCGCGAGCCGCTCGATGGCGTGCCGATTGAAGATGAACTGATCACGCTCTGCCGAAATTCAAGTGGAAGCTGCCCGTGGCATCCGACCGACGAACTGTGGGAGTCGATCAAGAAACACATGCAAGAGCCACTGGCGACCGACAAGAGTAGAAACTATGGCCCAGCACAAACTGAACCCGAGCAACAGGCATCGACGCGAGGGCTCAGTCTCGCCAAGGACGATCCGGAGCCATCGCTGATCATGATGGCTTCATCGACGAGACCGATGTTGGTGGCTACGCTCGATCTCATTCATAAATAGGTGTCACGCATTCTTGTGAGGGATTGAAGATGAGTTGTACAACCGTGAAATCGATTGGAGTAGTGTTGTCTGCTGCGCTCTTGCTCACGCCGATTACCCCACGAGTGAGCGCCAGCACGCCGGCACCGTATGTTCAGCAGACCGATCAGGCGAGCGCGGCGTTGCACGAAGGACGAAAACTGCTAAAACGGGGTCGCGCGGACCAGGCGTTGGTTCAACTGCGCAATGCGTTGAACCTCTACACGGCTGCGAAGAACAGCAGCGGCGTTGCCGCAACGTACAACGAGCTCGGTGACTTGTACCTGCGTCAGGGACAGTACCCGGTTGCGCTCGACAACTATCAAAAAGCGCTCGACGGCTTTCTCGCGTTTGAAAAGAAGGACGTTATGAACGCGGCGGTCGGTTTGGGAGACGACAAGTTCAACGCCAACCTGATGCTCGCGAAGATCGGCGACGTGAACTTCCGTCTCGGCAAGATCGACGAAGCGCGCGCCGCGTACGGTCGCATGGTCGTGCAGAAGCCGGAAAGCGCTGCTTCAAAGGTAGGGCGGCGATTCGGCGGGTTGAGCGCCATCGCGGGTGGCATTTCAACCGGGCACGTCAGCGTTGCTGCGCCGACCGGAGGCGTGACGACTTTACTCGAAGCCAAAAAGGAACTCGACCAGTATCGCGTTTCGATTGCCTATTCCAGCTACGAACTCGGAATGGGCCGGCTTGATTATGCGAATGGTGATTTCGAGTCAGCACGTAAGCATTTTGAGAATGCGTTGGAAGCGGCGGGCAGCAGTCTGGCCTCGATTGCGAGTCTCGGCCAGGTGCGCCGTTTTCGTGCCGCGTCCCGTACGAGTCTGGGCGACGTTGCGTTGCGGACAGGCAAGTTCAAAGATGCGACAAAGTTTTACAACGACGCGAAGAAAGGTGCGCAGGACGACAAACGTCTGGATCTGACCTGGCCCGCGCAGCGTGGTTTGGGTCGTAGCTTGTGGCTGCAGGCGATGCAGGAAAAGGATCCGAAGAAATCGATGGCGCTGCGTGAGCAGGCAGTCGCGAACTATCGCGAGTCGCTGACGACGATTGAGACGTTGCGGCAGGGAAGTCTGCGAGCTGACGAATCGCGCACCACGTTTTTAGCGACGACCAAGGATGTGTTTGATGAAGCTGCCAGTGCGTACGCAGCGATGGCTCTGTTGTCGGCTCCGTCGGCCGGTGCGCCGTTGAGTGGCAAAGCACTGGAGTATGCCGGTGAAGCCTTTCGCATCACCGAGCAGGCACGCGCTCGTTCGCTGCTGGATCTTTTGAGTGAGACAAACGCGGCGATTACTGAGGGCGTTCCCGCTGAATTGTTACAGCGCAAGCAGGAAAACCTCGATAAGCAGCAGGACATCGCCGACATCTTGACCGGCGTCAACGTGTCGACCGAGGAGTTGAAGAAAAAGCCTGCGGAACTCGACGCTGACCTCGAAAAGCTACAAACGGAATACGAAGAGATTGAGAACCAGATTCGCGCGGCGAGTCCGCGTTACGCAACGCTCACTGCCAACAAACCGATGACGTTGGCCGAGGTGCAGCAGACTGTACTCGACGATCAGACGGTGCTGGTTGAGTACGCATTGCAAGCCGACGACTCGTACCTGTTTGCGGTCAGCAAAGACGCGGTCAGTTTGTTCAAGCTACCGAGCCGTGCCACTGTCGAAAAGCTCGCAACGGATCTACGAGCGCAACTCATCCCTTCGAAACTGCAGCGTCGTATTGTTGGCATCGACGTCGCCGAGGCGAATCGTGGTTTGGGAATCGCTTCGTCGGCCCCTGAAGATGCGGCCCCGTTCGTCGCGGCCGCCAACGCGCTTTACAAAGTCGTGCTCGAGCCGGCTGCTTCGATGATCGGAGAGAAGCGACTGCTGATCGTGGCGGACGGTGCACTTAATTACGTTCCTTTCGAAACGCTGCTCAAGAGTCCCGAACCCGGCGACTTCGCTTCGCTCGGCTACCTCGTGAAGTCCAACGAGATCATCTATGCGCCTTCGGCTTCGGTAGTCGGCGCGATCAAGCAACAACGAGCGAAGACGAGCAGCCGCGCAGTGTTGGTGATTGCCGATCCGGTCTTCAACTCCAACGACGCCCGCGCGAAGAAAGGCGCGGCTCCGGCTAACGCCGACGCCGAACTACGCGGCCTTGGCATTCAGAGCGCCTTGGCGGACGTTGACGGAGCGACACCAGCGCCCGCCGCGGCCAACGGCGCCTTGGAAGGTCTTCCGCTCGCGCGCCTCAATGGCACACGCGTCGAAGCCGACCAGATCGCAAAGCTGGCCAAGGCATCAGGTGGACAAGCCGACGTCTGGCTCGATCTGGACGCCAGCGAAGAGAATCTCGCCACCCGCGACATCAGCAAGTACAGGGTCATTCACGTGGCTACGCACGGCCTGCTGAACGCAGAGCGGCCGCAGTTCACGGGCGTTGTCCTGTCACTCGTCGGCAACAAGACGCGCGATGGATTTGTTCGTACGGATGAAGTTTTTAATCTGCGCTTGGGTTCTCCTCTCGTTATGCTCTCAGCCTGCGAGACCGGCCTCGGCAAGGAAAAGCGAGGTGAAGGCGTGATGGGCCTCACCCGCGCTTTTATGTACGCCGGTGCTCCAACCGTAGGTGTGAGTCTCTGGTCAGTGGCCGATAAATCGACTGCCGACCTGATGACAGACTTCTACCAACGACTGCTGAGCACTTCCGCTGCAACGACCTCTTCAGGAGCGTTGCGCGGAGCACAGCTCGCCATGATCTCCGGCAAGAAATACAGCGCGCCGTTTTACTGGGCGCCGTTTGTGCTTGTCGGCGATTGGAACTAAGGCTGCACTGTCTCGGGGCGGCTACAGAGTGCCGCCCCTGCAGGTCATTTCGCAGCCCTCTTTCTTTTTCTCACGCCGTACAAACCACTCAAACCACTGAGCAACAGAATCGCGCTCATCGGTTCAGGCACACTCGACGGCGCTGTGCCTTCGACCACAAAGTTGTCGAGCCGATTAGTGCCGGTCGATGAAGTTGCGCCGTTGAAGACGATGCGAAACGCTGCATTCGGATTGTTGTCCAGCCCCACGATACTCGCGAGTGAGAACGCGAGTGGCACCGAACCAAACGCACTCGCCGGCGTGTATGGCGAACCGAAATTGACGAATGTAGTGCCGTCGAGACTGTATTGAAACTGATTGCTGTTGAAGCCGGTGCTGGTTCCCTGAGTCGCAAAACTCGCCACGATATTCGAGAAACCAAGCGTGCTGACATTGAAAGTGATATGACGGCCGTTGTTAGCGGTGCTGCTGCCGCCTTGAAGCGATAGCGACTGCCCCGCAGCGTCTCCGAGCCGCGCGTTGTTTGTTGTACCCGCGGCAAAGAGTATGTTCGCTACGTTCAGGTTGCTGAGCAGTGTGCCGCTTCCGTGATCGACGTTCAGATCCGAGTCGTTGAAATTCCAGATGGCCAGTTCATCGGCTAGTGTCGCGGGCGCCGAAGCAGCCAGCAGGACCAGCAGGCAGATGAGGTTGAAAGGCACTCGTCGAGTGAGACGACGATTTGGCTTAATTAACATACCCGTTCTCCTTTGATGAGGTTTTTAGACGTAAATCAAGTTGCGTCTGAGAAAGCAGGAGAATCTTTTTTGAGATTCGTGAGGCTCGTCAGTAGTCGCCCGGCTCTGAGGACAGCCTGAGCTCTCTCGATAGCTCAGGCACAATATGACGAAAGATTTCGATCGTCAATAGAAAAGTGATTGGTGTTTGACAGGATTGCTATTCCTGTGAGGTTATTTTCAAGGCTGGAGGTATGGGAATGGGAAACAAGTTTTTCAAGATCGATAACAAAGAGACATTGGACAAGCTGATTACAGATTCCAAAAGCAAGCCGGTGGTTATCTTCAAGCACAGCAATGCCTGCGGCATCAGTTCAGCGGCGTTGCGAGAGATGGAAAAGCTTGAGGACGAGGTGAACTTGCTCGAAGTGCAGAGTGCGCGAGACGTTTCACGCGAACTGGCAGACATGACAGGCATTCCTCACGAGACACCACAGGTGATTGTCTTCAAGGACGGAAAGGCAGTCTGGAACGCTTCGCATTTCGACGTTAAGGCGGGCGCGGTCCGCAAGGCTCTCGAGTCCCAAGATTGATGCGCTTCCTTGGAGGGACTTGTGACCGCTTTGGTAAACTGTTTCGCCGAAGAGAGCAGGCCAAAGCGGTGACAAGTCCCCGCACTCCAAGGAGGCGTAACTGTTCTCGCTACCTTCCAAGTTTATTGACTTTGCCTCACGAATTACGTTAAAAGCGCTATTGCGCCTAAGCGCGTCTTTCCAGCAGGAATCCCGGGCCTCGCATTAAGTAGTTCAATTCTTTAACCGGTGCATCGTACTTATGACCAATACCAGTCTATTCATCCGCCTGCTCCTTTCTCTCTGCTTACTCGCTACAGTCGTTGCGGCGCAGCAACCTGAACCGTCGCCGACAGCCACACCTGCTCCATCGCCAAGCGCGACACCTGCTGCATCGCCAGCTCCGGCACCGAAGCTTGTGAAGATGAACGGTCACCTCGAACTCGACGATATCGTCGAAGTTTTCGTCGAGAATCTGGAACCGTGGGCTGAGAATCAGAACCACGATCCGAACAAACTCGTGCCCTACATCAATGGCCGAGCCATAAAGGCCAACTATCCTGATGAAATTCATTTAGAGAGAGGTCGCTTGATCTTTCACTTGCAGATTACTCCGGAGAGCAGGGACCCATGGATCGATCTGCTAGGAGAACCGGCGGCGACCCATCGCCCGGTGACGTTCAGTATCGGCCCGGAGAATGGCTCGGCGTTCGACAGTGTGTACCTCAGGGACAACATGGTTCCGTTGACCGTGATTTCGCCGCTTTACGGAATCATCGCCTTGCTCGTGATTCTGGTCACGTTGATTCTCCTTCTGTGGCTGTGTCGCACAACCAACATCATTCGCGAGCCCGGTCCACCACCGGTCCCCGGCAAACACAGGCCCTACAATCTGGGCCGCGCGCAGATGGCCTTCTGGTTTTTCCTCATCTATGCCTCGTACATGACTATCTGGCTAATCACCAGCGCTCTCGACACGATTACTGCGTCGCTGCTGGCGCTAATGGGTATCAGTGCCGGGACGGCACTCGGCGAAGCATTAATCGACAACGGGAAGGAACAGGCGAAGACAAACCAGGTCCAGGATCTAACCGCCCAGAAGCAGGCCCTGGAACAGACGCTCACCGAGGTCCAGCCACAAGTAGAGGCGGCGAATACTTCGGTGGCTAGCTCAGTTACCGATCAGGCAAATCGCGACTCCCTCAATCGCCAGCTTGTCGAGGGACGCACCCGCCTCGGGCAGATTGACCAGCAACTACGCACGATCGCCGCGGACGCCCCGCCCACCGTCTCGAGCGGATTCTTGCGTGACATATTGTCCGATGGCAGCGGTTACAGTTTTCACCGCTTTCAGATTTTTGCCTGGACGATTGTGCTCGGGATTATTTTCGTCTCTTCGGTTTACAATGACCTCACGATGCCGGAGTTCAGTCCGACGCTGTTGGGCTTGATGGGTCTTAGCGCCGGCACGTATATCGGATTCAAATTCCCGGAGCAGAAGTAAAGTCGAGCATGGAATACCGAGGGGCGCAGATCGAGCCGCGCGAGATCAAGCACGAAGACGATTTCAATGTCAGCATTCTGTGGGGCGACGACCGGCGCTGCCGTTACCGTGCAGCCGAACTGAGACGCAATTGTCCCTGTGCGCAGTGTGTTAACGAGTGGACGGGAGAACGTGTGTTGAAGGCGGAGAGTATTTCTGAGAATATTGAAATCCGGGATTTCAGCGTGGTTGGCCGTTATGCGCTAAATTTTCGCTGGAGCGACGGCCACGAAACAGGAATTTACAGTTTTCGGTACCTGCGCGAGCTCTGTGAAGTTCACGCGACGGGGCCTCAGTGAAAAGGTTTTATGAACGAGCGCGATTTTTTTAACGAGAAGGAAGAAGTAAAGAAGGCGGTCTACAGTTGTCCTCATTGCCGGGAGCGCGGCGAGTACGAGGTCAGGTGGTTGAAGCGAACCAAGAAAGCGCAACTGCCCCGCGGCGCGAACGAGCAGGATCGAGCACGCTTTCAGAAGTCGCGCGACTATTTGGTCAGGATTGACGATATGTTGGCATGCCGCAACGTTCGCTGCCGGCGGCGATTTGAAATTCCAAGCTCACAGTCTGTAGTTTTCATCTGAAGAGAAAAATCCGACATTCGTCGGATGGACACATCGCTCATCTTCCGCTGATCAGCCGAAAAACCGCGGATAACGCTGGCTTGGTCTTTGCAGAGTCCCAGTCTCTCAAGGACCACGCAGATTCATGATTGAAACCCAACAATTCGCCGGCGCGACTAAGTCCAACAACTCGTTTCTTACGCCCTTCGAGCGATGGCTCGCACCAGTGGTGCTTCCGCGCATCCCAGCCTGGCTTGAGACGTACCATCTGACGATGCTGACGCTACTGTGGTCCGCGCTGATCCTGTTGTTCTCTTACTGGGCGGCGACCGATTTGCGCTGGCTCTGGGGCGTTTCAGCAATGGTCTTTATGCAATATGTGACCGACCATTATGACGGAAAGGTCGGGAAGTATCGCGGCACAGGCCTTTTGCGCTGGGGCTATTACATGGATCATCTGCTGGATTATTTCTGGCTTTGCTCCATCATCGTTGGCTATGCGTTCATTCTGCCGGAACGGTCGCGCTACCAGATCCTCATCATGCTCGTGCTTTTTTCGGGCTACGAAGTGAGTACTTTTCTGGCGTTTGCCGCCACCGATCGCTTCAAGATCAGCTATCTGCGGTTTGGGCCAACCGAATTCCGGGTGGCCGTCATCTTAATCAACGCCTTATTGGTTCAGTACGGAACGCGGCAGATGGTCAATGGACTAAAGTATGTGAACATTGGCGCAGCTGTCGGGCTGGTACTGATGATTTATCGAACTCATAAGGCTATTTGGGCGCTGGACATGAAGCACAGGCGCAGTCTGGTCGCGGAAGAACAGCCAACTCTGTCTCGCTAAACGCCATAGTGTCCTTGTTTGCGTGTACGGTTTACGACCGGACCGCCTGCGGGTTACCTCTCTCGTAAAAAATCGAAAGGCCAGTGACCCCTTTTGCGCGCCTCTTGCGCGTTAACCGATGTGGCCTCTTCTTTGCAAGCCTGACAACAGTCCGGCGTTCTTAGTTTGATAAATTCGGGAACTGTATAGCGAGAAATTCGTTGGATACGATTAGATCCAGCGTAACTCGAAATAAATAACAATGTCTGAGAAGAAAAACATTCGAATAGTGAAGAAGGGCGAGAAGATCCGCCCGGTAGTTAAGGCAAAATCAAACACCGCCCGCGAAACGGCGCGCGATATGGTTGGTACGGTGACCAATTGGGTCAACGAATTCCAGCAGCGGCGCCGCGCAGAGACCACGAACGCGCTCAGAATTCTCTCCAAAACGCCTCGTGGCAGCGAAGCGTAGTCACGCGTCAACACGGCAAAATTCTACGTCCGCAAGACCAGGTGTAAGCTCCGGTAGATCCTCTCTCCAGCCGGAGGTGTGTTTATTGACACGGCCTGCATCGCGGCGCTAGCATCGCGGCAGTTCCAAAACAGTTGAGTGGAGGCTGAATATGACCAGACGAAGTTCTCCACCGAAGACGAAGCGATCCGCGGCGAGGCCTGTGTTCGACAGCATTCGCAAGCCTCTTGCGCCGCCGGGCCATCCTCTGTCGCATGCGAAGCCTGATGAAGTAGCACGACCAGCACAACGCAAAGCGAAGCACAAGCGGCGTCCTGAGATCGCGGATGAAGAACCGTGAGATCCTGATTGCGGATCTGAGATCAGGGAGAGGGAACATTCCGATAACTACACCTTCCGAAAGATTCATTAAGTGCGCTCGGGAGTTTCTCGTTGACGACTATCTGCCGAAGATTGAGCGCTGCCTGGAGCGTCTGAGTGACGAACAGATCTGGTGGCGCCCGAACGAGGAATCGAACAGCATCGGGAATCTCGTGTTGCATCTGTGCGGCAACGCGCGGCAATGGATTGTGTCTGGTATTGGTGGCGAAGCGGATGCGCGCCACCGGGATGCGGAGTTTGCTCAGCGTGAGGCGATTGGACGCGATGAGTTGTTGAGCTTGCTGCGTGGAGCTCTGGCGGATGTTTGCGCCGTCCTGGAGCGACTGGATCCCGAGACGTTGCTGGAGCAGCGGACGATTCAGGCGTCGGATGTCGATGTGTTACAGGCGATCTTCCACGTGACCGAGCATTTCTCGATGCACACCGGGCAAATTTTTCTACTGACCAAGGTACTGACCGCAACCGACCTGCGCTTCTATGATTTCGAAGGCGGTGCGCCAGTTGAGCGCTGGCGCTCTGGCACGTCCGGTTCGTCTTAAGGACGCTTTGTTGCGCATTTTTACCAGGTTCGACAACACGTGTCGACATACGTCGCTACGCGACTACCCGCCGGTTGGGTAAACGTGAACCCGGCGTTGAAACGCCGGGCTAAATTCAAAGGTCGCTCCGCGACCTACATGCGCGCGGTAGCCAGCGATGACGGCGGCAAGTGCCCGAGCGATCGCGCTCCATAGCCGGGTCGTTAGCGAGCGGGACCACGCGCGTCGTCAGGAAAACACGCGCGCTATGTCCGCCCGGAGTACGGGCTGAAGAAGTCGCAACTGTGAGACGGGCAGCCTGGCTGTTCGCACTCTCCTCGCGGAATGTTTTCATGCGATGATGCGTATGTGAGACAGGTAGCGCGGTCGCTTTGCTGACGCGTAGCGTCAGCATCAATTTTGCCCGGCGTTTCAACGCCGGGTTGGCGGTCGTCGCACGAATCGTAGTCGCGTAGCGACGTGCCCGATCCGCGTCATCCCCACACGTATCGTTCATCGTATTCAATGCCGTTTGCGCGTAACAACGCGAGGTACTCCTCGCGAAAGGTCTTCCTGCGATGATGTATACGTTGGCTCTTGATATACCGAACCACTCTTGGAATATTCGACTTGCTTACCGTAAAAGCCGCGTACCCGTCTTGCCAACTGAACTTTCTCAATCCTGAAAACTCGTTGTGAATCCACAACGATGATTCACCTTTCAGATGTTTGGCGATCTCCGACGGCGCGATCGTTGGCGGCGCCATTACCAGCGCATGAATATGGTCTTCAACTCCACCGACTTGAAGCGCAGTCATTTTGTGTTCTCGTGCGACGCCGCCGATGAACGACCAAACGGGCTGCTCAATTTCGAGCGTGAGCCACGGATAACGGTTTTTAGTAGAGAAGACGACGTGATAATGCAGTGAGGTATAGGTGTTAGCCATCTGTGAGGTCCTTTCGGTTGTAGTCGCGTAGCGACGTGAGGTTTTTGAGCGCGCATTTTTTATCACGTTTGACGACACGTGTCGACATACGTCGCTACGCGACTACCCGTCGGGTTGGTAAACGTGAACCCGGCGTTGAAACGCCGGGCTAAATTCAAAGGTCGCTCCGCGACCCCGGACAGACGGTCGCGGCGCCGGCAAGATCGAAGTCGCTGAGGCATTGTCCTGGACTAGGTCCGTTGAAATGAGAGTAACGCCACGCCATTCGCTGACGCGTAGCGTCAGCATCAATTTAGCCCGGCGTTTCAACGCCGGGTTCGCGGTCGTCGTACGAATCGTAGTCGCGTAGCGACGTGGCGACGCCACATCGAGGCGAATCGTTATTGCGCGCGAGCGAACCCAACCTTCGTGGGCGTTCTTTCAAAACACCACGATCCTTGTTTAATATAGCCATACCTCCGTGGTCAGCTGGCCGGAGCTTTCATCATCATCTTCCAGGGAGCCGAACCTGAATGACCTATATTGTCGCCGAACCCTGTGTTAACTGCCGCTATACCGACTGCGCTTTGGTTTGCCCCGTCGAAGCGTTTCACCTCGATGACGACATGCTCGTTATCAACCCCGAAACATGTATCGATTGCGATGCGTGCGTGCCGGAGTGCCCGGTAGAAGCGGTGTTCTCTGAAGGCGCACTACCCGCCGAATGGTCCAGTTACACTGCGATCAACGCCGAACGCGCCCTCAGCGGCCTGCCAACCATCATGGCAAGACTGGATCCGCTTTGCGAATAGGCAAGGCTAAATGAAAAAACGTACCGGCTGGTTAATCGGCGCCTTCGCACTTGCCGCAGGTGGGATCGGCGCCGCCAGTGCTTACTGGAAACGAAGCAACATGGACGCAACCAGAAAAGCAGGGGACGTTTGGGCCAGACCCGGAATGATGGTTACTTTTCGAGCCGAACTAATGCCCGGCCGCGAGCGGCACGAACGCACGTTTCAAGTTAAGGAATTGTTTTCGAGCGGCCGTGTTTCGCTTCACGGAGTCGACGGTGAGCACACCGAAAAGGAGTTCGAACCAATCCAGTTCGATCGCCGGATCTCGTGATTTCCGGCCCTACCAGTTATAAATCTTGCCTGGCTCCATCACTCGCAGATTAGGAATCTGAAGCTCGTCGAGTTGCTCGATGATCTCTGCGCGGTAGCTTGGTTTGAGATGCACGGCCAGGATGTCCATGCCGTTGTGAGTGAGTTTTTTTAGTTCCTGGCCCAACGTAGCCGGGGTGAAATGCCGTGAGACCCGAGCCAGCTTGGCCATGCCATTCGGAAACGACGCTTCAATCAGCAGCGCGTCCAATTGTTTCACTTCATTGACCAGTTTCCAGAATTCTTCTGTTTCTGCCGTGTCGGAGCTGAAAGCGACACTGGTCTGGCCGTCTGAGACTACCAGACCGACAGTCGGCACAATGTGATTAACCGGCACGGCGATCACGTTCAGGTGGGCCACTGAAAACTGTCTGCCAATGGGAATCGGCACGTATTCCATGACTGGTCCATAGTCGTTTTTCAGATCCGAGAAGCGCGGATAGACATTCCAGTTGAACACATCGCGCTCGAGCAAATCGATCACTTCCTGCGTTGCGTAAACCCGCATGGGCTCTTTCAGCGACGGATAAAGATCGTCAATAAAGATCGGCAGACTGGCGATGTGGTCCATGTGAGGATGAGTGACGATGATGTCTCTGACCTTGCTTCGCTGCTCTTCACTGAGTGCGATCGCGATGCTGCCGGCGTCAACGGCTACACAGTCGTCCACGAGAAAACAGGTCAGACGTTGGTCCAGGGTGGCAACGCCCCGGTCATCAAACGTACTAGGTAAAAGTTCGATTCTCACGAGCTTCCAGCTCTGTTGAAGTGCCGGCCAGGACCGGGCCAGTATATGTCAGAAACGCAGACGGCAGCGAGTGTTAATGCAGCGAGGCTTGCCGTCTTGGAAACCTAGTGTGGACGGAGTTCATTGATCAGATCCTGTAACGCCTGCAAATATGCCGCTTCTTGCGCACGCACATCCTGATCCGGCGCGTAAACGCCGCGTGAAATACGGTTGCGATGAAATGCCAGTTCGCTGGCTAGTTGATTGAAGCGCTTGCGCGCTCGCCAGCCTTTGACGCCGCTTTGAGAAAGAGATCTGAACGACGAGCCCATTCGTCCGAGAATGGATCCGAGTTGGTCATACTCCTCACGCGTCAAGAAACCACGATCAAGATCCACGACGAGAAACTGTCGCACCACCTGACCTTCACGCCGCAACGCGAACGCAATCACCACCAGCATGATCAGAAACGCGGGCACCATCACCATGATGTAGGTCAGTACAAAAACGACTCCGCCGCCGAAAACCGCCGAGCCGTTCCAGATACTGTGCATGAAAACCGCCATCAGGAAGCCGACAACGGGCGTCAGCAGCTTTACCGCAAGGTTGGTTGACTGCCGGGCCAAACCTAGACCAATGCCGGTCAAACTCGTAAACAGCGGATGCGAAAACGGTGCGAAGAATCCGCGAATGATCAGCGTCGCCGTCAACGCGCCACCGCCACCCGCCGCTGCTGCTTTGCCGTAGTAAAGAATATTCTCCGTCATCGCAAAGCCAAGCGCCGTCATTGAAGCGTAGACGATCCCGTCGACGACGCCGTCAAACTCATCCTTCTTGGCGAAAAAGAAAACCAGAAGGATGAATGCCTT
>DASXRE010000151.1:0-31896 GCA_036506775.1 Pyrinomonadaceae bacterium | reverse complement strand
AACCGCTGCGATCTGCAAACCTATCTGTGGATCCCGAAGACCAAAACGGCGCCACGCGAAGGAAGTCTCTACAAGTCTTCGAAACGACGGTAGGTTGTGGTTTGGTTTTCTCTGTGTACCTCTGTGTTCTCTGTGTCTCCGTGGTTTCACTGGTCTTTCGAAACCACCACAGAGGCACAGAGGACACAGAGGTGCACAGAGAAGAAGTTTACATGGAAGGACAAACGTCATGAACGATGCCGTGCAACGCGCTCCTTACGCCGTCAGCCCGCCGCGCTATTCCGTTTCGCACCAGATGGTGACGACCGCTTTTGAACTGCCGAATTATCGCATCGTGCAAAACCTCGGCGTCGTGCGCGGCATCGTCGTGCGTTCGCGCAATATCTTCGCGACCATCGGCGCTTCGCTGCAGACGATTGTCGGTGGGAACATCACCGTTTGGACCAACCTCTGTGAACAGACGCGTGCAGACGCTTTCGACATCATGATCCAGCACGCGACCGAAGTCGGCGCCAACGCCGTGATCGGCGCGCGTTACGACACGACTGAGCTGATGCAAGGCGTGACGGAAGTCCTGGCATATGGCACCGCGGTGATTGTCGAGCCACTGAATCCGGGAGAGAGTTTTCGCTCATGATGGCGCCCGATCTGAACGACGAACAGCGACGGCGAGTTGAAGAATTACGAGAGTCGGTTCCATTTCTCAAACACCTGGGAATTGAAGTTGAATCCGCCGGCATAGGAACGGCGACCCTCCTGCTCCCGGTTCGTGGAGAGCTCATGCGTAACGATGGAATTATTCACGGCGGCGCGTTGGCCTCGTTGATCGACTCTGCGTTTGCCGTGGCGATCACTCCGTTGCTCGGTGAAGGCGAGCGCACAGTAACCGTCGATCTCACGATTCATTATCTGCGACCTGTCAGTGGCGGGGTTGCAAAGGCATCGGCGCGAGTGGTGCGCGCCGGCCGGCGCGTGATCACCGTTTCAGCGGACTTGTTTGACGAAAACGAAAAACTCGCAGCCACCGCGCTCAGTACCTACCTCCGCATAACCACCTCCTCCGTCTGATCTGTTAAGCTATAACCACGAATGGATGACTTAAGGAAATTCGCGCGTCACTTTCGTCGCTATAAATTACAACTAACAATCGGGATCGTTTGCATCTTCGCCAGCGTATTTGCGGGTCTGTTCGTTCCGCTCATCGTCGGCCAGGCAGTCGATGCAAACTGGACGAAAGTCACCTGGACGAAGCTCACGATTTCGGCCGGCAAGGTTATCGGCGCGAGCATTATCAGCGGCGTCTTTCTGTTCCTCCAGCGTCGCATCCTGATCGGCATGTCGCGCAACGTCGAGTACGACCTGCGCGAAGAGTTCTACGGTCATCTCGTCAATCAGCCGCTCTCATTCTTTCACGAACATCGCGTCGGCGACCTGATGGCGCGCGCGACGAACGACCTCGCCGCCGTCAGACAACTGGCGGGACCGATGATCATGTACACGTTGCAGACCGTGTTTGTCGTCGTTCTCGTGTTGCCGCTGATGTTCATTCTCAACTGGTGGCTGACGCTGCTGCTGCTCGTGACGATGCCACTGGTTTCGTTAACGGTGAAGTTTTTCGGTCAGCAGGTCCACACGCGCTTCGAGAAGATTCAGGACTTCTTCGCGCAGATCACGGCGCGCGCGCAGGAAAACTTCACCGGCGTGCGAGTCGTGCGTGCCTACGCGCAGGAAGACGCCGAGATGGCGGCTTTCAATCAACTCAACCGGGAATACGCCGAACGCAACCTGAGTCTGGTGCGAATCGACGCGCTGATGCGGCCATTGATGACGTTTCTGATTGGCTTCGGCTTTGTGCTGATCATCTGGGCGGGCGTGCCGCTCGCAGTGCGCGGAGAGATCACCGTCGGCGAGTTCACGATGTTCAACATGTATCTCACGCGATTGATCTGGCCATTGATTGCGTTGGGATACGTCGTGAACCTTTATCAACGCGGCACGGCTAGTCTGAAACGTATCAATGCGATTCTAAAGATCGAGCCGGCGATTGCGGATGAACGAAGCGTGACGGAGCAGCCGCCGGTCAAAGGCGAGATTGAGTTTCGCAACCTGACTTTTGGCTATCACCCGGATAGCGAACCGGTCCTGCGTGATGTGAACTTGAAAATTCCCGCGGGACACACAGTCGCCTTCGTGGGCCGCACCGGCAGTGGCAAGTCGACGATCGCGAATCTGATTCCGCGTTTGATTGAAGCGCCGGAGGGCACGTTGCTCATCGACGCCATTCCGATTCGCAATTACCCGCTGAAGCAATTGCGCGAGAGCATCGGTTACGTGCCGCAGGAGACGTTTTTGTTCAGCGACACGGTGAAGGGAAACATCGCGTTCGGTGTTGAGAAAGCGGAGCTGGCGGACGTCGAGTGGGCGTCTGAGATCGCGGGCTTGTCCGAAGACATTGCCGGGTTTCCGGAAGGCTTCCAGACGCTTGTCGGCGAACGTGGCATCACGCTCTCAGGTGGACAAAAGCAACGCACGGCGATTGCGCGAGCGGTGTTGCGCGAGCCGAAGATCCTGATTCTTGACGACGCGTTGTCGTCAGTTGACACGTACACGGAAGAGAAGATTCTGGCGCAGCTTCGTGGGGTGATGCGCGATCGGACGAGCTTGATTGTGTCGCATCGTATTTCGACGGTGCGCGATGCGGACCTTATTTGTGTTTTGGACGAGGGAAGAATTGTCGAGCAGGGAACTCACGACGAACTGCTCGCGTTGGAAGGTGAATACGCAAATCTTTATGAACGTCAGCTACTCGAAGAAGAGTTGGCAGCAACCTGAAACATTGTCGATTTCCAATTGCCAATTGCCGATTTAACAACCTGGGACTGCACAAATCGGCAATCGGCAATCGACAATCGGAAATGACCTAAATGGCAACGGCAGTAACTCAGTTTCACGAAGAAGAAGCGATCGGGAAGACTTACGACTTTCAGGTCGCACGACGGCTGCTGCGATATCTCCAGCCGTACGTGCGCCTGCTCGTTCCGGCGCTGCTGTTTACGCTCGCGCTCAACCTGCTCGGCATATTGCAGCCTAAGTTCACGCAGTATGCGATCGACTGGTTTATCCTGCCGCGGAAACTCGACGGCCTCGGTATTCTTGTTGCTCTGTTCTTCGCTTCGCAATTGCTGCGGCTCATCTTCTCTTACTTCCAGTCGATCCTGCTCAACAGCGTCGGACAGTACGTCATGTTCGACATCCGCAAGGAGCTTTACGACAAGCTGCAACACCAGGAAGTCGCCTATTACGACCGCAATCCGGTCGGCCGCATCATGACGCGGCTCACGAGCGACGTGGACGCGCTCAACGAACTGTTTACGCAAGGCGTAACCGATCTGCTTGGTGACCTCGTAATGATCGTCGCCATCATATCGGTGATGTTGTGGATGGACGTGCGACTGACGCTCGTTACTCTGTTGACTGTACCGATGCTTTTCGCGGCAACAACGTGGTTCCGGCGCGGCGCGCGACGCGGCTACGACCTCGTACGGACGCGTATCGCTCGCATCAACGCCTTCCTGCAGGAACATTTTGCCGGCGCGCAAACGGTGCAGATCTTCAACGCTGAAGAGAAGTCGCTAGGCACCTTTGAACGCATCAACAACGAATACCGCCGCGCCAACATCGACACCATCTTTTACTACGCCGTGTTCTTTCCGCTGGTTGATTTCATCGGCGCTGTCGGTGTGGCGCTGATCATCTGGTACGGCGGCTATCGCGTGATGCAGAACACACCGGATTACACTGTGCTCACGCTCGGCGCACTGGTAGCGTTTATTCAGTATTCGCAGGCGCTGTTCCAGCCGATTCGCGATATCTCCGACAAGTACAACGTGCTGCAAGCGGCCGTGGTCGCATCACACCGGATTTTCAGAACGCTCGATCTTCCGATCGCGATCACCACGCCGGAGAAAGCGCTGAAAGCTGACCGCGCGCGCGGCCGCATCGAGTTTCAGAACGTGTGGTTCGCTTACAAGGATGAAGACTGGGTCCTGAAAGACGTGTCGTTTACGGTAGAGCCGGGACAGTCGATTGCGCTGGTCGGACACACGGGCTCAGGCAAGACTACCATCACAAATCTCTTGATGCGTTTCTACGACATTCAACGGGGACGAATCCTCCTCGACGGCGTCGATCTGCGTGACTGGGACTTGAAAGCGTTGCGGGAGAACTTCGCGGTGGTCTTGCAGGAGGTGTTTCTGTTCAGCGGAACGATTGAAGGCAATATTCGTCTCGGCCGCGAAGAGATTACCGGAGAACGTGTGCGCTGGGCTGCGCGTGAAGTACACGCTGACGGGTTCATCAGCCGTTTGAAAGATAACTACAAAGCGGAAGTTCGCGAGCGTGGCGCCGGGTTGTCGGTCGGACAGAAGCAGCTCATCTCGTTTGCGCGTGCGCTGGCGTTTGATCCGGCGTTGTTGATTCTCGACGAGGCGACGAGTTCGATCGACACTGAGACTGAGCAACTGATTCAGCGTGCGATTGAGCGCGTGATGCGCGATCGTACGTCCATCGTGGTTGCACACCGCTTGTCGACAGTTCAGAACGCAGATCGAATCATCGTGCTGCATCACGGTGAGATTCGTGAGCAGGGAACGCATCAGGAACTGTTGGCTGAGCGTGGGCTCTACTGGAAGCTCTACAAATTGCAGTACGCCGACTCGTCTTACCGCGAAGCCGTTTTGTAAGGGCGGCACTCCGTGGCCGCCCCTTGCAAACGACGCGACGGGTCCTTGGAAAACGAAGGGGGCGGCCACGGAGTGCCGCCCCTACAGTCAATATGCGCGTATTCTATTAACGGGTGCGCGTTTTCAGCGGTACCAGACCCTCAAACGACTTGTAGATCTGCAAATACATCTGCGTCTCACGCGGAATCAAAGTACGCCAACCGTCGCCACCTTTCTTCAAATACAACGGCAGCTTCGCGGCGTTGGAGTTGTAACCAGCGGCCAGCAACTCGCTCGGCGTGGCGACCTTCGCATTCAACGCATCCTTCACGTCATCATTAGCGGTCAATTCATTCCACGTATCGTGCATGTAAAGCAGCATCGCTTGCAGCGCATTCGTGTGGTTGCGCATGCCGGTGACGAAATCCGGTATCAAACCAACCCCGGGATGGCGCGTGCGCTCGAGGTTGTAAGCCCATGGAATCATCTGCACCATGCCGCCCGCTCCGGCACTGCTCACCGAAAAGCGATAGGTATCGAGCTCGTTGAGCGCAAACAGCGAATAGATCTCTTCGTAAAGCGCGAGCCGATTCTCCGCGCGGAACCGTTCGTGATCGACGTGCTCAACAACGCACAGTCGCTCGGCAACGTCGACGATCTCCGGCGAGATTGCCACGCCGCGATCGCGTAGCCGCGTAGCGGCGAGGTCGAGCATGTTGCGGACGTAAGATTGTCCCGATCTGACAAGATCGCCTGAAAGCAGCGCCGGATGCGCGGAGGTGTAATAGGCCATCTCGCGGAACAATCCGTTTCTTTCGATCGGATACTCAACGGTGAGCGGAACGAGCGATTGACCGGCCGGCGTGAAGATCGTGAGCGCGGTATTGACGCCGTTCGCGCGCAGCACCTTGATGTTGACGCTTGTTCCCAGCGAAGAGAGCGCGTTGATGTCGGCGCCTTTGGTCAGAAATGATTGCTTTGAAATCGTGATCAGGTGTGTGCGCGACGTCTCGCGCTCAAGCGCGGCAATCGTGACAAACTCGATCGACGGAACGCTCATCGCGGTTGCCATTGGACGCGTCTTGAGCAGGCGGCGAGCTTCGCCAACGCGCGCCTGAATCAGCGACGGCGTCAGGAAAGTCAACGGCGTGGTAGTTACCGGTGCAGCCGCTGACGGTGCAGCCGTTTGGGATGCCGTCGTTGTTGCCGGCGCAACCATCGCCGGTGCCCCGCCAAGCTTCTGTGATTCCGCACTCGGAGCCGGCAACTGTGGATTAGTTGCCGTCTGAGCGACGACGCGCGGCCGCACGAGAGTGTTCTCCTGTGCCTGGGTTTGGGTGGTGGAAAATACAAAGAGGGCGCCAGCCAGGGCGATAAGAGTTCTCGATTTCATAGCTTCTTCAGGAGAGCTGCGGATCAAAATATGCTCACGGGGCGTGTGAGCGCTGGCTTAGATTCGCGCATCCCTTTCCGCGTTGTCAAGAAAAATCCATCGGCAGATTACAGAGACTGCATCCCTGTGTATACTGCAGCAAATCCGAAGGGAGCATTGTTATGGCACTTTACCCACTCACTCGCTTTACCGCCTCCGTGTGCCTGCTGTTAACAGCCATATTTATGATTAAAGTGAATGACTATCCCCTAGCCAGAAAAGGCAGTCAGGTTGACGACTATCATGGTGTGAAAGTCGCCGATCCGTATCGCTGGCTCGAAGATCTCGATTCGGAAGAAACTCGGCAGTGGGTCGAAGCCGAGAACAAGTTGACCTTTGCCTATCTCAACTCGATTCCGCAACGCGCGGCGATCCGAGAGCGGTTGACGAAACTGTGGAACTACGAGAAGTACGGCGTCCCTTTCAAGGAGGGTAATCGTTACTTCTACACGCGCAACAGCGGTCTCCAGAATCAATCCGTTCTCTACACCGTAAACACGCTCGACGCAGCGCCGCAGATGATTCTCGATCCGAACGCGCTTTCGGCCGACGGCACGGTTGCAGTGTCAGGCATGCAGGTCAGTCCCGACGGCAAGCTGCTCGCTTACAGTCTTTCCGCGTCGGGTTCTGACTGGCAGGAGTGGAAAGTCCGCGATGTCGCGACGAGCAAAGATCTTTCAGACGACCTCAAGTGGGTGAAGTTTTCAGGCGTGTCGTGGATGCGTGACGGTAAAGGCTTCTTCTACAGCCGCTACGACGAACCAAAAGCGGATGCGCTGAAAGCTACCAACTATTTTCAGAAGGTCTACTACCACAAACTTGGCACGCCGCAGGCGGAAGATGTTCTCGTTTACGAACGTCCGGATCAGAAAGACTGGTTGTTCGGTGGTTCAGTCACTGAAGACGGCGGCTATTTGATCATCACTGTCTTTCAGGGCACCGACGTGAAGAACCGCGTCTACTACAAAGATCTCAAGGCGAAAGACGCCTCAGTGGTGAAGCTGCTCGACGACTTCGACGCGGCCTACACGTTCGTCGGCAACGAAGGCACGCGTTTCTGGTTTCAGACTGATCTGCAAGCGTCGCGCGGCAAAGTAATCGAGGTCGACGTGGCAAATCCAGCCCGTGCGAACTGGAGAGTGATCGTGCCGGAAGGCAAGGAAACACTTCAGGGCGTCAGCTTCGTCAATCACAAGTTCGTTGCCAACTATCTCAAAGACGCCTACACGCAGGTGAAGATCTACGACACGTCGGGGAAGTTTGTGAACGAGATCACGTTCCCCGGCATCGGCTCGGCTGAGGGTTTCGGCGGCAAGGCGACTGACAAGGAAACCTTCTACGCGTTCACCGGCTTCACGATGCCGACGACGATCTATCGCTACGATTTCACGACCGGGAAGAGCAGCGTCTTTCGCCAGCCTAAGGTCGACTTCAATCCAAATGATTTCGAAACGAAGCAAGTCTTCTTTTCGAGCAAGGATGGCACGAAAGTGCCGATGTTCATCACACACAAGAAAGGCTTGAAGCTCGACGGCAACAACCCCACGTACCTCTATGGCTATGGCGGTTTCAATATCTCGCTGACGCCGGCGTTCTCGGTGGGAAGTCTTGTGTGGATGGAAATGGGCGGCGTTTATGCGCAACCGAATCTGCGCGGCGGTGGCGAGTACGGTGAAGACTGGCACCAGGCCGGAATGAAGTTGAAAAAGCAGAACGTGTTTGACGACTTCATCTCCGCCGCCGAATGGTTGATCGCCAACAAGTACACTTCGACACCGAAACTCGCGATCAGCGGCGGCAGCAATGGTGGACTGTTGGTCGGCGCGGCGTTGACGCAACGCCCGGATCTGTTCGGCGCCGCGATTCCTGCGGTCGGAGTGATGGACATGCTGCGGTTTCAGAAATTCACGATCGGTTGGGCGTGGGTTTCTGATTACGGCTCGTCGGACGATCCGAAAGACTTCAAAGCGCTCTACGCGTACTCACCGTTGCACAACATCAAACCCGGAACTTCGTATCCGCCGACGATGATTACGACGGCGGATCACGACGATCGCGTCTGGCCGGGACACAGCTTCAAGTTCGCGGCCGCGCTTCAGGCTGCACAGGCAGGCGATGCTCCCGTTCTGATTCGGATCGAAACGAAGGCAGGACACGGTGCGGGGAAACCGACGTCGAAGATCATCGAGGAGATCGCTGATCGTTGGGCGTTTCTCGTTAAGACGTTAGACGCAAAAGCCACCAGCGAGTAGTCACTGTGACCACGGCGTGGGCTTTCGCACCCAACGGAAGCCCTTAAGTTTTTCCTGCAGCTCACGCGGCAATGGACCAGCATCACTCGCCGCGATGTTCGACTCAACGTGCGACAACTTGCGCATCCCCGGAATGATCGTACTCACATCCTCATTTCCGAGAATAAAACGCAACGCGAGTTCAGGCATCGTGATGCGCGTTTCGTGCTCCCTGTTCCACTCTTCGAGCAGCTTTTTGATCTGGTTCGCGCGTTCCACGCTCGGAATCAGGTTCTCAGGAACGAAGTAGGTGTTGCGCCAGTCGCCTTCGGGCCACTTGCTGTCTTTGGTTAACGTGCCCGTCAACGCGCCTTCATCAAACGGCACGCGCGCGATCACCGCGACGTCCATCTCGCGGCACGCGAGAAAGAGCTCGTCTTCCGGATTCTGATCGAAGATGTTGTAGATCACCTGCACCGCATCGATTTGTCCGCTGCGTACTGCACGGACGCCGTTCCATGGCTCCCACCGGTTGATGCTTATGCCGATCGCCTGGATCAGTTTCTGACTGCGCAGATCGTCGAGCTTGTAGAACCAGCGATCGTCGCGCATCCACTCGTCGTTCCACGTGTGGAACTGAATCAAGTCAAACTGATCCAGCTTCGCGTTCTCGAGACTGCGATGCACGTATTCCTCGACGTGATCCGGTGGATACGTTTCGATCAACTTTGATTCAGGCGTGGCGGGCCATTGCAGTGTTTTGGGCGGAATCTTCGTCGCAGTGTAAAGACGTTTGTCGGGATTGGCTCTGACGATCTGGCCCAGCAGGTTTTCGCTGCGGCCATTTCCGTAAGCGTAGGCTGTATCGAAAAAATTGCAGCCAAAATCTACCGCAGCCTGAAGTGAGCGCAACGATTCGTCGTCGTTTGAGTTAGACCAACTGGCCATGCCCCACATGCCATAGCCAATCTCACTCACTTCCCATCCCGTACGGCCAAAGCGTCTGTATCTCATGAACTCATATTAGAGAGCACTGGCCGCAAAAAACAACTACGCCTCGAAACCGCAAAGCTTCGAGGCGCAGACGGGGTTGCAGTGTTCAGAGGGAAAATCTTTCTAGTTACTGCCGGAGGTTGATGCTCCGTTGCTGGTGATCACGACGTCCTTGTCCTGACCGCCGAAGGTCACACCGATGAGTTGCGTGTCGTCGCCGGTGCCGCTGGAACGCAGTTGAAAATCGTTGGCCTTCTTGCCACGCTGTTCGAGCTTGGCCATTGCCTGGGCGACTACTTTTCCGTTCTTGGCGATCGAAAGTTGACCAGTCTGATCGTCGAATTTGACGTCGTAGGTTCCTTTCTTCACGAGGGTCCCGTTCACCTTGATGTCGCTATCAAAAGTGACTTTGTGCTTATGTACTTTAGCCAGCGCAACAACACTCGTCAGTGCGCCGACCATTAGAACGACTAGCATCCGATTCATAATTGACTTCATCACAGCTCTCCTTGTTTAGTTAGCCCACTCTCTATGAGCTCCTCCTGCGACTAAACACCACTCACAGTTTGGTTATGACAGAAAATGAACTAATTAGATCTTCAAACACGCCGCTTCGTACACAGCGATTTGTGCAAAGGTTCCGGTGTTTGGATCTTTACCTTCTCTATACAAATCTTTACGTTTCCTTACAGATTTTCGTTGATCATTTTGCTAGACTCCGATGCATTCGCCGATTATTTGGACAATCCCACTATTCTTAAGGAGATCTTGAATGAGAAAGTTGCTTTGCGCTCTTAGTCTGATGAGCGCGCTCGTAATCGCTCTGGCCGTGCATGCTGCCGCACCTGCCAACTTCGCCGGCACCTGGACGCTTGATAAGAGCAAAAGCCAGGGTCTCTCTGGTCGTATGCAGAACGCTGAAAGTGTTTCGTGGGTGATCACGCAAACCGAAAAGGAGATCACGATCGAAGAAAAGGTAACCGGTGGCAACCCTCCGGCTGGTGGTCCTCCGGGTGGCGGTCCGGGCGGTGGTGGTCCTGGCCGTGGCATGGGTGGCTTCGGTGGTCCAAGAACGTTCAACCTCGATGGGAGTGAAACTTCCGGAGATACCGGACGCGGGAAGTTTGTCAGAAAGGCGACGGTGTCAGGCGACGGCAAGACTATCGAGCTGACAAGCAAATCGACTTTCCAGGGACCTGAAGGCGAGATTACCTCGACCTCGACCGACAAGCTGCAGCTGTCAGCCGACGGCAAGACGTTGACGGTGAATCGTCATAGCGAGAACCCGCGCGGCAATCAGGACTCGACGTTGGTCTTCAACAAGTAGTCTGCGGGGGGCAGACGTCTTGCAGGGGTGGCCCTCTGTGGCCACCCCGACTAGTCCAGCCAGTCGCGCGTGACATCGCACCACAGTGCCAAGCCGCGCCATTCGTTGAATCGTGAATAGTAGCGCGCGATCTTCTTGTCGTTCGCTTTCTTCCCGCTGTTTCTGATCTGAAAAAATCGTGCGCGCGTCCAGGAATCCAGCGCCAGTCCATCGTAACGTCCCAACAGCTTCAACAGATTCTCCGCGGCGTAGTCTCCGGCGCCCTTCACTCCTTTGATCTCTTTCGCGAGTTTGGCAGTCGAGAGCGGACTTGTCAGCCACTGCTCAACGTTCAGTTCACCTGACGCGACGCGCTCCGTAAGCTCTTTCAAATAAGCGGCACGATATCCGGCACGAACTTCATCCACGAAAAACTTGAGCGGCATGGCGGCCATCGCCTCCGGTGTCGGGAACGAACGGCGCCCGTCGTCGCTCTCGCGGCCGAGGTTCTGCACCAGACCCGTCACCATCTTCTGAGTCAGTGCCCACGAGCAGTTGGTGGTGCAAATCATCTTTACGAGGTCTTCAAAGACGGTCGGCGAGCGCAACATGCGTCCGGCGCCCTGCGTGCCAATCCACGCGAATTCTGGCTCGGCGCCGGTCGCCAAGTAGAACGGCTGAAGGTCGTCGTCGAGCCGCAGGATGTGACGCGCACCGCGCGTGACCATGGCGGCGTCGCCCTTGCCAAGCGCACGCGACGTGTTGATGCGGACGTGGCCCTTTCGGCCGCTCATGTTGATGGTTACCGGCGCCTTGGCGCCGAGGTCAATGACGCGAGCCAGCTCATATTTCCCGGAGTCGAGGGCAAAGGGGAGCAGCCCGTACCAGCCGTGGCTGACGATGGTTCTTTTGAAATTGAAATTCGGTGGCGTTGGTATTTTTATTTCCATGAGGCCGGCATTCTAAACGAATGTGAGCTTGTATTGTTCACGTTCGGTCAAGCTGAAGCTTGACAGGTTCGAGCCTGAGGCCTAGACTGGACGAACTTGAAAAAACAGTATGTGGAAGGCTGTTCTCCCTCGACCCCACCATACGAGGGTAAAGGGAGTGTCGGGATCAAATACTAGATCCCCAACAGTAACTCCGGTGAACGTACGCACCGCTTCCGAAGACGAATAAGCCGGAGCTTTCCGGCGATGGTTTGTCGCCCCACAGGGCCGCTAAGCAGGGCACCCAGTGGGGCGCAGCCGTTTTAAAGCCACAAAGAAGCACAAGAGTCACAAGACAGGGTTGGTTTCGGTTGTGCCTTTTGCGCCTACCTTACGTAAATCGGATTCGAGATGATCCAGGGCTGTTCGCCAATGATCTGCTCAATCTGCGGCAAATAGACCTCGACGCGATAGACGCCCCGCTCAGTTACCGGAACCTCCTTCGTCGTAATTCCACTTTCGTTCAAAATCGGCGAGCCGTCTTTGAACAGCACGATGCGGGTCGCTATTGGGGTGTGGATTCGCAAACGCGTCTGGCCCTCAAGCCGGATCTCATCACCCTGACTTTTCTTTTCGCTTGAAGTCCCAGCCTCGAAAGTGAAACCGGATGTGTCGCCAAAAAGGTCAAAACCGATAAAACAATGACCGGCTTTGATGGCGTCCAGTAATTGCTCAGGGACTAGCACCTTCGCGTCCGGCGTCGTAACGTGCATCCGCACGAGCCGAAAACTGGTCGCATAAGGATCGAGTTGAATTCCCGCCAGCGTTTTGCCTGAACTGTCCTGCAAACTCACTCCGATGTTGGCGTGCGCATCATTGCCTGCCGTTGCCGTCAGTTTGTTGTGGGCCAGAAGCTGGTCCCATTTTTTCAAGCTCTCGCTGGGCCGTTCGTAATACAACGCAAACAGCAGATCGGGATAAGCACGGTGAGACCAAAGCACGTCGAAGAACGCCATCACGGGATTGGCGCGGCGAGTGTTTGAATAAACGTTGTAAATCTCCACGCCGCTCAGCCCCGGCGTGTCCCAGTTTTTGAACTCTTCAGGATAAGCGGCGATCGACACCTTGTTGGGCAATGCGAGGACCCGGTCACCGTTCGCGCCGGCGGTCTCATTGCCATTCACGAAGAGCACCTCGCCGTGAAAGTCTTTCAATGTCATGGCCGCGGTATCGAAGTCTTTCTCCGTGTGCTCGGTCATGATCACGAAGTTCAACTTGTTGGCTTTCGCGGCGTCGATGATTTCCTGAAAAGATCCCGAACTGTGTCCGCCGAGAAACGAGTGCACGTGCACCACGCCTATGTACTCATGGTCGGGCGGCGGACTCTTTGCGAGTTCGGAGTTTATTTGTTGAATCGCGGCGCTTAGCTTGCGGAGCTTGTAGCGTCGATAGACAAAGGGAACTTGAGCCAGGATGACAACGATGACGACCGCGATGAGAATTTTTTTCAACACGGATTTAGCTGACAAAGTCCACCGACGCCACGTGCTCGCTGATGCTTCTCCCAAACTCCGCGACTTTGACGTGCTCGGGATGAACGGTGTAAGCGTCGAGTGCCGCTCGATCAGCGAAGGTTGCAACCAGACCTGTGTCGTACGAACGCGGCAGAAACAGCGTGTCGAAACCCACCGAAAGACTCTTCGCTTCCGGAATGATCGACGCCAGATTGCGCAACAGTTTGACGTGCTCTTCGCGTGCAAACTGCTCAACGTCCGCGCGGTACTTCCAGACCACAATGTGGATCAGCATTTTGATCAGGTCTCGGGTTTGACGATCAGAAACTTAATCTCATTCGCAAGGTAATCGTGCGATTACCGCCCGAGCCGCCGCCCGGGCCGAAGAAGAAGTTATTTGAACCCGAGGCGGATTTCAAGAAGTATGGTGAGGCCATGTTGCCGACAGGATTGCCCTGGTTGTTGCGATTGAAGAGATTGTTGATGTTCAACGAGAACGTCAACGAGTAAGGACGTTGCACCGGCGGCTTGGCCGGAGGTTTCTGGGCCGCACCTGCATCGGTGGTGCGTGGCGCGCCTGAAGGCGGCGGCGCTTTCGGTTCGATCGCTTTGCCAAATTTGATTACTTTCGCGAGGTTCAGATTCACTGAAAAGAAACCTGGACCACGTCCGAAGTTTCTCGGAATGATCGTCTGCCCGGGCGAAGGATTCGGATCGAAAGCACCCAGCGGTGTGACTACAACGCCCGGCTTGTTGAGATCCGTCGCAAACGCAGGACGCTCGGTGAACAACGTATCGCCATTTGTGTCGCGTCCGGTGGTGATATTGAACGGCGTTCCGGAGCTGGCAATCATGAACGTGTTGATGCTGATTCCGTGCGGTCCCTGATAATTCCCGCCGCCGTACATAAAGCTCAGCGTGCCAAACGGCGTGCGTGCCCATTCGTTACTGAAATCGTAAGCAGAGAATGGTGAACCGCTGGAACCGCTGTCGGTGTTTCTCGTTTTGTTCAGGTTATAACCACCCCAGAAATTGAACTGCTTGAGGTTGCCGTTGAGATTGAAGCTGAGCGTGTTGCCGATCGAACGGCCGTTTGGCTGGTACTCAAAGATGTTTCCCGCGTCGGCGCCAAACGGCCGCACACCACTATTCGGAAGACCGGGAATAAAGGTTCCCGCGAGCGGCGCATTGATGTTCACGCTCCGCGTCTGTCTGTTAGTGCGGCCGTAAAAGTAGCTGATCGCTAGTTTGATCTTTGCGGGAAGTTGGCGCTCGACCGTAAACATCAGCCGGAATGATCGGTTCGTGCGAAGATCGTCTGCCTTCACGCGGCGGATTTGCGGTTGTGAAAACGCGTCGAGCAGATCGATTGGCGGCACGAGGGGAAACAGATTAAGCACTTGCGGATCGGTAACGAGAAACTGTTGCTGATGAACGCCGTCGAACCTGGTGGTCTGGAGCGTAATGTCTTCCGAGAGGCGAAAGTAAAAAAATCCGGCGGCGCCACGGAAGACGGTCTTCGGCGGCCCCGCAGGCGCGGCGGCAGGAGCGGGAGCAGAAGCCGCGGTGGCGCCCGCTGCGTTTGGCGGCGCGGGCGTAGCAGGTTTTGCCGCTGCTGCAGCGCCTGCCTTGCTTCGCCCAAACACGGGTGACCAAGCAAACGCGATGCGTGGCGCGAAGTCGAAATCACTGTCGATGTTGTTCTGGTTCTCGTAACGCAAACCCGGCGATAGCGTGAAGTGCGGCCTTACTTTCCACTCGTCCTGCACGTAAAACGAGACGTCGGTCTGTTTGATGTCGACCTCAGGATTTCCGCCGGCGATCGAAAACTGCGTGGCGCCCCCGCCGAGCAGCCTGATTGCCTCCGGCGTCAGACCAGCGCGTTGAAAAGCGAGTGTGCGGCGATAGCGTTCAAGACTGCTGACCTGGATCAACGCGGGCAGACCGTTTGGTCCCAACACTACCTGATCGTTCTCATCGAGCTTTGGCCCAAGTCCGCCGGCAAACGTGTACGTGCCGCCAAAGTTCGCGGGTGAGGTGCTGTCGATCCCGACGTGCCGCACCCGCGCGCCGACTTTCAGAAAATGATTACCCTTGGTCCACGAGGTAAAGTTTTGCAGCTCGAAGCGATCCTGCGCGTTTGACGATGAGCCGACCTGAGAGCCGCCGCCGAAGAAGGAGTCGAGGACGGACAAAGCAAAAGCATTCGAAATGCTCGTCTGCGTGTAGCGGCTGCGAATCCATTGAAAGCGAGTTTCGTTAACTGTCTTTTCGTTGAGCAGCGCCGTTTCGGTAAGCTGCACGACGAAGTTACTGCGCCGTCCGCGATACGCTTTTGTCGGCAAGTTAAACCCGCCGATACCTTGCAGATCCTGACTCGACAAGTTGTAGTTGAATCTGCCGACGAGCGTGTGCTGCTTGTTGATTTTGAGATCCACCCGGCCGTTGCCGTAAGTGTTCTTTTCCGGCGTTACGAACGACTGATTAACACTCACCGGTTTCAGCGTCACCGGATCGAGCGTCGTCGCGTTCACGACCGAGTTGGCGTCGCTGACATAGCGGCTGAAGTAAGTCGAGAACGACATGCGCTTCGGGACGATTGGACCGCTGAGACTGAGGCCGTAAGAACGTTGTTGATAAGGCGCGCGTCGCGTCGTGTAGGGATTGCGAGAGTTCAGACTTTCATCGTTGAAGTCGTAACTGAACGAGCCGTGCCATTTGTCCGCGCCGGGTTGGGTGAAGATCTCGATGCCGCCGAAACCGGGAAACTCGTTTTCCGCGGAGAACGGATTGTTGTTTACGCGAACTTCCCGAATCGCTTCTTTTGGCGGAATCTGGCCGTTGGAAAAGCCGTCGACCTTGACTTGCGCGCCGCCACCTTCGGGATCCGCCGGACCAGCCAGTGCTTGCAACGCGGCGAGTAGCGCCTGCGGATCGTTTGGCAGTGCTTCCAGATCGCGCCCGCGCAGCACAACTGCGCTCGCGTTGTTGTCGGCGTCGGTGCTTATGTTGCGATCGTCGACTGTTACCTGCTGCTCTTCCAGCGCGACGGTGAGCTGAGCATTGAGAGTGGTCGTTTCGTGCGCCCGTACCGCGACGGATTTTTCTTCGAAGACGCTGAAGCCCGGCGCGACGACTTTCAGCTCATAGGTGCCTGGCGAAAGTCGTTTGAACTCGTAGACTCCGGCTGAATTGGTCGTGGCGCTAGTGGTCACGCCGTTGGCGTTGCGCAGGGTGACACTGGCGCCAACTACGAGACTGTCGAGTTGATCTGTAACAGTGCCTTTGAGCGTACCCGTCGTTTGCTGCGCGACGAGCGGCACAGCAAGGGCACAGAGGAGAATTGTGCAACGCAGCAACATCACGAGTTAGTGAATATGACACCCAAAAAGTTGCAGACCTTACACGTTGAAATCTTTCAGCCGTTGCAAAAAGACAGGATTCAGCTTTCGCCGTGGATTGCTTTCAGTTCTTTGATGAGATCGCCGATCGCGTCGCCCGCGAACAGCACCTTGTTCGCACGCCAGACCACGCGCGGCGGTTTCAACTGTTCCGGCGCGCCTTTGACGATCACAAACAGCTCGCCGTAGGGATAGACCGTGTCGAGAATCTTTCGATACTCGACCACGTTGAAGTAGATAACGTAATCGGCGTCGGCCAATGCGTCAGCCGCACTCAGGCTTCTGTATTTCCGGATGTACTGGTTGAGCTTGCCGGCGATTTGAGTGTAGACCCAGCGATTGCGGCCTTTCGGCTGCGGGTCAGCCTTGAGCACATCTTCGATGATCGCGCGTTCGCGGTTACTGACGTCGAGCACACGCGAACGAAAGACCACCAACAGCGCCCGATGCTTGCTGCGTAGTTCAGTCAGCGGATGCGCCGGCCTCATTTCGCCGTCGCCATCCTGGGCTATCGCGAACGTGCACGACGCAATCACCAGAATCGCAAGGGAAGCGAGCTGTATCTGTTTACGAACGCAAACCATCGTTCACATGGTTTTGGTCGCACTCTTTGGTGGATGCGGCATGGCTGAGCCCGGGTCGAGGTCCACTGGCTCTAGTCCAAGATTGGCCGCACCTTGTGGCGTCAGCGAGATGTAGTCGTTGCCTTCGGTGGTGTGCCGCACGAGCACGCGCTGTTTCTTTTCGAGGTCTTCGAGTGCTCTCACCAAATCGGCATTGGCAAACTCGCTGGTGCTGTCGAAGAGGTCCTGGGCCAGAATGCGACTACGCGCTTGCGCCTGGAAAAAGCCAAGGACATACCTCTCAATTTGCTCGAGCCTTCGTCTGTCCATTTCTTTCCCCCGTGTAGTAAACTGACTATACCTCACCGCCCCGCGAAAGGAGAAACAAGTTGTGAAAAACTTCGTGGTGGTGTGCCTGGTTTTACTGGCGGCCGCGCTGCCCGTTTATGCGCAGCATTCAGCGGAGGAACTGTCGCCGTTTACGTTGGCGGAGCGCGTCGGGGAAGGAAACGCTCGCTCGTTCTTTCTTTTCTCAACTTCTGCCGGCAACTACGCGCTCAGGCATGATGGCATGGGTGAAGTTACGTCGCCAGCCGGCATGAGGAAAGTGTTCAACGTGAAGGCGGGATCAAGAGGTCGCATCGAGCGTGTTTACTCTTTCGAGTACCAGGGAGATCTGCTGTTGCTTTACGAAGCAGGTGACTCGGGCTATCTCGTGCGATTGAGCCAGAAAACGAGAAAAGTAAAAGCAGTTGTGACCGTTGATCGCGACTTTGCGCCACCTGTGATCAAGGATCAGCGCGTCGTGTTCAGCGACGGCACAGTCGTGTCTCTCAACTAGCGCGCGGCGCGTTGTGACGCAATGTAAGCCGCCAGGTCTTTCACCGAGGCTTTGATCAGTTTCTTGAGCGTCGGCACGTGAATGTCGGACAGCTTCTTGATATACAAGCACGACTTTCCGACGCGGTGTTTGCCCAACTGCTTCATGAGTGCGTCGTGTTTCTCAAAACCCATCATGATGTAGACCGTCAGATCCTGCTTGCGCGGCGAGAAGCCGGTGACCAGCCAGTCGCCTTCACGTCCACTCGCATACTTGTAGTGGTAACTGCCGAACCCGACGATCGACGGACCCCACATCTTCGGCTTGCTGTGCGTAATCTCTTCCATGAGCTTCGCAACGGCGAAACAGTCTTCGCGACGTTGTGCGTCCGGAATCTTGTTGAGAAAGTCAGCGACCGATTGTTCGGTCGGCTTAGTTTTCGCCTCTGCCACTTGGTGTCGCTCCTTCGCGGACCGTCGGATATTTGATTCCTAACTGTTCGAGGTACGTGTCGTACTTCTCCGGGTTGTAGTAATGCCGGTGCTTCTACTGTTGTTGAGCTCTCTGTGTTTCTGTGGTTAATTACGGTTCCAGTTGTACTGCTGATAAATCGGATCGGCTTCGAGTTCGTACTTCTTCAAAAACTCCCACGCTGTTTGATTAAACTTCGAGGCGGAGTCGTAATACCAGTGATCGTGATTTGGAATCTCGATCAGCTCCACCGGAATGCCTGCCGCTTTCAAAACGTCTCTGGTCGCGCGTACCGGCTGGACGGGAAAAAACGCATCCCTGTCGCCGACCTGAATGGAGATCGGGATCTTTCGTTTCGCGAGCTTGACCATCTCCATCTGCTCTTCGGTGAGCGCGCCCGCATGAATCGCAGTGGCGGCGAAATACTCCGACTCCATCAACGACATGTTCAGCGCAAAACATGCACCCGCGGAATGGCCGAACAAGTAAACGCGACGAGGATTGATCGGATATTTGGTCTTGAGTTCTTCGATGAGCGCGTGCAGGTAGTCAGGACCATCAGCAGGGGCTGACCAGCCGCGCTGATTCGAAGCATCAGGACCGGCGATAATCATTCCTTCTTTCTTCGCGTAGTCTTTCCACTTTTCCACGAGCGTGATGCCGTTGCGGCCGGAGCCGTGCAGCATCACGATCAGTGGCGCCTGCGTCTGCGGCTTGAGAGTTGACGGCACGTAGAGATAGTAGACACGCGCTTTTCCGTTGTACGTGAAAAGCTCTTTAGTGATGTCGTCTTTGGCCACGAATGACACGGACGTCAGCAGTAGCAACGTGAGTGCAAGTAGAAGGCAAGGTTTCATCTTCAACTCCTTTGTGCTTCTTGTGCTTCTTTGTGGCTCTACCTCGTCACGAGCGGCAACTCAACAAAACTTGCCTGGCCCTGAGCGTTGTAAATGCGCTGCGTGGCCTTGCGATAGTCGTCGGGCTTGGCCCAGAAGATATTTTGCACAAACGTCTGCGGATTACGATCGTAAAGCGGGAACCAGCTTGATTGAATCTGCACCATGATGCGATGGCCCGGCAGAAACACGTGATTCGCCGTCGGCAATCCAAAGCGATAGAGCAGCGGCGTGTTCGCCGGGATCGGTTTCGCAGACTCCAGACTCTCCCGATAACGTCCACGAAATATGTCCGCCGAGATCATCAACTGATAACCACCCATGTTCGGCTGTCCGGCAACCTGATCCGGATACAAGTCGATCAACTTCACGACCCAATCCGAGTCCGTGCCACTCGTGGAAGCAATCAGATTGGCGATCGGCTCGCCGCTGATCTTTACCGGCTCCGTCAAAACGTCTGAAGTGAAAACCAGAACGTCCGGCCGGCCCGACGCCTCGCGTTGATCGTCAACGAGCCAACGCGACCAACTCGCGTTATCGATCGGCCGCGCGCGAAACGGCACCGGTTTCACCGGATCAGACACGTACTCTTCATAACCCGGCGCCTTCGAACGCTGCGTGAAACTCGCCTTCAACCCAGCCGTCAAATAGAGCGGCGCCGGTTTGACTGTGCACCCCTTTTCACAGCCAGTGGGCCACGCCGGCAAGTTGTGCCAGGTGTTTGTGCCGGTCTCGAAGGCGACCACCGGCGCAACGTTCGCCTTCGGCGCGCCCTCTTTCAAATACTGATCGAGAAACGGGCGCAGTATGTTGCGGCGAAACGTGAGCGCCGTGTCGCTGTTAAACTTGATGGCGCCGAGCGAGCTGCCCTCGCGAATCTCCTGTCCGTGATGCCACGGACCAAGCACCAGAAAAACCTTGTCGTTGTTTGTGTCTTTCGGTTCGATTGCTTTGTAGACGGCGATGTCGCCGTAGATGTCTTCCTGGTCCCACAAACTATGGACCAGCATCACCGGGACTTTCAGCGGTTGCGCGGCGAGGATCTTGTCGACTGCCTGATCGCGCCAGTAAGCGTCGTAACTCGGATGCTCAAGGAGCTTGCGCCAGAAGCCGACTTGTTCGAGACCGCGGCGCCGGCCGAGTTCACCGGCCGAGCCCGCTTCCATAAACATGTCGTAATCGTCGAAGTGACTGGTCCACCACGTGATCTCGTTGGCGCGCGTCGCTTCTTGATCGTAGATGTAGCTCATGCCCTGCTGCCGAAACGCGCCCCAGTGAAACCAGTCGTCGCCTCTCCAGCCATCAACCATCGGATTCATGGGCACAGAGACTTTCAGCGCCGGATGCGGATTGATCAAGGCCGTCAGCGGCAGAAAGCCGTCGTAGGAGATGCCTAAGATTCCGACGCGTCCGTTGCTTTCCTGGATGTTTTTGACGAGCCAGTCGATCGTGTCGTAAGTGTCGGTTGCGTGGTCCACGGGTGTCGGATTTTGCGGACCATGCAACGGTCGATTCATCACGTACTCACCTTCCGAGCCGTACTTGCCGCGAATGTCCTGCACGACGCGAATGTATCCACCTTCGACGATCACGTCAGTGGCGTTGTCGTAGCCGTATAAAGCAGAACCGAGGTCAGAACTGTTCGTGTTGCGGGTCAGCCCGCTGGCGTTGTAGGGCGTACGAGTTAACAGAATCGGCGCATTGCGTGCGCCTTTCGGTACGAGAATGACCGTGTGCAATTTGACGCCGTCGCGCATCGGAATCATCACTTCGCGGCGCGTGTAGTTGAAACCGGTGTTTGTTGGTTCGACCTTCTGCGGTGTTTCGTTTGGCAGGGTTTGGGCCACGGATGACACGGATAGAGAGCAAAGGAAGACGAGGGCTAAAAAGGTTCGCATGGGTTTCTCCGAATCAATACTTAACAAACTCGAATTTCAATCGCACGCTTCTTTCAGCGCTGTTGAAGAAAGTCCCAAACTGCCGGGCGTCGAGATTGTTCTGCACGTCGCGCGGGTTCCAATGGTTCGTGATGTTGAAGATCGTAATGCCCGCGCGTCCTTTATATTTCTTGCCGCGAAACGGAATGGTGAGCCCTTTGGTCACGAGCAGATCGAGTGTGACCAGCGACGGGAAGCGGCCGCCCTCGTTCCGTGGTCCAACAAAATCCTGCTGTTCGTTCAGCAACGAAAAAGGAAAACCGCTGTGCCAGTCGAGCACGGGCGTGGCCACAATATCAAAAGGCAGGCCGAAGTCGCCCCAGAAAAGTAAACGGTTGGGGACGTCGTAAGGCTGTTTTGCGTACTCGTCAGGTCGAATCACCGTGTGCTTTTGATTGCCGAAGTAGGTGTTGAAGTCGTTCAGATTGCCACGCGCCTCCGAGCGCACGTATGACAAGTAGATGTTTCGGCTTTCCTGAAAACGAAACCTCGCGACTGCCTGCAATTCGCGATAACGCGATCTTCCCGAGTTCTGTAATAAAAGCAAGCCTTGGCTCGTGGTCGCTGCATTGGCGACCGGTTGGAGCACGAATTCACGGCGGGTGCTTCTGTCTTCGTAGCCGAGGCGCAGTAGCAGGCGCTGGCTTACCTGGTGATCCACCTGCAAGTTCCACGCAAGACTGTAAGGGTTCTTCAGATCGTCGGGCGCCGTGTTTTGAAACAGCCGTGGACCATCAACGATCGTGACCCCGTTGTTTGCGAAGGTCGTGACGACGTAGCTCTGGTACCGCTCGAACGAGCCGATGTTGAGTGAGATCTTGTCGTAAAAAATACCAATGCCGCCGCGAATGATCGTGCGGTCGGAACGGGCCGGTGCCAACACGACACCGAGTCGCGGAGCGAAGTTGTTCTCTTCACCGAGCTGATCGCGATCGTAGCGCAGTCCGAGATCCAGCACGAGCCGGTTGTTCAGGATCCATTTGTCTTGCAAGAAAGCAGAGAACTCATTTTGCGCTCGCTCAAGCACGCCGGCGCCCGTGAACTCGATCAACTGATACCTGGTGCCGTCGGCGCGGGAGATGGTGACTGGAGTGCTGCGGTCGGTGCCGACGAATGAAGTGTTACTGAAGTTGGCGCCGATCTTGAATGCGTGGGAGCCGCGCCACGTTTGCGGACGGAAGTTATAGACCTCGAGTAATTCGTAACGCCGGCTCTCGCGATGTTGGCGATCGAACCAGCCGCCGAAATTGCGATCCGGAGTGATCTGGTAAGGCGCGGCGCTGTTGCCGAAGATGTCGCCATCAAACTGTTTCGCGCTGAAACTCGACTGTAACAACGCGCCTGATTTGAACGTCGCCTGTTCGTTGAGTGCGAGAAACCAGCCGCGCTGATGAAAATTTGCGGTCGTGTCGGAAGGATTGAACGTGTTGAGATTGAAGTAGTCAAACTTCTGTGGAAACACCGAGAAGCTGCCGGTCAGACGGTTGTTTGGATTGATAACGTAATCGAGACGTGAGAAGGAGTCGAAGCTTTCGCGTTTGATGTCGCGCTGCTGTTCGTTGAGATCTTCGAGACTGGGGACGTTAGTGCGCACGAACCGGTATTCGACGCTCTGAAAGAAAAAGAACTTGTCTTTGACGATTGGACCGCCGACGGCGATGCGCGGCGTCGCCGCGCCGATGCCGAAGACTTTGCCGTCGCGCCAGCGCGGCCGCGGCAACGTGCCGGTCACGAGATAGCGCCAGTCGTTGGTTCCGGAGCGTGTTTCGATCGTCGTCACGGCGCCGGTGAACTTGCCGTACTCCGATGAATACGGATTCGAGTGAACCTGAACCGTGTCGACTGCTTCAAGCGGCAACTCAATCGCCGGCGCGCCGGTCACGGGATCGGTAACGTTCAGACTCGACACGAGAATGCCGCTCTGGCTCGGCCGCGTGCCTTTGATGTTCAGGTTTCCGTCCGGACCACGCAGCACGCCCGGCAGCAGCGGCAGTGCATCCTGAAACTTCTCATCAATCAGTGGTGCGTTACGCAGGTTTTGAGTAGTGATGACGGCGGGAGTCGTTGAATCTGTTCTCACTGCGTCAGTGCGGTCGTCAGTGACGGTGACCTGTCCGGTGAGTGGCACTGGTTGCAACAGGACGTTCTGTTCGACCGTGGCTTCGATCTGCACACTGATCTTCTGTTCGTACTTTTTGAAGCCGGAGAACTCGACCGTGAGGGTGTAATCGCCGGCGATCAATCCGTTGAATTCAAACTGGCCCTCGGAGTCGGTGACGGTTTGAAGTTTCTGATCGCGCAGGCGTTCACTGCTGAGATTGACAGGAACACCGGCGAGAACCCGGCGTTGATCAGGAATGTCCGCAACGACCTTGCCCTTGATACTACCGCCCTGGGGAGTAAGAAACAGGAGTGCTAACAACAAAAAGCTCGACATGGCGAATTGGTAGCACAGTTGGCCACGGATAACAAAGCGGAGTTCCTGCGGCCGGCGTGATTCGATCTACTCGACGATCTTGCGTTCGATGCGGCGGTCTGGAATCAGCCACATGACGGCGACAGCGATATAGAGAATGAGCGCGAGCCACGAACGCAGAAGCGCTAGTGGAATCGCAACCAGGTTCAGCAGGATCGAGATCTTGCCTTTGAAATCGGATCCGAGCGCGGCTGCGAGCAGCGAGTTACCCGGCGACGCGAGCAGCGCGCGCTCGAGGATGTAGTATGCGATCGCGCTGAACAGCAACACGCCGCCGTAGAGCGCGACGGGCCAGGTGGTGAAATGGTTCTCGCCCATCCACGCGGTCACAAAGGGAATCAGCGACAACCAGAAAAGCAAATGCAGGTTCGCCCACAAACACCTGCCGTCGACCTGCTGCGCAGCGTGAAGCAAGTGATGATGGTTGCTCCAGTAGATGCCGAGGAAGATGTAGCTCATCAGGTAACTGCCGAAGACGGGCAGCAACGGGCGCAAGCCTGCGAGCGACGCGTCGTGAGGCGGGCGCAGCTCCAGCACCATGATCGTGATTATGATGGCGATCACGCCATCACTGAATGCTTCAACTCGTCCGGTCGTCATCCGTCGAATCCGTGGGTTTCAGTTTGACTTCAAGCTTGGCCTGCCCGAAAGCCTTTCGCGGGACTTCTTCTCTGTGCACCTCCGTGTTCTCTGTGTCTCGGTGGTTGTTTTTTCTACACAATCGTGAACCACAGAGGCACAGAGAACACGGAGGTGCACAGAGAAGCCCGTGTATGCCACTCTTCGGTGGCTCACTACTGCTTCCGACCGACAGCGAACACACTTTGCGCAGTGCGGATGTACATCACCCCTTCCGATAACGCCGGCGTAGCCATCAGTAACTCACCCATCGAATTTGTCCCGATGTGCGCAAACTTTTCACCCGCAGCGACAACCAGAATGTCTCCATCTTCATTTGACAGATAAATCTTCCCATCAGCCGCAACCGGCGAAGCGCTGAAACCATTGCCAACGAGCGGCAGCCTCTGTCGATACAGTTCATCGCCGGTTTTCAGGTTGTAAGCATCGAAAGTGCCGTTGTTCGCCAGCACGTAAAGGATGCCTTTGTAGATCAACGGCGTCGGCATGTACGAGCCGCGTCCGGTGCGGCTCCAGATGATCGCGTCACTGCTGGTCTTTCCCTCGGGCAGCGTCAAGTCGCCGCGCGCTCCCGCTTTCACAACGAAGATCGGACGCTCTGGTCCACGTCCACTCGCAACCACCAGCATGTCATCCGCGAAGACCGGCGTCGGCGCCGTGATCTTCGAACTCTTGCCGAGACGCCACAACTCTTTTCCGGTACGCGGATCGTATCCGCGAATGAAATTCGACGCGTTCGCGATTAGCTCTTCGCCTTTGGAAGTGGTTGCAACTGTCGGCGTGCCCCACGACGGCAGTTCGTCGCGATCAGTCTTCCAGACTGTTTCGCCCGTATTCGCGTTGAGGGCAACGATAAATGAGTCCGTCTGCGTGTCGCATTGAAGAATAACGAGGTCCTTCCAGATGATCGGTGAACTCGCTGAACCCCATTCAACCGTGGGAATGTCGTATGCGCCGAGATCGAGCCGGCCCAAATCGACTTTCCAAAGAGCGCGGCCATTCACGTCGTAGGCGTAAACACCCTGCGAACCAAACCAGGCGACAACGATGCGACCATCCGTCGCTGGTGTCGAGTTGGCGTAGGTCGCTTTGATGTGACGCTTCTCGCGTGGCTCGCCTTGAAAAGCAACACGCTCCCAGAGAATCTTGCCGGTGTGTTTGTCGAGCGCGTAGATCATCCACTGGTGAATCGAACGATCTTTTGAAGCGTCGCCGTCACCATAGAGTCCGGGTTTGAAGGTGGCTTTCGGATCGCTGCTGACCGCACTGGTGACGTAGATGCGATTGCCCCAAACGATCGGACTCGAATGCGAGAGACCGGGAATCGGGGTGCGCCAGAGAATGTTCTGACCTGTTTTGGCGTTCCACTCGTCGGGAAGATTTTGCCCTTCCGCAATTCCCGAAGCGTTTGGACCACGAAATGAGGGCCAGCTTCCCGTCGTCGCCGCCGGGTTCGGCCGTGAAGGCGGTTTCGCGCTCGCAGTTCTGACGAAGTTTCGCACCGGTTTTGCGACTGTCTCACCCGCCGGTGTCCATTGACTGCGGTCGAGCATCATCTGCCGAATCTTGCATTCATCAGAAACCACAGCCAGCGCCACGTGTTTGCCGTCGGTGGTCGCACGATACTTGCCAAAACCGTCGCAGCCGCCCGGTGCATTCGGCAATCCGCCGACTGAAAGCTCGAACTCCGGGCCCGCGCTTTTCCAGTTGCCGGTGAGCTTGGGCCAATGATCGCCTTCGGCCGTAAATGTGCCTGCCGGATCGAAGCGGGCCGTGAAGACGCCGAACGTCAACGGATTCGACGGCAGCGCTGCTGTTGCCTTGCGATGGGTCTCGATGTACTTCCGCGCAAATTCCTTCAGATGTGGACTCTCGCGCAGACCGATCTTCTCGGCTTCGGCTTCCGCGTCTTCGATCTTCCAGCCGTCGCGCAGCACTCGCCGGATCATCCAGAAAGCGCCGACACGAATCGCGCCCGCGCAATGAATAAACGCCGGCCGGTTCGCCGGGTCGTCGGTGATCTTCAGAAACTCATCGACCTGTTCATCCTTCGGATCACCGAAAGCGACCGGAATGTTGAAGTAGCGCAGGCCCAACTCCTTCGCCTTCGCTTCTTCCTCGGCAGCGCGATGCTCGCTCGGCTGGCGCAGGTTGATGATCGCCTTCACGCCGTCGGCTTTCAGTCTTTCGAGTTGCTCAGTGCGTGGCTGACCGCCGGTGCAGAACTCTTTGTTGACGCGAAGGAAGTTTCTGATGGACGACAGGTCGTCCTGCTGGGCCACGGTGGATGAAGTTACAAAGAGAAGTAGTGCAACGAGGGACAGGAAAGTTTTCATTTGGACCTCCGGAATGCGAAGTGTATTACGATACGGCCGCGTCCGCCAGAGATCAAAATTCGCAGTTAGTGATGCATAGAACTTGGTACCTCCTTGGAGTGCGGGGACTTGTCACCGCTTTGGTTTCGCTTTCGGTTCCGCTCTCAGACCAAGGCGGTGACAAGTCCCCGCACTCCAAGGAGGCGTCCTGTGCCCAATCCGGGGGCTCGTTTCAACGCCACTCGTTCGTGCCGATCAGAACTCGCACAATAACCGGCGAATTTGCAATCAGCATCGTGAGCCAGGTGCGGGGGCGGTGGATGTCTTCGGCCAGATAAAACATCCGCGGCGGAAAATAGATCAGCAGAGCGATGAAGCACAGGAAGAACAGCCGGCCGAAGAACTCCAGTGCGCCGGATGGTCTGCCGAGTCCGGCAAAATTCAGCAAGTTCCAACCAATCTGAAACAGCACCATGTTCAGGAAGATGCACACATCGCCGAGTGTTTCGCTTTCAGGCTGAAGCAGAAATTTGTTACGCGGCGGTTTCTTGGGCGCAGAGAAGTAGCGATAGATGAGATACGTCTGCACGATCGTGCAGATCAGTCCGGCAAAAACCAGCGGCACGAAGAGGGCGCCGTTTTGAAGCAATCGTTCGCCAAACAGGAATCGACCAACGCCGCTGAGAATCGCTGAAACCAGCACGAGGTTCAGACAGAAGTAAAAGATGGGATTGAACAGGCAGCCAGAGAGCTTTGAATCCAAATCGAATGTCTGCCCGGCGGCTTTCAACCGTTGATGAAAATGCCAACGCTTCAGCACCGCTCCCGCGGCAGGCAAGACCCACATCGCCACGCAACCCAGCGAAAGAACAAACTGGGCCAGTGGATCGTCATTAGCAAGGCGGAACAGCTCGACGACATAGGCTGTCAGCCGCTGCATGAGGAACAGGTTGAGAAAGAAAACGAAGATGTCGAGCAAAAGCCCGCGATTTTCTTCAGCAAGGAGTCTGGTTCGTGAAAATCCGAGTTTGGTTTTCACCTTGTCAGTTGCCGGTACTTGATGCGATGCGGCGTTTCGGCCGCGGGCCCGAGACGTGCTTTGCGATCCGCTTCGTACTCCGAGTAATTGCCCTCGAACCACATCACTCTGCTGTCGCCTTCAAACGCGAGCATGTGCGTGGCGATGCGATCGAGAAACCAGCGATCGTGCGAGATCACGACCGCACAGCCCGCAAAGTTTTCCAGTGCCTCTTCCAAAGCCCGCAGCGTGTTGACGTCGAGATCGTTGGTCGGCTCGTCGAGCAACAACACGTTCGCGCCTTCCTTCAACATCTTCGCGAGATGCACTCGATTGCGTTCACCGCCCGATAACATCCCGACCTTCTTCTGCTGATCCGAGCCGGAGAAATTAAAACGGGCCACGTAGGCACGCGAGTTCACCTCGCGTGAGCCGAGCCTCAGCGTGTCTTCACCACCACTAATCTCCTCCCAAATCGTCTTATCGGGATTGAGCGTGCGACTCTGATCGACGTAGGCCAACTGCACCGTCTCACCCATGCGAATCGAGCCTTTGTCCGGTTCCTCCTGGCCGGTGATCATGCGAAAGAGCGTCGTTTTGCCCGCGCCGTTCGGTCCAATCACACCGACAATCCCGCCCGGCGGCAGCGCAAATGTCATGTCTTCAACCAGGAGCTTTTCGCCGTAGCCCTTGTTCACCTTGTCTGCTTCGATCACCACGTTGCCGAGCCGTGGTCCAGCCGGAATATGTATTTCGAGATCTTCGCGACGTTTCTCGCTCTCTTGTCGCAACAGGTCTTCATAAGAGTTGATGCGCGCTTTGCCTTTCGCGTGACGAGCTTTTGGCGACATGCGAATCCATTCGAGTTCGCGTTGCAGGGTTTTCTGTCGCTCGGTCTCCGACTTCTCTTCACGGCGGAGTCGCTCCTGTTTCTGCTCGAGCCACGAGGTGTAGTTTCCTTTCCACGGAATGCCCTGACCGCGATCGAGTTCGAGAATCCAGCCCGCGACGTTGTCGAGAAAGTAGCGATCGTGGGTGACGGCGATGATCGTGCCGGCGTAGCTCTGCAAGTGATGTTCGAGCCACGCTACGGATTCCGCGTCGAGATGATTCGTGGGTTCGTCGAGCAGGAGGATGTCAGGCTTTTGCAACAACAAGCGGCAAAGCGCGACACGCCTCCGCTCGCCGCCTGACAGAATTTTCACCGGCGTTTCCGGCGCCGGACAGCGCAACGCGTCCATTGCCATTTCGAGCCGCGAGTCGAGATCCCAAGCGTCCTGCGCGTCGAGTTTTTCCTGCACTTCACCCTGGCGTTCGAGCAGCGCCGACATTTCATCGTCGCTTATCTCCTCGCCAAACTTCGCGTTGATCTCGTCAAACTCTTTCAGGAGATCGACAGTTTCCTGCACCGCCTCTTGAACCACTTCGCGCACGGTGCGCGCGTCGTCGAGCAGCGGTTCCTGTTCGAGATAACCGACGGTATGGCCGGGCGACAACACTGTTTCGCCGTTGAAGTCTTTATCGACGCCCGCGAGGATTCGCAATAATGACGACTTGCCGGATCCATTCAAACCGATGACCCCGATCTTCGCGCCGTAAAAGTACGAAAGATAAATGTCTTTGAGAACGGGTTTCTTATCGTAAAACTTGCTGACACCTACCATCGAATAGATGATCTTGTTTGGTTCGGTACTCATTACTAATTCACCCTCGGTTCTTCCAATAAAAGCGGATTGTGTTGATACTGGGAATGACGACGAGCGCCTGGAATAGCAGGATCAAAAAGCCGACCCGCGACTGGCTATAGCAAACCGGCTCGCCCCACTTCAACGTTTCATTAAATTTCACCAACGGCACCAGCTTGAAAAAGTGCCATGTGTAGAAGTCGGTGAGCGTACCCGCAGTCACCGTTCGTCCGGCGCATGGTTCGAGCGCCACCCAGTGATGGTTGTATAACGTCAGCGTCAGCGAAGCAAACACTGCGGCGGCGACGATCAGTGTGAGGACAGGAAGAAACAGCAGACCATTTGGCCCGAATATCCTCAAGATGCGGTCGAGTTGCCTTTTGCGAGTGGCCTCAGTGGCCATCAAGGAAATACAGAACCCAAGGCCGATCAAGTAAATCAGCAGGACAAAAACGTGCACACTCTCGGGAAGGTGTTTTTGCGACCAGTCAAGACCGTTGTAGAAAAGCGAGATCATTAAAAGCGCGACGAAGATAAAGCCCACGAAAAGTAAGAATCTGCTTACCAGGCGCCTCGCAGTCGCGAGGACTTGTTTGACGGTCATTTGATTTCTCCGCGGATAAGACGGATAAAAAGCGAGTTAATGTTTAAGCAGCTCGCGTGCGTGGCGGCGGGCGCTGTCAGTGATTTCGGCGCCGGTAAGCATACGTGCGAGCTCTTCGACCCGGCCGGCTCGATCGAGTTTGTTGACGCTGACCAGCGTGCGCCCGTCGAGCGCTTCTTTATGCACGACCAGATGATTGTGGGCGAAGCGCGCGATTTGCGGTTGGTGCGTCACACACAGGACTTGATTTGTTTTTGATAACTTTTTGAGTTTTATCCCGACGGCTTCGCTGACGCGTCCGCCGATGCCGGTATCGATCTCGTCAAACACGATCGTGCGCGGAAACTCGGAAGCGTTTGAGACGGTCTTCAGCACCAGCATCAGACGCGAAGCTTCGCCGCCCGAAGCGACTCGCGCCAGCGGTCTCAGGTCCTCGCCGACGTTTGCCGAAAAGTAAAACTCCACACGATCTATGCCCGTCGGGCCGGGATCTATTTCCGAGGAGACTACCTGCACCTGGAAACGAGCATTCTCCATCGCGACTTCCGCGATACCTTCTTCGACAGCTTGCTCCAGCAGCTTCGCCGCGCGCACGCGTTCCTTGTGGAGTTTGCGAGCGCGATCCTGATAAGACTTCTGGGCGTTGAGCAGTTCAGCGTTCAATTCCTGTTCTCGTTCGTCTGACGTTTCGATCTGCCGCAAACGATCCTGCGCCTGCGCCAGGTGTTCAAGCGCGGTCTCGATCGAACCGCCGTACTTGCGTTTCAGCCGGGAAAGTTCGGCGAGGCGATCCTCAATCGTGGCGAGGCGCGCGGGCGAGAACTCAAGCTTGTCAGCAAAGTCGCGCAAGGCGAACGATAGATCCTCGAGCAGTGCACGCGCCGATTCGAGTCCTTCAAGATAATCGCCGAAACTCGAGTCGTATTCGCTGAGCTCCTCGATCTCTTTCAACGTTTGCCGCAGACGCGCGAGTGCTGCATCGTCGTCTTCGTAGATGCGGCTGTAACTCGATTGGCAGAGCGTCGTCAACTTCTCGACGTTCGACAAGCGCCGCCGCTCTTCTTCAAGCCGTTCGTCTTCGCCGGTTGAAAGCTGCGCTCGTTCAAGCTCTCCAATCTGAAACTGCAACGTGTCGACGAGTTGAAACTTCTCGGCGGAGTCTTTGCGTAACGCTGCCAATTCGCGCTGCACGCGGCTAAAGTTTTCGTACGTTTCCCGAACTTCGGCGCGCAGCGTAAAGTAACCGCCAAAACTATCGAGCAGTTCGAGGTGAGTGTGCGCGTCGAAAAGCGTCTGCTGATCGCCCTGGCCGTGAATGTCGACCAGAAACGGACGCAGATCGCGCAACAGCGATTGGGTGGCGAGTTGATTGTTGATGAAGATCTTGTTGCGTCCGGTGGTGGAGAGTTCGCGCCGGATGATCAGCTCGTCACCATTCTGCACTCCTGAGTTTTCGAGCAGGGCCTCAAGCTGCGGGTTGGGTGTCACCACAAACAGCCCTTCGATCGAACCGCGCTCCGCACCCGACTTCAGCAGCTCACTCGTAAATCTCCCACCAATCAAAACGCCGAGTGCGTCGACGATGATTGACTTCCCCGAACCAGTTTCACCGGTGAGCAGATTCAGCGCCCCATCAAACTCGACGCGCAGCTCATCGATCAACGCAATGTTGGAAATACTGAGGAGTTGCAGCATTGGCCTCCACAGATTACGCAGATTTGCGAGACAATCAAGTCCCAACACCTAAATTCACCTTAGGAGTTTGTCATGAACGAGCTCACCCAGCGCCTTCTTCTCTGTGACTCTCTGTGTACTCTGTGCCTCCGTGGTTCAACTTGTCGATGAAACTAACCACAGAGGCACAGAGCACACAGAGTTGCACAGAGCAAAACCATCTCGTCGATTACTTAACTTTGGCGGCAAGAGTTTAGAGCAACGCCGCTTC
>DASXRE010000150.1:0-21876 GCA_036506775.1 Pyrinomonadaceae bacterium | reverse complement strand
TTGGCGTCCGCGAGCGACGCGGCGATGTTGGCCGGACTTCGGTGGGAGCTGCGTTCGTCTTTTCATGACGTAGTCGAAAGCGAAGCGGGGTTTATCGCGCGATGTATTTCGTGGATGGAAGAACGGCTACGCAATGAGGGTGCGTGGAAGTGCTGGATCGCCGAGAGTGGCCGAACGGCGGTGGGCAGCATCTGGGTGCAGCTAATTGAAAAGATTCCCAACCCGATTGGCGAATCCGAACGCTACGTTTATCTGACTAACTTCTTCGTGCGCGAAGCGTATCGCGGTCAGGGCATCGGTTCGAAGTTGCTGGCGGAGGCGTTGGCGTGGAGTCGAAGCAAAAATGCGGAAGTAGTGCTTCTGAAGCCCACTGAACGCAGCAAGCCGCTTTACTTGCGTCACGGATTTTTGCCTGCTGATGATTTTATGGAGCTGGTCCTATGACAAGACTCTCGTTTCTGACTCTGGCCGCGCTGCTTCTTGTTTTCGTGCCGCAGGCGAACGCGCAGGAGACGAAAGTGAAATGGTTTGGCCACGCGGCTTTCGCCATCACGACACCAAAAGGAAAGGTGCTGTTGATCGATCCGTGGCTGAGTAATCCGTCGAACCCTGACGTGAAAGCCGGAAAGGATCCACTCGCCGCCATTTCCAAGGTTGACTACATCCTTCTCACCCACGGACATCGCGATCACGTTGGCGATGCGGTCGAGATCGCGAAAAGAACCGGCGCGGTTCTCATCTGCAATCCCGAGTTGGCGGGCAACCTCGTTAAGCTCGCCGACTTTCCGAAGGAACGCGCCGACACAGACGCGATTATGGGCATCGGCGGTGAGATTCAAATCGCCGAAGGCTTTGCCGCGGAGTTAAAAAGTTTGAAGATAGACTTCTACGAAATGAAACCAGGCGAGACGATTTCGTTTCGCCTGAAGCAACTGGTCACGACAAGAGGGTGAGTTCATGCAAGACACCAATCGAATTTATCAGCGGGGTTGGATGGTGCTGTTGGCCTGCGTCGCAGCTCTGGCTTTCTTGACGGTTTTCAGGATTTCTTCCGCGGCGCGCGCAGAGAATGGTCCACCTGCGCAACAGGAAGTGATCCGCCTGGAAACGCGCATCAACCAGTTAGAGCAACGGTTGTATTCGATTGAGACGAGTCTGCGCACGCTCGAACAGCAGTCCCGACTCGGAAGCGTGTCGTCGCAGAATGTCACTCAGCAGGACGTGGCTCTCTTAAGTTCGACGATCCAGGCACTACAGCTTCGACTGGCAGAAGACGAATGCGCGCTGGCAAAACTGGACGAACGCACGCTGTCTCCGGCGATGCGCGCGGCGCGGCAAAAATCCTCCGGCGCGCGCACCGATCCCTGTCGTTTGAACGCCGACACGCCGCTGCGACTGCCCGAACGACGCGAATAATTCTGAGTTCAAGTTATGGACAGCACGGCGGCCGATATCAGCGCGGTGAGCTCCTGCTGTGTGAGCAGTATGTCTGAGATCCTGGTGTGATACTGCTCACCCCAAAGCTGCCATCCGTTCATTACGTCAACCAGTTCGGCTCTGACGATCAGCCTGTCACCCAATTGAAGAATTCTTCCAACTAGTACTGAACGAACACCCAGTTTATGACCAACGGCGCGAGCATCAATATTGCAGCTGTGGCAAGAGGAGACGGTGTGCCGGGCCATGACTCGCAGTGCAGACGATTGCGAGAGGCTGTTGGTGATGCTTTCCATCAAGCCGCTCGAAAGATATTCGCCGGCCGGACCGCAGCCTTCGTTTTCAAACGGCAAAACGGCAAGGAATTTGACAGTTTCATTCAGTGTCTCTCCGCCGCGATAAGTAAGCTCTGAAACCTGCGCCACAAAGCGATAGCCGCGTTTAGGCACTGTCTCGATACACTGCTGTTCCACATCACCTTCGGCGAGCGCTTTTCTCAGGCTCGCGATGTTCACACTGAGATTAGCTTCTTCGACAAACACGTCGGGCCAGACCTCTCGCAATAACCTCTCTTTCACAACCAAACAACCTTTGTTCTCGATCAGCACGCGCAACACTTCGAATGCTTTCGGCGCCAAACGGACTGGTTCGCCCTTGTGAAGTAACTGTTGCTCTGCCTGATTGAGACAGAACGAACCGAAGTAATAGACGCGGTTTGTCGTAGCAGGTCTTATGGCTTCGCTCGGACTCTTTGGATTTCTTTTGGATTTTCTTTGGTCGTTTCTAGGGACACTCATGAGGAACTCCCGGTACTGTGCCGCGAAAAGTTGATGAGGATCCGCCGGAACGTGGAAGGTGGCGGTTTTGAAAAAGAAGAGACCCGATTATAGGTCGATTTTGGTCCCCAGCAAAGAGGTAGAAATGAGAACGCAACAACAAAACAGCCGCTTCAATTTTTCTTGTACGAGCATGGTGATTACGCTTTCGCTCATCATTGTGTTTTGGTGCTCGCAGACAGTTCCCGCACAGCAAAGAGATGGGGACGGCGCTACTGGCGGCTCGAACGACAGCGCGCCAACCGGCAGAGTGAACTTCAACATAATTCAACTAATGAACGGCGAGTACCTCGAGATGTTCGGCGCCGGCACCAGTCACGGCATCTTGCGTGGGCATCCCTCGATTTCGGCAGTTGAGTTGGGAAGCCTGTCGGCTGATCCGCTGATCTTCTCCACCAACTCAACTGAACGGATGCGAATCGCGGCTAACGGTTTTATCGGCATCGGCACCACCAATGCCGTCACTCCGCTCGAACTGTATGCGCCCGACTCGAACCCGTACTTCCCAAATCAGACGAGTGGCGCTCGCGTCCGCTTTATTAACAGCACTACGACGGCCAACAACGGTTTCGAGATCGACCTCGGGGCGTTTGATACAAACGGCGTCCCTTCGAGTGGCGTAAGGCTGGTCGGCATTTTGACCAATCGCACTCCAGGCGCGACGTCAGGTGACTTCACAATTGGTCTGCGCAGTGCGGGTACGCTCTTCGAGAGCGCACGCTTTACTTCGGGTGGCAACGTTGGCATTGGCACAAACGCGCCCGCTTACAAGCTCGACGTCGCCGGTCCGATTCGTTCGAGCAGTGGTGGCTTCGTCTTTCCGGATGGCACAGTGCAGACCACCGCGGGCACCGGTGGCGGCGGCGGTTCTCAATGGATCACGTCAGGTACGAGTATCTACTACAACGGCGGCAATGTCGGTCTGGGAACGAGCACGCCTGGTGTGGCGTTGGATGTCGCACAGAATCGCGCTATCCGTGTCGGGAACGCGAATCTCAGTTCGGGTGGCGACCGCGTTCATCTCGCGAATCACGCCTGGTACAACGGAACCGCCTGGCAACTTGATGGAGCACCGGGTGCGTTGTACCAGATCAATGGCCAGCAGCATTTATGGTGGACACACAACGGCGCCGGCAGTTTCACGAATTTAATGACTCTCAACCCGAACGGTAATCTCGGCCTCGGCACAACCAATCCGAGCAGTCGCTTGCACATAAACGGCGGAGTGATTGGATTGGCCTCTATTGCTAATGAGGTTCCGTTCCAGCTTTTCAGCTACTCAAACTCCGACTCGCTTTGGTTTACTTCCGGTAATGCAGGCAAATCGGAAATTCATCTCAGTCCGGGTTACGCGGTGGACTACGACCGCTCGATCGCATTGCAGTACGTGCCCGGGACAACTGGCGCTCTCAACGGCGTTCTCAACATCGGACAGTTGGCAAAGAACAACGCGGCGTTCACGCACGGCACAACTGCCTTCTTTACCAATGGCACTGAACGGCTGCGTATCAACTCGAGCGGCAGTGTCGGCATCGGCACGGTTAGTCCGGCGTTCAGACTCGACGTGCAGGGAGGTGCGGTCAACGCAGCCGGCGGACTGTGTATTGCCGGCGATTGCAAGACGGCGTGGTCGCAGGTTGGCGGCAGCTCTCAATGGACCACGTCAGGCGTGAATATCTCCTACACGACGGGCAATGTCGGTGTCGGCACGACCAGTCCGATTGTGAAGCTTCACGTGGCCGGCGACGGCAAGTTCACTGGCAACGTCACGGTGGACGGCAATATCGCCGCCAAGTACCAGGACATGGCCGAATGGGTTCCTGCCGCAGAACGACTCTCGCCCGGAACGGTTGTTGTCATCGATGGCAGCAGACCGAACCAGGTTATCTCGTCCAATACGAGTTACGACACGCGCGTCGCGGGTGTGGTCTCCGAGAAACCAGGCATTGCGCTTGGTGAGAAGAGCGATGAAAAAGTGCTGGTCGCGACGACGGGTCGTGTCCGCGTGAAGGTAGACGCGACAAACGGACCCATACAGATCGGCGACTTGCTGGTCACCAGCGAACGTGAAGGCTGCGCGATGAAGTCTCTCCCGGTTGAGATCGGTGGCACGCGCATACACCGCCCCGGCACGTTGATTGGGAAAGCACTCGAGCCCCTGGCCGGCGGCACTGGAGAGATCCTTGTGCTCTTGAGCCTGCAATAGCCAGATCCAGGAAGGCAATACTCATGACACGCATTTTTATTCACACTCTTCATGCGTTCAGCAATCACGCGCGAGTAGTTATAGCGGCGTCAGTGATGTTGCTATTGCTCGTGGTCCTGGCGGCGCCGAGTATTCAAAACGTCACTGGCGAAGCAGCAGACGCAAGCCGCGCGAGTTTCTTAACGCTAGCGCCGCCAGTCATCGATGCGCCCACAAACCTTTCGGTACTAGTGACCTCAAACAGCGGCATCACGTTAACCTGGAACGCTCCTGCGGGTACGGTTGAACATTACGAAATAGACCGAAGCGAGAACGCCTCCCAGCCGTTTGTCTTCGTCGGCAATACTCTTTCGGGTGAGACGATCTTTACCGACGGCAACGTCTCGAATCTCCATGCTTATCTCTACCGAGTGCGGGCAGTGGAAACAGGGTTCGGTTGCGCGTTTGTTTCTTCAGCTCCGAGCAACATGGCGCTCGGCACGGCAGTTTCGTTTGACTTTAATCAGCTGACAAATCAAACCGTAAGGGCAAAGCACTTCCAGGACGTGCGCGACGCGATCAATGCGGTGCGCGCCACCGCCAACCTCGCCCCCGCGGTCTGGCTGCGTGGCTCGCTTAACAATCTCGAAATCAAAGCGCAGGACGTTCAGGAAATGCGTGACCGGTTAGGTGAAGTACTCGCGGCTCTCAGTATTCCGGTGGCTGCGTACGATGATCCGATGTTGAGTACGGGTGCGAATGGAAACGTCGTCAGGGCCACTCACCTCGAACAATTGCAGGCGCGAGTGACGCGCGGCAGCAGCACGGGCTCAGGGCGGCCGGCTTTGCCGTCCGATCGAGCTATCCTTGGTGAATTTACAACCGTCGCTACTCCTTTGCCGTTGACTCCCGTACACATGAGCGTCTTGCCGGATGAGCGCGTGCTGTTTTGGGGACGCGATCGGTTCAAGCAAGCGAACGGCACCGTAAAAGAGCAAACCGGAACCAGCCAGGCTTACGTCTGGAACTGGAAGACGAATGACACGATCGAAGTGGACAATCCAACTACGAACCTGTTCTGCTCCGGCCACTCATTCTTACCTGATGGCCGTTTGTTGGTGAGCGGAGGCCATCGAGATGCGGACGCTGATGGTGACGGCGAGCCCCATCTCAACATCTTCGATTTCAGAAACAACAGTTGGATTAGAACGGCGCAGAACATGAACCAGGGACGCTGGTATCCCTACAACGTGATGCTCGGCAACGGGAAGACTTTGATCGTGTCTGGATCCTACTTTCAAACCTTGCAGAATCCGGCGACCAGAAAATTTAATACCGTTCCGCAGACTTACAACTCCGACAACGGTTGCGTCGAAACACTTCCCGATCCCGGCGCCGATTTCTTTACGTGGTATCCATATCTTGTACTCAGACCAGACGGACAGGTTTTGGAGATTCAGTCGCCGTCTCTCATCGGCGGTAGCGATCGACGCAGTAGGCTGTTCAATCCTGCATCTCCTAACGTCTGGTCTGATACTGTCAGCACCAATGACGATCACGGCACGGGCTCCGCAGTTCTGTTTGACTCTGGCCGGAAAGCTCTCGTCGTCGGTGGCTTTACAATCGCCGGCGCGCAACCGAACACTCAGGCCGAATTCCTCGATCTGCAAACACAAAATGCAACCTGGACGCGAATCGCCTCGATGAACTTCAAGCGGGCATATAACACGGCGACGATCCTGCCGGACGGCAAAGTGCTTGTTTCGGGAGGCGCCAGTTGCCCGGGCGGAAATAATGTTGATTGTGCTGAGCGTGGCGCGCTGAACGCTGAGCTGTGGGATGCGTTGGCTTTGAATGTGAATAACCCAACGGGTGTGCCGTGGCGCATCATGGCCCGAGCTACTGACATTCGCGCGTACCATTCGCTCGCCGTACTGTTGCCTGACGCGACAGTCCTGGTGGCAGGTAGCGGACGGCCCGGCGCCATCGGCGAGTACTATCCTGATTGCACCAGGATTACAAATCTCAATGACGCCGATGCCAAACTCTTCGGTCACACCAAAGCCGAGATCTATTCGCCGCCTTATCTTTTCAACAGCGACGGAAGCGCAGCCGCGCGGCCGGAGATCACGTCTGCACCACCAGGTATCTTCTACAGCAAATCGTTTTCCATCGGCACGTCGGGTGCAGGCTCGAATCCACAAGTGAGTCTCGTGCGGCTGCCTTCGGTGACACACGGATTCAATCAGGACCAGCGCCAGATCTTTTTGACTACGACTTTTGTCAGTGCCGGCGGCATCACGGTAACCGGCCCTGCTGACTCCAACAAATGCCCGCCGGGCTATTACATGTTATTTGTCTTAAGCAACGGCGTGCCCTCGATAGCGAAGATAGTAAGAGTAGGCGGCACTTCAATTTTCCCGACTGACGCGCCGGTGACAACTGCCGACGGAGCGGGTTCGACGTGGGAACAGGGAATCGAGTTCTCGGCCTCAGTGAACGGCGAGATCACTCATATTCGTTTCTGGAAAGCGATCGGTGAGACAGGCCAGCACACCGGCCGCATCTGGAATACCGCAGGTCAGGAACTTGCGGAAGTGACGTTCACTTGCGAAACCGCTTCCGGTTGGCAACAAGCTGCACTAGCAACGCCACTGCCAATAACTGCGGGCGTCAGGTACAAGGTTACTTACAATATAAACCTCCTGGTCGCCAAAACCTTCAGCGTACTTAACGTGCCGATTACGATTGGGCCATTGACCGGATGGGGCTCGTCGTTTTCCACTCCGGCGGGCACTTACCCGACGACCGGCAGCACGAGCAATCTTTTTGCTGACGTAGGCTTCCGCCAGACACAGTAGATGTTTAAGTTTGCGCTTGCACCGATCGTTATTGCGTGTTGCTCGCTCGCGCCCTTGCCGAGCCGAGCGCAGCACGGGTCTATCTCCGCAGCCAGGGAGATCGAGATCCGAGGCGTCAAAGTGAAAGTCCCGGATCTCGTTCTGCGCGACCAGGAAGGCCGGCCAGTCCATTTCTATTCCGACCTGATAAAGGACAAGATCGTTGTTCTGAGCTTCTTCTATACGAGCTGCACCTCTAGCTGTCCGATGCAGGGAAAGATTTTTTCAGAACTACAGGCGCTGTTGGGAGAGCGCCTTGGTAAGTCGGTCTTTCTGATCTCGGTTACCACCGATCCCGTCCGCGACCAGCCGCGGCAACTAAAAATCTGGGCCACGCGCTACAAGGTCAAACCCGGTTGGACGCTGGTGACGGGAAACGAAGCTGAGATGAACAAGCTTCTGGTTCAGTTCATCGGAAACAAGGCGGGCGGCGGGATGCATTTGCCAGTGACTTTTATCGGTAATGACAGAAAAGGAATCTGGACCGGGGCGTCGGGTGTTTTCGCCCCTGAGGATTTGCTCAAAGCAGTCGACTATCTAGCGCAGTGATATCAATGCTCTATTGCCCGTCGTGCCGCGGAAGGTGATGCTGATGCGGAAGTCGCCTGCTGAGTCGATGGAGTCAGGCAGCCTCACGACAATCTGCGAGAGCCAGTCGAAGCTCGGAACCTTTCTGATATCTTCCACCACCAGGGGGATGATGTGATTCTGGCCATCCTCGAGTTGAACGGCCACAGATGAAACGGATTCAGTAGGTGAGAGTTCAATACCAGTTGCGAAGAGCATGATGCGCGTGCGGTGATCGGAACTCGTGTTGAGCGGGTTTTGCAGCGGGAACGGATCGCGCACCATCGTTACCGAGTCCAGCGCCACCGCCCGGAAAGTATTTTCCTCCACTGCCAGCAGAGGCTTGTCGTCATCGATGATCTTGATGTTGCTGGTGAACGGGCTTCCTGTGGCCGCGCCGTTGGCAGAACTCAGGACCAGGTTGACGTTCTCCGGAAGCTCAACCAGGCCATCATCAACGATCGGCACGCTGAAGTACTTAACAGTCTCGCCCGCCGCGAACTGCAGTGTTCCGGATGTGCTCACGTAATCGGAAACGTTGTCGGCCGTGCCGTTGCTCGTCGCGTAATTGATCGCTACCGGGTTTGACGCGTTGCCGATTCGCGTGACCGCCACCGTCACGCTGCCTGCGCTTTCATTCACTACGTAATTGCTGGCGCTGAACTGCAAGCTTTCCGATGACAGAGACGAAACAAACTGACCTCTGATCTCTCCCGTTGTGAAGTTCGCACTGTGGACGTTGATATAAACGAGACCATTCTTCAGATCCTGCACCTGTGACGCCGTCAGCGTGATCGGAAAATCGCTGATTTGGCCCAGTGGCAAGTCGAACAGCGGAGGCGCGCTGACGCCCGGCGCTGCTGGACCGTGAATGTGCGCCATGGTCTCTGCGCTTGAAAGACCGTTGAAGGTCAGCGAAAGCCGCGCCGTTTTTTCATCCGGGCTGACGAGCAGCGTGGCGGTGCCGGTGGCCGTCGAGTTGTTCGGCGGAGTTTCCTGCGGGCCGGTTAGCGTCGCGGTAAACAACGTGCTCGGTTTTGATTTGATCTCATAAATAGCGCCATTCGACAGAGAAACAACAAACAGGTTGCCGTTCGGCGCGGTTTGAATATCGGTTGTCACACCGAAGTCTCTGCCGATAACCAGACTCTCGCTTTCGGTCTGGTCAAACTTGTCGACGTTGTCCGCGACGCGATCAGCGAGCCGCGGATCCGTGAACGAAAAATGCTGGCGGTCGGCGGTCAACTTGAACCGGAACAGAAAGCCGTTGAGCAACGTCGTGCGTGAAGCACCGACGAACAAGTCTCCTTCAAACTGCGGGCCGAGGCCGCGACCTTTAACAAAACCGATCGGCGAAGGCGCGAGTGCATATTTCCAACTGAATTCGGGATCGCTGTACTGCGCACCCGGAAGCATGAACATTCGCGCCAGAGCTTGCTGCGGCGTGGTTGCGATATTGCTCGGCGGCCAGCGAAGTTGTTGCAGGTTGCCCGCGGCGTAAGTCATCTCGATCGATTTGAATTCGTCAATGCGACTCACCGGACCCATGGCCTGGATCCACCCGCCGTTGAAACCGGCAACGACACGATTGATCTCATCGAAAGCATCGTCGCCGTTCTCCTGAACCCACAAGGCGCCGCTCAGCGGATCGAAGTCCACGCCGAAACTGTTGCGAACGCCGTAGGCGAAGACCTTCTTGATGTTGGCCGCAGCTTCACCGGTGAGGTTGGTGGGCGCATTGAAGAACGGGTTATCAGCCGGCGTTGAGCCATCGTCGTTAAGCCGGAGAATGACTCCGGTCAGGTGCGCATCATCCGGCTCTGGCCCGCCAAACTGATCGTCGGGAACTGGTCCACCACTGGCAAGATTCTGCAAGAAGCCGCGTCTGCCGTTGTCGCCGATGATGATGTAAACCTTGCCGTCAGGACCAACGCGCAGCACACCACCGTTGTGATTCCCGCGCGAAGGTTGTCCCGCATCCTGTTGTAACGAGCGTAACTTGATCAGGTTGCGATCGAACGTGAGCGTCGAACCATTCCACACGTAACGATCGACGCGATTTCCGAGCAGCGGGATCTGGTCGATGTTTGCGGTGTCAGTGCCGGTGCTGCTTTCGGTCCAGTAGAGATAGACAAACCCATTCTGAGCAAACTTCGGATGCAGCGCGATGCCGAGCAGACCACGCTCCGAGGCACTGTTCACTGGGAGATCGAGCGCCGTGCTGTGCAAAGCGCTGTTAACGATGCGCTTCACCTTGCCTGTCGCTCTTTCCAGTACAAGAAAATCGTTTGGCGCGATGAAGGCCATGCTGGTCGGCTGATCCAGTCCGGCGATCACGGTGCTGACGGTGAGATTGTCGTCGAGCATGATCGGCGACGCGGCTGCTGGTTGAATGAGCGTCGTGGCGCTGGCCTGGTTGTTGGTCGGATCGGAATCGCTTTCGGTTGCAGTCACCGTCGCGGAATTGATGATTTGTCCAGATGAGGAAGGGGTGACGACGATCGTGACGATCGCAGTTCCGCCAACAGCCAGACCGCCAAGACTACAATTCACTGGACCACTGCCGTTGCAACTACCCTGCGTCGCCGCCGCCGAAACAAAAGCAACGCCGCCTGGCAGCGTGTCGCTGAGCTGCATGTTGGTCGCCGCTGCTGGTCCATTGTTGGTCACGGCGAGACGATACGAAAGACTAACGCCGGCCTGTCCCGGATTTGGCGAAGCGGTGTTGGTAAGCGACAGGTCAGCGCTCGCGGCACTCACAACGTTGAGATTCGCCTGTACGGAGTGAACTGTCGCGCCCATCTGTCCATTAATATCGAAAGAATGATTACTAACCGGCGTGCCCGCCGTTGTGTTCAGAGACAGAGTCGCGGTCTTTGAGTTCGCGTCGGTGATGTTGACGGAGGTCGGGCTGAAAACAGCAGTAGTTCCTGACGGCAGATTGCTTGCGCTGAGATTCACCAGTCCGGTGAAGCCGGCGAGCGGCGTCACGGTTACGGTGTAAGACGCGGCGCCGCCAGGCACGACGCCTTGCGAACCCGGACTGACGCTCAGTGCAAAATCGGGCGTTGTTGAAGCAGGAGCAGAAACCACAAACGTCTTGTAAATGTAATCGCCCGATGTGTTGCCGTCGTTGTTCGCCTGATTGCCGGCGGCGTAGAACGTGACTGGTCCAACATCCGTTGCCGGCGCGGTCCAGTTGAAAGTCCAGCTCGCGCCGTTTTGCTGTCCGACGAAAGTTCCAGCGGACGTATGTTCGATGTACTGGCGCACGGAGTTTGGGCCAGCGTTGTTCAAAACCTGCGTCAGGCCGTCGACGTTTTGCAAGTCACCGGCTTTTTCGTCATTAGCAGTATCGAGCACCGTCAGTTCGAAGCCCCAGCGCAGGCGCGTGAGATCGGCGTTCGTATGTGTGACAGTGATCGGATAGGTTTGGCCGGGAACGTAAGTCGACGGTGCGGTGATTGAGATTCTGCCAGTGCCGGCATCAGGTGGAACGTGACATTCAGCGCAGGCGTCGGGCTCCTCCTGCGGCGCGCCGGTGTAACCAGCCGGTGGTCCAGAGGAGAACGCCTGAACCGGACGAGTGCCCGCGTTGTGAGACAACAGGAATCCGATAAACGCAATCAGGATGCACGGTAGCGCAACGAGTCGAACCGAGGACCACAAAGAGGCACAAGAAGCACAAGGACAGGTCCAGGAAGGAGCGGGACAGAAGCTGGCTGGTTTGTGCCTTTTGTGCCTCTTCGGGGCCATGCCTTACGCCAGGAAACCGAGGTTCGCTGTCGGAAAACGATCGATTAGCGGAAACACCGCCGATAGATCCGCAGTCGATAACCCGTACCACATCGCGAGGGTCGCAGCGTATTGTTCAACTGACGTTGTCGGAATCCAGCGCCCGCGCGGATTTGAACCATCCGCGTCATCCGGCCCACCGAGTTGGAGCTTGGGATACGTTCCGTAGAGGGTGTGGCCCAGCACCGCTCCGCCAACGATCAGTTGATGGTTTCCCCACGCGTGATCCGTGCCGACTATCGTCGCGCCCGTGCCGGCTGGTTGCAACGTGCGTCCAAAGTCAGACATGGTGAAAGTCGTCACTTTGTCTTGCACGCCGAGTTCGACAGTGGCTGCGTAGAAGGCATTGATCGCCTGGCTCACTTGAGTCAGCAGGCCTCCTTGTCCACCAATCTCCCCGGAGTGTGTATCGAAGCCGCCGAGTTGGGCGAAGAAGATCTGGCGCTTCATGTTTATGCCGGCAACCGGATCGGTGCAGGCTTTGATGAGCAACGCGACCTGTTTCAGTTGCCGGCCGAGTGTTGTATTGGGAAAGACTGTGGCGAGGGTCGGGTTTACGCTGCTAAGCGCATTGTCAGTCGCTATCGAGCTTGAACGAATGTCGCTCGCGGCCTTCACCAGTTTGAAGTTGTTGTCGAGCGTGCGCAGTTCGTTGAAAGAGACGAGGCGCGACGCCTGCTCGCTCGCGGTGCCCGACATGTTGAGTTGCAGCACGTTGGCAAGCGAGGTGTTTGAATCGGCGACCGCCAGTTGTCGGGTATCGAAGCCGGTGAGGAACAGATTGATTCCGGCGATCGAGATGTTGCTCGGAAACGAGGCGGAACCGTTCAGTCCCTGAGTCTTGTCGGCGAGCCGCCCGGCCCAGCCTGTTTGACTCACATTGTTTGCGATCGCTGTTTGAAACGCACCAACCTGATCCGAATGCGAGAAGAGTTGGAGTGGCTTCTTGCCGGTGCCGTTCTGATACGTGGTCCGTGTGAGCGGTTCAACCAGTGGACCATTGTTGCAGAGCACCGCCAGCTTTCCCTGATTGAAGAGGTTCTGCATTTCGGGCATGTTCGGGTGAAACCCGTAAGAGCCGCCGCTCACTGGTGAAACCGCCAACAGGTTGGCCTGCGGTATCGCGAGACCTGCGCCAGCGCGCACGTTTGAATAGCCCTCGACAAGACTGCCTGCTGGTCCATTGTATTGATCGAGCGACACGAACATGTTGTTGCCGTCGTTGCCGCCGTTCAGAAAAACGCAGACGAGCGCACGGTAGTCTGTGGCTGCCTGCGGCGTGAGCGCGTGAACGATGCCGAACGTGTCGATGCTGGAAGCCAGCGCCATGCTGCCGAGCGTACAGGCACTTGAACGTAAAAAGTCTCTGCGTGTGATTGCCATGGTGGTTATCTCTGAATGTCGTACTGGGAAGACGTTGCTGCCAGATAAACCGCTGCGCGCGCGCGTTTCTGATTGCGCGTGGTGACGTTCGCATCGTTGATGGCGTTCATGGCCGTGATGATCGAAGTGCGCATCTGCGAATTCATCGTTCCGTGCAGCAGCAACGCATCGAGCGCGTTGACTACGTCCACTGGATTTCCAGCCAGCGCTTCGAGGTTGGCGATGTCGATCGACGTGCCACGCGGTCGATCCGGACTCGCGGCAGTCGGCGACGTGTTACTGCTGACTCCGGTATAAACGAGCGTGTTGATGTTGTTTGCTCGTCGCAGCGTGGTCGTGGTCGAAAGAATGCCGAATGGCGGACCGAGTATCTTCGTGCCGGGAACCTCGTAACCGGGCTGGTAGTAACTAAACACGGTTGGCGGCTGGAAGACTGGTTGGTCCAGACTGCCAGTGAAGTCGTTGGTTGATCTGTTGCCCAGCACGCCGTCGCTCGTCGAAAGCTTGTCGAATGACTTCACGTTGAAAGCTCGCAGGAAACCGGCGGTGTACTGCGCCGGCTCGCGTAACTTGCCGTAGTTCGGGTCGGTCTTCACGTCGCCCCGCGCTTCGGGATCCAGCAGGATCGCCTGGACGACCAGCTTGAGGTTGCCGCGAACGTTTGCACAGCCTTGCGGATAAAGCCCGCTGCAGTCGTTGTTGAAGACTCGCGCAACCCGCTCAACGTAAGCGGGACTCGGATTACTCGTCACCAGATGCTGAATGAGTTGCTTGCTGAGGAATGGACCAACGTTTGGATGATCAGACAAGTGCTGCATGACGGCGGTCATGTCTGACTGCGCACAAGCAATGTTGGCTGTCCCGTTTGGACTCGAACATGCCGGAATCGTGAAGCCGTTCAAGAGCGTCTTCGATCCGGCGTCGTGGTTTTGGCCACCGCGAGGCATCATCGGATCGCGGTAGTTAGTAATACCGGCGGCGATGGCGGTAGCGAAGTTCCAGCCGGTGAAGACGCGCGTAAACTCGTTGATGTCTGCTTGCGTATAAGTCGGAACCGTATTGCCTTGCGCATCGTGTTGCGGCGTGCCGTCGGGGTTGAGCACGTTGGTACCGATCGAAAAGAGCTGGAGCACTTCGCGAGCGAAGTTCTCGTTCGGGCTGGTTCGCGTGCTGAGACGCATGTCGAGAAACTCACCCATGGCGGGTGTCAGCGTGATCTCGTTGAGCAGTGTCTTGTAATTGCCGAAAGCGTTTCGGTCGAGCGCTTGCAGGTACGGGGTCATCCAGCTCGGACGATTCACCTCGCTGTTGGCGGAGACCACCAGAATCTGGTGCAGTGCAAACGCCACGCGCTGGCGCAACTGATCATTGCCGTTGAGTGCGTTGCTGAAGAAGGTCCGCTGGAGCGGATAGACCGTGTAGTTATCGCGCAGGCAGACGGTCTGGTTGTAGTTGGGATCTGAAGCGTTGGTCGTCGGGCACTGCTGAGTGGAATCGTCGAGCGGGAATGTCAGGTCGGGATAATTTGAACCCTTCAAAGTGTTGCTCGGCGGCAGGCTGAACTGTTCGTTGAGCCAGGCCATAAAGCCCATCGCTTTCACGCGCGCGACTTCCTCGGACGTTGGGCCCCAACTCGCCTGCTCGAGAAAACGAACCGTGTCGGCGTCTGAGGCTGGTCCATTAAATGAATCCGGCACGAGTGGCGGATCTGCGGGCGGCGGTGTGTCGGGAGCCGGCGTGGCGACGGCGCCGGGATCGTCCGCTGGTCCACCACCGGAGTGTCCAATCGCGACGCGCACTCGATTACTCGCCATTCCATGCAGGTTTAGTCGCAGCAGGACATCGCCCACCTCGCCGAGGTCGTCCGCGAGCCTGACGATGATCATCGTGATGCCGGGAAAGTTTGGCACCTGGCCCACGTATTCAACGCGCAATAGATACAGCTTTCCAGTGGCGTCCTGAACGTCCGCAGTGAAAGCGTTGGCGCCTTCGCCGGAAAGTAGCTCGAGATTCATTGCAAAGATGCAGATGCGAGTTCGCGTGTCGGGGCTGAAAGGAGTGCTGGCTGTGGTCGAAAAGGGCTCGACTTTCATGGTCACTGACTCGAAGGCCACAGCGCGTGTGTTTGAGGCTTGGCTAATCAGAACCGGTGATTTGCTGGTGGCGGCTTTTGCCGTGGCAAACTGGCCGCTCAAGACCAGGAGCAAAATAACAAATGGGTAGATAAAAAGTTTTGCAAAACAGCGGGGAAAACTGGTTCTCATACAGGACGGGCTCCGTCGCGATTTCGAAATGAACTGGTCTTTCAGGTGAGGTCTTTCACTTGATCGTGGGGCCACCGTGGCTAGTCACCAGGTGAAAGTCACTATACCATTTTTTGACTTCTTGCCGACCACTGTTTTTAGACGAGTGGCGAGCGAAGGTGGTCTGGAATTGTTGTCGCCGGGAGGCGACATTTGGAACTGTCATCAGCCGGTGTGTCGATCCGGGGAGTTCTGGTTCGACTAGTAGATGAAACAGCGGGCTGGGGCATGTTGGTGCTTGCGCGAGTGGACGCTTGACCGTATCGTAAACACCCAACTCGCGGCATAGTGTTCATGTTTTTCGCGGCAGACGTTCATGTTTCTGTGAACCTTTCGCCCGGGAGCGCGTAATTCGCTGCTAACCGCGGCCATGTCGGTCGCCCGTTCTTTCGTGCAAAGCCCACAGTTCTAAAAAAGGTGCACTGCGTATGAAGTATGCAAAGCTGATTTTTAAGAACATCCTGCGGAACAAGAGACGAACTCTGCTGACAATCTCGAGCCTCGTGGTTTCGCTGTTTCTAATCATCAGTCTGGCCACGATTCTCACCGAGTTTGAACGCGGCACGGACGAAGCCAGCCCGCTGCGACTCGTTTCGCGTCACGCGGTTTCGCTGGGCTTCGTGATCCCGATGGCCCATCTGCAAAAGATGAAGACAGTGCCAGGCGTTAAAGAAGTGATGCCGTTCAGTTGGTTCGGCGGCATCTACAAAGATGAGCGCAACTTCTTCGCAAACTTCGCGGTCGACGCGAGCAAGATCAAGGACGTGCTCACGGAAGTGAAGATGTCCGACCCCGACTGGCAGTCATTCATCAACGACAGACAAGGTGCGATTGTTGGGCGAAAACTCGTCACGCTTTACGGCTTTACTCCCGGCCAGCGCGTCACGCTGAAAAGCCCGATCTACAACCAGAGCGTCGAGTTCATCATTCGCGGCGTTTACACTGGAGCCGACGAGAAAACTCTCTACTTCCATTACGAATATCTAAACGAGATGCTTCCGGCCTGGGCCAAGGATCAGGTAAGCACGTTCAGCATTCTGGCCAACTCGCCTGAAGACGTGCCGCGTGTGGCCCAGGCAATCGACTCCATCTTTGCCAACACCGACGCGCCCACAAAAACCGAAAGCGAGCGCGAGTTCGCTTTGAGTTTTCAGACCATGATGGGCGGAGTGAAACAGTTTCTCTACGGCATTATGGCTGCGATCACGTTTTCTCTGTTGCTCGTGATGGGCAACACGATGGCAATGACGGTGCGTGAACGCACGAAGGAGGTCGGCACGTTGAAAGCGATTGGCTTCCAACGCCGCACGATCGCCGCCTTGTTTTTCGGTGAGGCTCTGGTGGTTGCGTGTATTGGCGCCGTGATCGGCATTGGCGGCGCGATGCTGATCTTCCGCTCGGTGGATCTGAGTCTCTACATTCCAAACTTCATTTCGTTTGTGCCCACGACGGAAACGCTAGTGGCGGCATTTGTCCTGTCGGTGCTGGTGGGATTGATCAGCGTGGTCTATTCGGCGTATCGAGTTTCCGGTCTGACGATCGCGGAAGCTTTGCGGAGCACTGAATAAGATGGCTCTACCGCTCAAGTACAACATTCGCAACATCGTGGTCAGAAAGGCGAGTACGCTCGCGACTGCGTTCACGATCGGTCTGACGGTGGCTGTCTTTTTGATGGTGATGGCCCTGGCGCGCGGGATCGATCTGACGCTTTCGAGCAGCGGCGAGCCGTTGAACGTGATCGTTCTCCGTGAGGGAAGCACGGCCGAACTGAACAGTTCGTTGACGCGCGAGAACTTCAACGACCTGCTGTATCTCGATGGCGTTGAGCGAGCGGGTGACAAGCCACGCGCCACTGCCGAACTCATTACCTTGATCTACAAAGCTCGCAAGGGAATGAGTCAGGGATCTAACGTTACGGTGCGCGGTGTCGGTCCAATGTCGTTCGATTTGCGCTCGGGATTTAAAACCGTCGCCGGCAGAGTGTTTCAGCCGGGTCTGACGGAGGCGGTGGTTTCGAAGCGGATCGCTGAGAGGTTTCAGGGTCTCGACATCGGCGACAAGTTCCGGATTCAAACGACGGATTACACGGTGGTTGGTTTGTTCGACTCCGCCGGTAAGGCGTTTGAATCGGAGATCTGGGTTGACATCAATTCACTCGCCAGCACCACGAAGCGCGACGGTTACTCATCGGTGTTATTGCGGGCGAAGGATCAGAATGCGTTGACGGCGTTGACAAAGCGAATCACAGACGATCCGAAGCTTCATTTGAAAGCGGTATCGGAACGAGTTTTCTACGAGGACCAGCAAGGCACTGCATCCGGTGCTTTGAAAGGCCTGGCGGTGTTTATCTCCTTGATCATGGCCATCGGCGCAGGCTTTGCCGGTATGAACACGATGTACGCCGCTGTGGCGCGGCGTACGAAAGAGATTGGCACGCTGCGCGTGCTTGGATTTAGCAGGCTCAGCATTCTTACGGCGTTTCTCTTGGAGTCAGTTGCGATCGCCTTAATCGGCGCGGCGATCGGGATTCTGCTGTCGTTGCCTTTGAACTTTGTTTCGACCGGTACGTCGAATTGGGTAACGTTCAGCGAGATAGCTTTCAACTTTCGCGTCACCGCCGACTTGATGATCATGGCACTGATCTTTGGTGCGGTGATTGGTCTGGTGGGTTCACTGCTGCCGTCCATTCGCGCGTCCCGATTCAAGATCGTCGATGCTTTACGAGCCTAGTAGTTGAAACGGAACATGGCGACCAGTCCACAGTCAAAAGACGCGCAGGAAGATCTCAACAAGCGGCTGCGAAGCTTGAAGATTGATCGCGGACCCGCGCCGGCGCCGGCCGGAAACAGCCGTACGCCGAAGCTTTTGCTGGTTGGAATCGCGGCAGTCGTCGCGTTGCTCGCGCTGGGTTACGTATTTCTCTTCTCGCCGGCCAAGGCGATCTCTGTGGCCGCGCTAAGAACAGAAAGTGGCGGTGCATCGGCGGGCGAGAGTGTGCTTTCCGCTTCCGGTTACGTCGTGGCCCATCACAAGATCGCGGTTGGCGCCAAGGTGATGGGTCGGGTCGCGTGGATTGGCGTCGAGAAAGGCGACATCGTGCGGGAAGGACAGGTGCTCGTCAGACTCGAAGACACCGAGTTTCGCGCGCAGGTGAATCAAGCAAAGGCCAATCTCGCGGGCGTGCAGGCGCAGCTCGATCGTTTGCGCACTGGTTCAAGACCGGAAGAGAAGTTGAAAGACAAAGCGGCGGTGTTGCAGGCCGAAGCAAACTGGCGAAACGCTGAAGCCGAATACCAACGAGCTGAGACGCTGTTTCGCTCCGGTGTCGCTTCGAAGTCCGAGTTGGACCGTGCTTTGGCCCAACGGGACACGGCTGCGGCCCTGGTGCAAGCAGCCAAACAGGCGAGCGCGATGACCGACATTGGGCCGCGTCAGGAAGAGATTCGGGCCGCGGACGCACAAGTGCAGCAGATGAAAGCCGCACTCGATTACGCCAACACGCAACTCGCGGCGACCGAGATCAAGGCACCCGTTTCAGGAACAGTGCTGGAAAGAATCGTGGAACGCGGCGAGATGGTCAGCCCCTCTGCGTTTGGTGGTTCCGGCGCGCGCACTTCAGTTGTCGACCTCGCGGATCTGACTGATTTACAGGTCGAACTGGACATCAGCCAGACGGATTTCGCGCGGCTGAAGCCGTCGCAAAAAGCCGAGATTATTCCCGATGCTTATCCGAATCTGCGTTTCACCGGCTTTATCGAAGAGATCGCGCCCGAGGCCAACCGCGCCAAAGCAACGGTGCAGATCAAGGTGAAGGTTGATAATCCAAACGAGCAATTGCGGCCCGAGATGAATGCGCGGGTCAACTTTCTTTCTGAGAAAGCTTCGGTAACTGACGGCAAGGTGGTGGCGCGAGTGTTGGTTCCCAAAGCTGCGGTCGTGAAGAAGGACAACGGTTCTTTTGTGTTCGTGGTCAAGGGCAACAAGGTCGAGCAGCGCACGATCAGGACCGGCGAGGAGTCAGGCGATGCTTACGTGGTGCTCGACGGTCTGAGCGGCAGCGAAACGGTTGCGGTAAGTGAAGTTGAGAAGTTACGCGATGGAGATCGAGTGAAAGTTCAGTAAAGGTGTGAGGTCGGAAAAACTATGTCTGAGCTGATAGTGCGAGTGCGCAACGTGAGCAAGAGTTTTACTCGCGAGGGGTTTGAGGTTGTCGCTTTGGATCGGGTCGATCTCGAGTTGTACGCGGGAGATTTTCTGGCGCTCATGGGACCCAGTGGTTCAGGCAAATCGACGCTGCTAAACCTGGTCGCGGGAATCGATCGCCCGACCGAAGGCGAAGTGGAAGTGATGGGCACCCAACTGACGCGGATGAGTGAGAGCCAGTTAGCTGCGTGGCGCAACGTTCACATCGGCTACATCTTTCAAACGTTCAATCTCGTACCGGTGCTGACTGCTTTTGAAAACGTCGAGTTGCCTTTGCTGTTGACCAAGCTGTCGAAGGCCGAACGGCGGAAGAACGTTGAGACGGCACTCGATCTCGTTGGTTTGAGCGATCGCATGCATCATCAGCCGCGACAATTGTCTGGCGGTCAGGAGCAGCGGGTGGCGATTGCGCGCGCGATCGTTACCGATCCGCATCTGATTCTCGCCGACGAACCAACCGGAAATCTTGACGCCCGCTCTGGGGAAGAGATTTTGCAAATACTTTCGATTCTCAATCGTGAGTTGAACAAAACCATCATGCTGGTGACACACGATCCGCACGCGGCAAGCTTTGCGTCCGAGCAAAGGCATCTTGAAAAGGGCGTGCTGACGGAAGTTCCGGCACTCGCTGCGCGATAAATGGTCCGTCTCTTATTCCTGCTACTAGCCTTCGCCATTCCGGCGCACGCGTCAGACGTGGTCCAGACTGCAAACGGACCAGTTGAAGGACGCGGCGTGCAACCCTCAGGCGTTCGCGTCTTCAGCGGAATTCCATTCGCTCAGCCACCCACCGGTGAACTGCGTTGGCGAGAGCCACAGCCAGTGAAGAATTGGACAGCCGTGCGAACAACAATCGATTTTGGTCCACGTTGCATGCAGGCGCCAATCTTTGGCGATATGGTTTCTCGCTCAAACGGCATGAGTGAAGACTGCCTGTATCTGAACGTCTGGACGCCGGCCAAATCGAATCGCGAACGGCTCCCGGTGCTGGTTTACTTTTACGGTGGTGGTCTTGTTGCTGGTGACGCCTCGGAACCTCGTTACGACGGCGAGAGCATGGCCGCGAAGGGAATCGTCGTAGTCACTGTTAACTACCGGCTCGGTGTGTTTGGTTTCCTGGCCCATCCTGAATTGACACGCGAGTCTCCGCACAAGGCATCCGGGAATTATGGTCTGCTGGATCAAAACGCCGCGCTACGTTGGGTCCAGCAGAACATAAAGAATTTCGGCGGCGATCCAAAACGCGTAACGATCGCCGGCGAGTCTGCTGGTTCGATCTCCGTCAGTGCTCAGATGGCCTCGCCACTCTCGCGGGATTTGATCGCGGGCGCGATCGGTGAAAGCGGAGCGCTCACTGGCGCGCTCTCGCCCGTGCCACTCGCAAAAGCAGAAGAAGCGGGAAGCAAGTTTGCCACGGACCTGGGCGTACAATCGCTCGCTGCGTTGCGAACACTTCCGACGCAGAAAATTCTCGAGCCTGCCACAAAGGGTGGCTTTGCCAGCATCGCGCGTTTTCCGATCACGATCGACGGCTACTTTTTGCCTGCAGATCCGTTAACGATCTACGAGTCAGGCAAACAGGCGCGTGTGCCGTTGTTGGCTGGTTGGAACTCTGAAGAGTTGGGTTGGCAGGCGTTTTTCGGCGACCAGCAACCGACGCTGGAGAACTACAAGAAGATCATCGAGAAGCTGTATGGAGCGCGAGCGGATGAGGCACTGAAGGTTTATCCGGCGACTACTCCCGAGGAAGTCGTTCAGGCGGCGACGGACATGGCTGGTGATCGCTTCATCGCTTACAGCACGTGGAAGTGGATCGATGTTCACGCGCGAACGAGTGGTGCGGCCGTCTATCGTTACTTCTACGCGCGTCCGCGGCCGGCGATGCGTCCTGAGGCAGCAAAACAGGCCGGGCAAAACTCACCACCGCCACCGGCGCGCGGTGCGGTTCACTCGGCGGAGATAGAGTACGCGCTCGGTAATCTGAAGTTGAATGACGTCTACGCGTGGACCGATGACGATTACCGCGTGTCGGCGGCGATGCAGAATTACTTTGCCAACTTCATCAAGAACGCTAATCCGAACGGTTCCAGTCTGCCTGAATGGGCACCGCTTCGTCGCACGGGCGAAGATAACCGGTTGATGCGCCTTGACGTGCAACCGCGCGCCGAGCCTGACACGACCCGCGCCCGCTACCATTTCCTTGATCAGCTTCCTCGCTAGGACACCTCTTTGGAGTGCGGGGACTTGTCACCGCTTTGTTCGTAACT
>DASXRE010000149.1:0-7458 GCA_036506775.1 Pyrinomonadaceae bacterium | reverse complement strand
TACAAAGGCAAGTCGAAACGCGCATGCAGGGGCGGCCACGGAGTGCCGCCCCTACAACTTGTAATGGATACTCGGCAGGGCGCGCAGCTCAGCGGCCTTTTCTTCCGGACTCGTGTCGCTCAGAAAATTTCCGCCGCCGATTTCTGGTCCAGCGAGATACTTGAGCAGGTTTGGCCGCCGCAGAGGCGGATGAAACTCGATGTGGAAATGAAAGCCGCTGTAGTCGCCGCCATCGGTGGGCGCCTGGTGTAGCGCCATCACGTACGGAAACGGCATGCGCCACAAGTTGTCGAACCTCACAACGACGTTCTTCAGCACGTCAGCAAGATCGCGCAGCTCTAGCGCGGTTAGCGATGCAAGACTCGCATGCGTCTCCTTTGGTGAAACAAAGACTTCGTAAGCATAGCGCGCGAAGTAGGGAATGAAAGCGATCGCAGACTCATTCTCGCTAATGATTCGCTGGCCGTCGTTGCGCTCCGCTTCAAGTATCTCCCTGAAAAGCACGCGACCGGTTTCCGCAAAGTGTCGACGGCTGACACGTGCTTCCTTCTCGATTGTGTGAAAAACAAAATTCGTCGCGTAGATCTGGCAATGCGGGTGTGGATTCGAAACGCCCACCGCCACGCCCTTGTTCTCGAAGACTAAAACGTGCGCGATATCCGGCCGCGCAGCCAGCTCGCGGTATTGCGCCTGCCACACCGTCAGCAGATCCTGAATGTCTTCGATCTCGAGTTCAGCAAGCGTGAGATTGTGTTTGGGACTGTAACAAACTACGCGCGCAACGCCGTTCGCCGGACGATTTTTGTAGACAGCCGGCGGTGGCGGCAGCTCTGCCGGAGCGTCAGAAGAAACACACGGATGGTCGTTGTCAAAGACAAACGTCTTCTCGTAATTCGGATTCACCGCGCCGCTGACACGAGGATTGCCCGGACAGAGATAGCAATCAGCGACGTAGTCCGGCAACGCCTCATCATCCGTCGCGATCGTGTTGCCACTCCAGGGCCGATTCTGACGGTGTGCGGCAACGATTATCCATTCCTCTCGCAGCGGATGCCATCGTTCTTCCCAAGTCATGTTTGTCGTGTCGCTCTTTATAGTTTCAGAACTCCGAACTGTCCCGCGCCCGCGGACGAGCCGGAAATAATCAGTGGTTGATGTCCGCTGCGCTGCGCGTATCGTTTGGCTATCGCTCCGATAGTCGTTACAGCGGAACGTTGGCCCAACACTGCGACTGTCCCTCCGCTGCCGCCGCCGGTGATCTTTGCGCCGTAGAGACCGCGCTCTGGTCCAGCATCGCGTACGAGTCTGACCAGCTCATCGGTGCCGCTCGAACCGAGTCCACACGCTGAGTAACTTTCATGCGACTCGTACATCAAATCACCGAGCGACTCTCCTTCGCGAGGACCTTTCCAGTTTTGCAAACTCCTGGCAAAGAGTTTAACCCGCGCGTGTTCGTAAACAGGATGCCGGGTGGCTGCAAAGACCGGATAGGTCTGGCCGGGATCCACGGAGGTCACGGAATCGATAAACCGGCCGTAGCGCTTGAGAAAGCCTTCGCCCGCCATCTGGTGTGGCAGATGGGTAGCAAAGTTTTTGTCAAACTCGTCAGGTGTGATATTGGCCAGATAACCGCGCGGATCCGATCGGCCCAGCTCCGTGATAATCCGCAAACCCATAAACGCGGCTGTGCGCACTACACCGTAATCCACACCTGCCACTGAGTGCCGAATCCCTGAATCAAGACCCCAGATCGCGAGCTCATCCGGCAAACTGATCGTGCCTTGCAACTCGCCTGGCTGGCACAACAAGGCCAGCAGTCGATCGCTTTCGCCGCACGCGGCAGTCATCTGGTCCATCACTCCACACGGCGCGCCGGCGATCAGGTTTTCTACCTTCTGACTCAGAAACGCGACCTCGACTGGCGAGATTTCTATGTTGTAAGCCGCGGCGATCGCCATCATCGCCGCTACTTCCAGCGCTGCTGATGAACTGACGCCCTTGCCTTCGGGCACCTCAGAACCGATCAGAATCTTCGCGCCTTGTTTGAAGCGACAATCGCGTTCGCGCATCAGCACGAGAAAAGCGCCGGCGACGTACGCAGCCCAATGTCGATCAGACTGGAACATCGAGCCTACTGCTGTGTACTCAACGGGCGCGCCATTCGACTCAAAATCCGCAACGCCCATTTCAAAGGAGCGATTTGGGTTTTTTGGGCTGGAGGCGAGACTGCAAATCTCAATCGCCGGCGTGTCCTGAAGTTGAACCGCCACGTGTGTCGCCGCGGCGATGGGCCATTGCAGCACGAGCGCTCCGGAGTAATCGGCGATGCCTCCCATCAGATCGATTCTTCCGGGCGCGCGACTTACGAATATTTCTGACGGCGAAAAGAACTCGAACTGCTTCAGCCGTTTGATAAACCGGCGTGTGTCAGGTGTCTTCATCGTTCAATAGACCACGTCGGGACAGGGCGTTATGTAAGAGCGGTTCGATTTGCGCTCGGATTTGTGCATTGGCATAGCCGGCCCACGCAACATCGGGTTCGACTGCGAGCCGCGCGCGCACTGCGCCGCCGCGTACATCAGTCACGATCACTCCTGCTTCGCGCGCGATCAGTTCGGTGCACAGATCGTACGGATGACAACAGATGCCGAGCGGGAGTCCTCGCTTGCTCAGGATGTGTTTCATGAATGGACGGAGGTCAGCGACGAAGCGATCGTGACCGCTCATCAACTCATAAAGTTGACCACCGCTGGAAGCGTATTGATCTTCAAAACAGTGTGCCTTGCCGGGTTGGGTTGGTCCGAGTGCGCCGAGCACGATCTCTTCATCAATCGCGGCCAGTTCTTCACGCGCTCCGGGAAAAAATCGCGCCACTCCCGCGTAGCCGTGGGCGATCGTGGGCTCACGCGAAGGCTGCAACATGATCTTCGATCGTTGGCCGCTAAGACGGTTGTAGCGTTCGCTGTGTGCGCCCTGGCCGCGGATGGCCCAGAGGCAATCGGAAAGGTGCTGCTTAACCAGTGGAATTTCAGTTTGAATCGCGAGTTCGATATCGGCGAGGTTGGTTTCGTCGCCGCGGTTGCGTGCCACACCAGTCAGGATCCACGCACTGCGTTTCTGATACATCAGACCGCGAGTGCCGTCGATCGGATCGACGATGATGCGCAACACTGCTTCACTTGCCGGAACGCCGCCAGGCAAAACCATCTTTCCGTGCCGCAGACCTTCGGCGATCAGAACAAGGGAAACGAGTGGAGCGATCTCGCGCTCGAAAAAGTCGACGAGCAGATCCTCGCCGACGCGATCGACGGCATAGATCGTGTCACCCTCCTGTTCACGAGCGACGGCCGCAAGCGTTTCAGTTGCCGAACGCTCACAAGCCTCGACCACGCCATCACGGATGGTTTCGTGGAGTTTCTTGAGTAGCGGGAGCAGCACCTCCCACTCAGGCAGCGGTTTCATGGCGTGGGCCGGATTGTAACAAACAGATTTGATCAGGTTGCGAAGTCATGTAAAATGTAGCCACTTTTATCCGGGCTTCAAACAAAGTTTACAACACATCCGTGGGTCCCCCTGATCAGGTAGCCCTCTATGCATGCTCACACGCGAACAGGAGGAATTATGTGGAGAAAAGCTCAAAAGCTCGCTTGCTGCATCCTGCTACTCACCGCCACTCTCGGCGCTGCCGGCCAAGCCGCCGCACAATACACGTGGCGCAACGTCCAAATCTATGGCGGCGGATTCATCGTCGGCATCGTCTTCAGCCAGACGCAGCCGAACCTAGTTTACGTCCGCACGGACATCGGCGGCGCTTACCGCCTCGATCCGGCTACCAGCCGCTGGATCCCGTTGCTCGATTCCATCAGTTGGGACGACTGGAACCTGACCGGCGTCATCTCGATCGCCACCGACCCGGTTAACAGCAACAACCTCTACGTCGCCGCCGGCACGTACACAAACAGTTGGACCACTCAGAACGGCGCCATACTTCGTTCAACCGATCGCGGCGCGACTTGGCAACGCGCAATGCTGCCCTTCAAACTCGGCGGCAACATGCCGGGCCGTGGACCAGGCGAACGTCTCGCCGTCGATCCAAACCGCAACAGCGTTCTTTATCTCGGCGCGCCGAGCGGTAACGGCCTCTGGCGCAGCACCGACTCGGGCGTTACCTGGTCCAAAGTCACAAGCTTTCCAAACCCCGGCAACTTCGTGCAAGACCCTACCGATCCCAACGGCTACCTGACCGACAACCAGGGCCTCTACTGGATCACCTTCGACAAACGGACCGGCACTCCCGGCAATACGACGCAAACCATCTACGCCGGTGTCGCCGATCTCGGCACGAGCATCTATCGTAGCACTGACGGCGGCGCAACGTGGTCTGCTGTTCCTGGACAGCCTGCCGGCTTTCTTCCACACAAAGCCGTGTTGGACCACGTGAACGGATTTCTCTACGTAGCCTACAGCGACAAAGGTGGTCCATACGATGGTGGCCACGGCGACGTCTGGAAGCTGAATACCGCGAGCGGCGCGTGGACGCTCATCAGTCCCATACCATCGTCCAACACCAACGACAACTTCTTCGGCTACAGCGGTCTTTCCATTGATCGCCAGCACCCGAACACGATCATGGTGACGGGCTACAGTTCGTGGTGGCCGGACACGCAAATCTGGCGCAGCACAAACGGCGGCACGACGTGGAGCAGAATCTGGGACTGGGCGCGTTATCCGAATCGCACGTTCCGTTACACGCAGGACGTCACCGCGTCGCCCTGGCTCAAGTTTCCTGCCACGCCGCTCTGCGGAGGCGGCCGGCCCGGGGCGGAAGTTAATCCGAAGCTCGGCTGGATGACGGAGGCTCTGGAGATCGATCCGTTCAACGCCGATCGCTTCATGTACGGCACCGGCGCCACGCTCTACGGCAGCACGAACCTGACGACGTGGGACTTAAGCACAACGAGCCAGATCACGATCAGGGTTATGGCCCAAGGCATCGAAGAGACGGCCGTGCAGGATCTGATCAGCCCGCCATCCGGCGCACCGCTCATCAGCGCACTCGGAGACATCACTGGTTTTCGTCACAACGACGTGAACGTCGTGCCGTCAGCGCAGGCGGCGCCAGTTCGTGGCTCGAGTGTGAGTCTCGACTACGCTGAGCTGAGTCCGTCGTACATTGTGCGCGCGGCAAACGGCGACACCGCGAATTGCGAGAAGAGTCTGGCGATCTCGACGGACGGCGGCACGACGTGGGCCAGTGTTTCTGCTCAGCCGTCAGGTTTAACCGGCGGCGGCTCAGTTGCAGTCTCGGCAACGGGTGGCGGCAAGATCGTGTGGAGTCCTGCGGGAGTTGGTGTTTTCTACACGACCGGTGGCGGGAAATCGTGGACGGCTGCGGCGGGCATACCGGCGGGTGCGCGCGTGGGTTCGGATCGCGTGAATCCAAACAAGTTCTACGGCTTCAAGTCTGGCACCTTTTACGTGAGCACGGACGGCGGTAAGACGTTCACTGCGACTGCCGCGGCTGGACTTCCGTTGGGTGGTCCAGTGAGATTCAAAGCTGTGCCCGGCCGCGAAGGTGACGTTTGGCTGGCTGGCGGCGCCGAGTGGGACAACACCTACGGCCTCTGGCATTCGACTGATTCCGGCGCGAGCTTCACGAAACTGGCGAACGTCGACGAGGCCGACAATATCGGCTTCGGTAAAGCGGCAACCGGACAGACTTACCTCGCGGTTTACGCGGCGGCGCAGGTCGCTGGCGTGCGCGGCATCTTCCGTTCCATCGATGCCGGACAAACCTGGGTGCGCCTCAACGACGATCAGCATCAGTGGGGCCGCGCAGGTGAGACGGCCCTTACTGGCGACCCGCGAATTTTTGGGCGCGTTTACATCGGGACCAATGGCCGCGGCATCGTCTATGGCGATGGGCCGTGAACTACATTTCTATATCTCAGTGTCTCTGTGGTTTACTGAAAACCACAGAGGCACAGAGACGCAGAGCTACAGAACACAATGACACTTATGCATACTCGACGAACCTTAATCGTGTGTCTGTTGATTCTGGCCCTGGTCGCGCCCGCGGCCACGGCTCAGAGTGTCGAACCCTACAAGGCCACGCTCTCGGTCCGCATGGACCAGCCGCGCTGGACCATCAATCGCAACCTCTACGGCCAGTTTGCCGAACACCTGGGGCGTCTGATTTACGATGGCCTCTGGGTTGGGGAGAACTCGTCGATCCCAAACACGCGCGGCCTGCGCAACGATGTGGTCGACGCCTTGAAGGAACTGCATATTCCGGTTCTGCGTTGGCCCGGTGGCTGTTTCGCTGATGAGTATCACTGGCGCGACGGCATCGGCCCGCGTGACAAACGTCCACGGCGCCCGAACGCGAGTTGGGGTGGCGTGGACTCGAATGCGTTCGGCACGCATGAGTTTCTCGATCTCTGCGAACTGCTCGGCGCTGACGCTTACATCAACGGAAACGTCGGCAGCGGCTCGCCGCAGGAGATGATGGACTGGATCGAGTACATGACCTCGAGTTCAGACTCGGATCTCGCGAATCTTCGTCGCCGCAACGGACGCGACAAGCCCTGGAAGATCCCGTTCTTCGCCGTCGGCAATGAAACGTGGGGTTGCGGCGGGAACATGCGGCCGGAGTATTACGCCGACATCTACCGTCAATACGCCACCTTCATCAAGAACCACTCAGGCAACCGCATTCAGAAGCTGGCGGTCGGCTCGCATGACGACAACTACAACTGGACCGAAGTCCTCATGTCGCAGGCCGGGAGGTACATGGACGGGCTGTCGCTGCACTACTACACGCTGCCGACGAGCGACTGGTCCAAGAAAGGATCCGCGACGCAGTTTGATGAGAAACAGTGGCATGCCACACTCGCACGGACGCTGCGCATCGACGAGTTCATTCAGAAGCACAGTGCGATCATGGACAAGTACGATCCGCAGAAGCGTGTCGGTCTGATGGTTGATGAGTGGGGCACGTGGTATGACGCCGAACCTGGCCGTGACATGGGCGCTCTGTACCAGCAGAACACGCTGCGCGACGCGATCGTCGCGGGTGTTAACCTGAATATCTTTCAGAAGCACGGGGATCGTGTGCGCATGGCCAACATTGCGCAGATGGTGAATGTGCTGCAAGCGATGATATTGACCGATAAAGAAAAGATGGTGCTGACGCCGACGTATTACGTCTTTCGGATGTATCGCGTGCATCAGGGCGCCACGATGATTCCGGTCGATCTCAGCGCGCCGGAGTACAAGCTCGGTGATGTAACCATTCCTTCGCTGAGCGCCACAGCATCGCGTGATGCGGAGGGACGCGTACACCTGTCGCTCGTCAATCTTGATCCCAATCGAGCGGCGGAGATTAGCACGACGATTTGGGGAGGCGCGATCAAAAGCGTCGCTGGAGAAGTGCTCACAGCCCCTGAGATGAATGCG
>DASXRE010000148.1:0-31288 GCA_036506775.1 Pyrinomonadaceae bacterium | reverse complement strand
AGCACAGAAAGTGAGCGGTAATGAACATGACTCTCTCTCAAGTCCTAGACCTCGCGCGTGACTGGCAACCATTGAACTGCAATTAGGTGATGGATTGAAGCGACGGTGAACGCAGGCGCGAGCGGGTTGATCGTGGTCGTTTCCTGCCGCAGCCATCGCCGTTAGAGGAAGAAGAAGAACATGAATGCTAGACCAACAACAGGTCTAGTTTCTTTTCTGGCGCCGAGATAAGGACACTGAGCTTGTATCGTGCCTCAACCGATGCTCGCGCCGCACGAGTCCCGCTTGAAAGTATCGTTGACGACGACATGAATCTCACAGGCAAATAACCTACTTCGAAAGGGGACTGTTTTGAAGTATCGCGTAATCAGGTCCGAAGAAGCGGACTCTTGCCCCATGCTTTTTAAATTCAGCGGTGATTTTTTCAGATTCCCCCATAAGGAAGTCTGCTTCATGATAGATTCCGATAACACCCGTGAAGACCAGATCTGAAGATCTTTCGATGGGTGCTCCGGGACTCCTACGAACGATCGTCTGCAACTTTAGCAGTGTAGCTAGCAAGTCCTTATACTCGGCCGCAAACATCCTAGATAACGCGACTGCTTCAACCGGCGCCTCAATGCCTCCCGGCCACGGAATGAAGATGTTTAAATAGACCGCTCTTGACTCAAAGTCCATACAAACCATGTAATCCACCTCCATACCATTAGGCTTTGGTGCAGATTTTAGTCGATACGTATCATGTGCTCCCCCTGCTTTACCGCAGCCCTCTAAAAACAACTGGAATACGCTCTTGGCAGTTAGTGGAAGAAAACCACCCACGGCGTATTCACCTCGATGTTCTCCTGAAGGATACTTAAACCACGGAACCATGCTCCATCTTTTACTCTCTTGCTCAGAGAAGATTGCCTCAATATCAATTTGATTAGCCGCGCTTAATACCATTCGGAATACCGGAATCCGGTGTTCGTTGACAATCTCAATCAATCTGTCGCTTGAGTTTTCGTCCCATCCCTCTGGCCTTGTCGTTAACCTGTTGTTCTTTATCTCTACCAACCCTAACTTCGCGCTGTACACCTTCGTGTCCACGTACGGTCTGGGATCGGTGCCCGAAGTACGTATCGTTAGTGGTAGTCCTTTTTCTTCAAAGCGACGGTTTAGAAATCCCTGGCCCTCCAACTGGTCATTAAGCGCGCCCAAATGAGTCCAAAAGTGTTGGCGGTTTACTGTTACCCTGATTATTTGTAGAGCATCAGGAACGACGAAACGAAGCTCATTCTGAACAGGCTTTTGAGACGGTAACGGCGGTGTCTGCTCTGCTTTCGCGGTCTGTTGCGACTCGGCAGGCTTTGATGGAATCACTTTGATAATTATCACCCAATAGACAATGGCGACCGCCGCGCCCAGAGTTGCCGCGGCGAGAAAAGAGAGGACCGAAGGTCGAAAGGTTCCTCGTAAATACTGCTGAATAGAATCGATCGACATGATGCGTATCGTTACATAGATCGCACTGCTAAACCATCCCCACCTCATGACCGAAGGGACGTAATGGATTGGCAGCCTGCTAGATGTTAGGTTCACAACCAGACTAATCACGAACAGACCGAAGAAAAGATCCAACAGCGTCAGAAAAGGCATTAGCGGTAATTTCTACCCTCGGCAAGATTTGAGGATCGGACGATTCACACACACTAACAGCCGCTTCGCGATAGCAACGTCACTTTCCGGCGAAATCGCGTCACGACATTTACCTCCCGATGTGTGCCGGAAGAGTGCGAACTCAATGAAACAGCGAGATACTCTGAGGCACTGAGGGGATTATAGACCAGCGGAGAACGGGTAATAAATCAGTGAGGAATGTATCTGCCCTGATTAACGCGGAAGGTTCGACGGATCGCGTTCTAGCACTAGACCGTAAGGACTAGCTTTTTGTGGTTTTCTTTGCCCGTTGTTTGTCCCAATAGCGCTTTATACTGGCCGCTCTGGCCCAGTCGTCCGCGTACTGAACGAGCTTGGCGCGAGAGTAGAACATACCTATCAACTGAGATCCATGTTTGTTGCTCATCTCCTCTAGCCGGTCGTGTCCCCACCTGGGCTTGTCATTCGGCCTATATTTTATACGGTCGTACTCTTTGTACATTTCATACGCCACGATATCAGCAGCCTGTAGCGGAGCGTAGTTTCGCATGTCCTCAAACGCTGGACGCTTCGCGCTGCGCTTTATGAACATTCCCGTCTTGTAGATTTCGTCGTAAAGCTGCAATGCTCTGTACTTAAATTCGACCTGATCGCTAAACATGAAAGCAACCTGTACGTTTGGTGGTGCTCGCTTAAATTCGAGAAAGCTGGTCGAAAGCGCGATTACTGATCGATACGCCAAAAAGTAGGGATCGTCGTGTAAAGCTTTTTGCTGAGCCTCGCTTAGACTTCGCCAGTCTTCCATCGCTATAACTGCGCCGTAGGGTAAAGCGTGAGCGTTTGCAATATGCCGCATAAGCTTGCTGTAAAGCCGCTCGCGCTTTTCTTTGGTCCAGCCTCTAAAACGCCCGACCGGCTTGCCGGTATCAGGATGCCTACCCTCAAACTCCCGCATGTGAAAATATGGCAAATGGAACTCTTTGCTTGTAAGCGTCCTGTTCCAGTTATCCTCAAATTCGATCCACTTTTCGGCAGGGGCGAGTAGGCCAGCCATACCGTTGAACCGTTGCCGTTCATCTTTGGAGTGCCCCGTCTCGTCCATGTACGCGGATAGCATCACCATAAACTTATCCTTGTCAGACGTGGGAATTAGCAATGACGCCATATGGCGGACAGAGCTATAAGAATTAGAATTAGAATCTGTGGACACAACACCCTCCGGCTGTTATATTTCACTCAGCCCTGAGAGCGCCTGCCAGCGCAGTTTCAGTTGTGAGCCGCTCGATTCATTCGTTGCGGCTTTTGCCTTTAATACAGCAACCGCTTCTACTATCACTCTCTGTCTTTAAGAGACAGAGAAGTGTGATAGTGAAGGAAGTTTCGCTATCACGATGCCAATAACGACCGTTTGATAGTTGATAGTCCCTCACATCTAAACTGTGCAATCAACGAGGGTTTCAGCAAACAGTGGCTTCAGTCTTCGTGATAGTCATCTGTCACACGCACACTTCGAAGGCATTTTCGCTATCAGTTGCCTGTGATAGCCCTGCTTTTTCTCCTTTGTCGGTTATGTAGTAGCAGCCGCCGTTTGCGCCCTCCACAAACTCCTTTGTTTTGAACTCGCGCAGAATTCGGTAGACACTTGCCTGACTCACTTCAGTTTGCTCAATCAAAGCTTTCGGCTTGATACCTGGGTTCGCGGCAACAGCCCTAAGTATGGCAGTCTGATCTTTGTTGAGACCGTTGAACGACTTTAGGACCATACTGTCCATGTGTGGCGTCAGTGTGAACCGCTCAACCGGGAAAGGCTCACTGTCTTTGCTTTTGGTGCAGGTTGCGGTGACTGCGTGACCTTTGCATTCAATCGCGATCATAATTTCCGCTGCCCCTCTTAAACTTGAGTGACCGCGTTCATTGTTGCCCTTTCGCGTCATATGGTGGGCCACGCTTACGAAACAATCTAACTGACGAATCACGGTCTGACAGCCATGTACGAACAATCCCATATCCTTTGGGGCATTTTCATCTCCGCCAACCATACAGCCGCTTAAGGTGTCGAAAGCGATTAACACTGGATCGACGCCGCGAACTTCTTGTATGAACGCGTTGACGCTGCCGAGCTTCATAAGCTCGACAGGTTTCTTGAACACGTAGAACTTGCCCAGCTCTAACCCTCGATAGTCGCAGAGTGCTGCAAGTCGATTGTCGAGTCCATACAGCCCCTCAGTAGGGGCATAGACAACAGGCTGAGTCTGCGCAACTGTTAGTAGCTGGTCCAACTGATAAAACGTCTTGCCGCTGCCGGGCTGACCGTAGATTACCCCTAACCCTCTTCTTGGTAACTTCTTGTCAATTAGCCATTCTGGTCTCGGCAGTTCTTTCAGTCCGCTCGCATGAATGAGCGAGACGCTTGCACTCGCAGGCGCGGTGTTTTCCTTTCCAGCGGTTCCTGCGGGACGTTCGGTTGTCATCGCCCCTGTTAGCTGCCAGCTCGCTGATCCACGCTCGCGCCCTGATTAAGACCACCCTTTTGAATCCACTCTCGAAGGGTTTCGCGATCATAACGGAGTTGCTTTGGGCCAATCCTCACAGACGGAACAATTCGCTGCCGTGTCAATTCGTAAAGTCGTGCGAGTCGAATATCCAGCATCTTCGCTGCCTCAGGTGCTTTGATAAGCATCGGTATTACCTCCGACGCATAGGGAAACACAGACACTCTTAAAAACAGTCCTGATAAGTCTCGATATTGATCGAAGAAACAAACTTGATTGCGGATTGCCGAGTCTGATCAGCCGTTCAGTGCGGCAGCGCGGATGTCGTTGAGGTGCAAACCGTATTCGCGCAAGGCGTCGTAAAATGCGGCTCTACTCAGTCCCATTTCGGTATAAATGTCGCGCGCCTTCGGATGCTCTCCGGTTCTTTCATAGAAGCCTCTGTAAACACGAACAGACGCGGCTACAAACTCAGATCGCGCATAAAACCGTGTGCCTTTAGCTCTGCCGAGCTTTTTACGCGCCGCCCGGAGTAGATCAAGTCCTTCAAACGCCTTGTCGAGATCAGTTTTCGCGTGCTCGTGCTCAAGGCCGCAGATGGTCACGCGCCGCACGCCATAGGGGCTTGGTCGCATTTCTGAGTACAAACGCGACTCTTTATACCAAGCGCGGATTCTGCATAGCTTAATGATTAGATCGAGATCTTCGTGATCTGGAATACACGTAAAGGGCAGTTGAAGCGACGGTCTGATGATGGAGTAGCCGTCTGGCGTTTGTACAATCGCGCCGACCTTCTCGTGAACCTCTAAGCTCTCGGTTGGCAAAGACAACGAGGAATAGCGCCCTAGCTCGATGCCTAATAGCTCTAACCGATAGCCGCGCCACTTCTCGCCCACAGTGTCGCCAGCCTCTTCGTTAAAGGTGCGCCATTTGACCTCAGACGAATAGCCCAGCTCCACTCTCAACGCATCCTTATCTGTCTGATCAAAACGTTTGAGAATCGCGTCAGGCTGATTGCGTAGACACTCAGGGCAAGGGTTTGGAGATAGAAGTAAGCCGTTACACTGTTTGCACAGCGCAGATCCGAACTCGAAGCCGCGTACTGCCGGAACCCTTTCGTTGTACAGCTTGCAACTCCGATTCTGACACCAGCGAAAACGGGTCACGTCTACGCCGCAGAATTTACAGTTATTGCTCACGGCAGCTAATTGTATCGCACACACAAGAACTCTACAGCATTCACGAGAACAGAGCAGAAGAGATAAAATAAACTCTTGCAGTCTATAGACGTTGAGAGTATAGTGAGCACATGATCAAGATTGAACTTGAGAAGCTGCTAGAGGGTCGCAGTCTTTATTGGCTGTCGAAGGAGACTGAAATACGCTGGGCAACGTTGTCGGCAATGGCTAACGGCAAGGCGCAGAGACTTAATCTTGATGATCTAGAAGCGATTTGCGACGTGCTTCGATGTCAGCCGGGAGATCTACTTGTAATCGAAACGCGCAAGAAATCCACAAGAAAGAGGTAAGTAACCCATGAGCGAACAGAGACTAAGCGACTCACTGCAAGTGCCGCAGGAACCGACGCCAAAGAAGCGCAAACCGGCGTCTGGTCCGGGCCAAATCATCCGGCGCGGGAAAACATCATGGATCTGCCGGGTCTTTACTGGCCGCGATGCTACGGGGCGCAAGTCTTACCTGAATAAGACAATCAAAACGAGTCGGAAAGACGCTGAAAAGTGGGTCCGTGATCAGTTGCGCAAGCAGGATCTTGGGCTGAAGCTGACGACCGAAACTAAAACAACTCTTAGCGATCACCTCGATTCGTGGCTGAAAACTACCGCTAAACCACGCGTCAGCAATACCACTTTCGCAGGCTATGATCAGCAATTGAGAATCGTCAAAAGCACAATAGGGAAGGTAAAGCTAAAAGACCTCTCGCCAAAAGATATTCAGGGGCTATATGCGAAGCTCTCGCCCTCGGTTGCGCATCACGTACATGCACCGCTGCGTAGTGCTCTCGGTCAAGCTGTTAAGCTGAATCTGATCTACTCTAATCCTTGTAATGCAGTAGAACTGCCGAAGCACAAGGCGCGCGAGATTCAGTGCCTTACGCGAGCAGAAGCCAACAGTCTAATAGCTGTCCGCGTCATTACGCGCACCGAACCGGACGGACGCACCTTGACCGTTGAAAACAAACATAGACCCCTCTTTGCGTTCATGCTCTGCACGGGCGCGCGTCCCTCTGAATGCTTCGCGGTTAAGTGGTCTGACATCGACTTTGAGCGGTCAACCGTGACAATTCAACGCTCAGTAGAATGGCTTAGCAAGAAGCAAGGCGGGTCATGGTATTTCAAAGATACGAAAACGAAATCTAGCCGCCGTTGTGTGCCGTTGCCCGCACCGATGCTGCAACAGCTTCGCGAGCATCGCGCGGCTCAGAGTGAAGCCTTGCTCAAAGTCGGGATACGCACAGACCTCGTATTCGCTTCGTCCGATGGAACCCCGCTTCAGCGGCGCAACGTGTCGCGCAGATACTTCAAGCCTGCATTGCGAGCCGCTGGTCTTTCTGAAGACCTCAGCCTCTACGCGTTGCGGCACAGTTGCGCCACGCTTCTGCTCCAAGCCAACGTGCACCCTAAGATCGTCGCCGAAAGACTCGGACACAGCAGCGTTACGCTCACGATGGACGTTTACAGCCACGTTCTGCCCACAATGCAGACCGAAGCAACCGCTCAGCTAGAACGAATGCTCTACGGTTGAATCTCGCCCCTGACACACTACTGACCCACAAACGAAAAGGGCGGCCACTAATGACCGCCCGTAAGCTCTTGATCCTACTGGTGCACCCGGCACGACTCGAACGTGCGACCCCCTGATTCGTAGTCAGGTACTCTATCCAGCTGAGCTACGGGTGCGAAGTCGGTAATAATAAATGGTGAGACGGAAATAGTAAAACGCGTCAAATTACCTCGCGAAATACCCGGGTTTTGTTCGCGCCGTTAACTCTGAATATGTCACTTCAACCCGGATCTCATGCCACTTGCCACGCACCCGCTCGCCAGGCGCCTGATACGCGACCGTATACAACGTGCGCAGATTTGCGGCCACTTCGCGATACAGTTGCGCCATGTACTCGAGCCGGTTGATCTCGTTCAAACGTCCGCCGGTGCGATCCGCCAGCGATTGCAAACGAGTCCGCGCAGCCGCGTAGATCCCGGTGATGTTTGGTGAAGGTAACGGCAACCGCTTTGGATCACCAGACGGCAAAGCTAGTGGATAAATCGTCACACCAAGCCGATCAGCCGTCGCCAGCACTTCTTTGAAGTCCCCACTGTCTTCGGGTTTGATGGTGGCGAGTGCCTCTTCATCAGTCTGCGCCTTGGCCAGCGCGGCGCGATCCACATTGCGCAAATGCGTATCGAGCCCGTCGGTAAGCACCACGATCGCTTTGCGCCGTTTGCCTTCCTTCTCCAGTTCTTTCAGCGCGTACCTCAACGCCTCATAGAAATGTGTCTCACCGGCGCCTTCAGCAATCTCGATCGCGTATGCAGTTTTTCGGCGGTCCAGCGAGAAGCCGCTCAGCGACTTCACCTTCGCATTGAACTGAACGACCGCAACTCGATCCTCCGGCGAGAGTGCATCGAGAAAACGCTGGCTCGCGAGTTTCAACTGCTGCCGGAAGTTCAGTGTCGAGCCTGATATATCAAGCAGCAAAACGAGACTGAACGGCGCGTCGACCGGCTCGAAGTGCTGGATCGACTGCTTCACACCATCTTCGTAAACGACAAAATCGTTTCTGGTGAGTGAGGTAACGGGCCGTCCCTGCTTGTCGACAACGCCTACATTGAGCTGCACGAGCGACGTTTCGGTTCGCACCACGTCGTCGACATCCTGTGCAAACACCGCGATCGCGCAAGACGTTAGCAGAAGCGCAAAGACCGCGAGCCGAGGGTAGAAAGTGATAGCGAAATTCCGGTATTGCATGTGTAGAGCGGAGAGTATGCCCGGCGAATCCTGTTTTTTCAAACGCGCTGAATTCGGACGTTTTTGCGGGTGTAACGGTTGCTTGGCGGAAGGTTTATAATGCCTGCAGGAAAGGACCTCACAACATGTCGATCCTCACGAGTTACCGTCCCAATTTCTGTTGCGAGTGTGGCCACAAGATCGCACGCCTGCGCTGGTTTTTGTGGACCAGCAGCAGATTCTGCGACAAATGTTTTCGCGGGTTTGCCAGGTCACACTGGCTGCGGCCTTCGGTTACGCTCTTGGCCTTGGTACTTTTTGGAATGTTGGTTGGACGCGGCTGCCGGCGCGCTCCGCCGCCGCTGATCATCGAACGACCAACGAGCCTGCCGGCACAGAATTCGCCCGTGCAGAATTCCACGAGCGGCGTAAACGCTACCGAAGCGCCAACGGCGAACGAACAGGTCTACATCTGCGGTGCCCGCACAAAGAAAGGCACACCCTGCTCGCGCCGCGTTCATGGCCCAGTGCGCTGCTGGCAACACAAAGGCGCGCCCGCAATGCTGCCGCCAGACAAGCTGCGTATCAAAGAGTAATATCGCAGTCGACAGGATTAACAGTGTTAACAAGATGAATCGTCCTCTGCTCAGAAATCTTGTTAACTCTGAAATCCTGTCCGTTTCGTCGCCGCTTAGTTGTGCCCTTGTTCGGTTGCTTTTGAAGTCGAACGGTTGTTAATCGTCTTCACCGGTGGCGCGGGCCTGGGTGGCAGTTTTACCGGCTGCTTCAACCGCGACATGACCTCCGCAATGGCGCGTTCGAGCTGTGGATCCTTGCCGGCAATCACAGACTGCGGATCGTTATCGACTTCGATATCCGGATCCACACCGTAACCTTCAATAATCCACTCGCCTTCTTTATTCGCCAGCCCAAACTCCGGCACATTCACGCTGCCGCCATCGATCAGTGGACCACGATTCGTGATGCCGACCACGCCGCCCCACGATCGTTTGCCAATCAGTGGTCCAAGTCCGGCTTCACGAAACATCGCCGGGAAAATGTCGCCGTCAGAAGCGGAGTTCTCATCCAGTAAAGCCGCCATCGGCCCGATGAAAACGCCATCCGGATACGTCGTAGCATCGTCGGTGGTGCGAGCGTAACCGAGTCCGAGCAGCTTGCGTCGCAAACGCTCAATCAACATGCGCGAAACGTTGCCGCCACCATTCGCACGCACGTCAACAATCAACGCTTCCTTTCGCAGTTGCGGGTAATACCACTTGATAAACTCACGTATTCCCGCCGCGCCCATGTCGGGCACATGAAGATAACCAACGCGTCCGTTTGTTGCTTTCGTTACCTTTTCACGATTGTGATCAACCCAGTCGAGATAGACCAGGTTTTGTTCATCAGTGATGGGACGATACGAAACCGTGCGCGCGCCCTGCATTGAAGGCACCTTGTTGAGCGTAAGCTGGACCGGATTGTCAGCCTTGTTTCTCAGCAGCCGATATGGATCGTCGGTCGGCTTCAACTCTTCGCCGTCGATCGCCAGCACATAATCACCAACACTCGCATTCACTCCAACTTCCGTCAGCGGCGAACGATAAATATCTTCCTCATTCTCGCCGTCAAAGATCTTCGAGATGCGATAACGGCCGGCCTGCTTGTCCAACTCAAACCGCGCACCCGGCAAGCCGTAACGCGGCCGCGGCGGAATCTGAAAATCTCCGCCTTCGATGTACGCGTGCTGGACCACGAGCTCGGAAATCATCTCGCTGATCACGTAGTTCAAATCCGAACGATGCGCCACATACTTCAACAGCGGTTTGTACTGCTCACGTAACGCAACCCAATCATAACCATGCATGTTCGACACGTAGAACCAGTCGCGATAGCGGCGCCACACTTCATTGAAGATCTGGTTCCACTCTTCAACCGGCACACGATCGACGTAGAGACCGGCCGTCGAGACAGCTTTACGCGAGCGCTCGCCAACCGGCGTCGCATCGTAGAGATTGAAATTTGGTCCTTGCGCGACCAGCACCTTCGAACCATCGTCCGAAAGCGTGTAGCCACGCGCATCTTCAACGAGTGTCGTCTCTTTTCGATCCTTCAACGCATAAATGCGCAACGAAGTGGTGCGCTCACTTTGACGGCCGTAGTAACCGGCGCCGGTCACGAGATAGAGCAGGTGGCCCGTCTTGGCGTTGAGACCAATATAGTTGTCCGCGCCAAGCGGGACGCGCGCGACGCGAGCCGCCAAACCATCGAAATCGATTGTCAACGTTGCTTGAGGTTTCGGAGCTGCCGCTTCCGGCTTCGGTTCCGCCGGCGGCGCGGCAGCAGGCGCCTCGGCTGGTTTGTCAGCGGGCGACGGAGACGCCGGCGGCTTCGCTGCGTCGTCAGCAGTCTTCGCCACTGTCACTTCATCACTCTCGGGCGGAAACGGATGTTTGACGTCTTTGCGCAGCGCCAGCGCATAAATGTAAGTCGGACGATTGGTAGCGAAATTGAATTCAACGTTTGAGAGTTGCGGCGCGAATTCTCTGTCGCTCAGATAGTAGAGATAGTTTCCCTGCGGATCCCATGCGGGATTGAAGGAGTTGAACGACTCGTCAGTTATGCGATGCAGTTGGCCGTCCGCCGCGCTCCAGATGTACACCGAAGTAAACTGATTCGCATTGGCCATTGTGAAAGCGAGAAAGTTGCCACGCGGCGACCAAACGTAATCGCGAATCTGTGCGCGCGTTGTGTCAGCAATTTCAACCAGCTTGCGATCCGCCAACGTAAGCACGTACAGCTTGCCATCCTTGTCGCCGAACGCGATCCGCTTGCCGTCCGGCGCCCATTCCGGCGCGTAACGCATCGCGCTGCCGCCGTGGGTCAATTGCTCGGCAGGCTTCGAACCATCCTGCCCAATCACGTAAAGCTCCTCTTCACCGCTTGCGTCCGAGATGTAAGCGATCTGCGAACCATCAGGCGACCAACTGGCCCATTTGTCGTGCGCGCCTGACGAGTGCGTCAGATTTCGAGTGGGTCCCTTTTCAACCGGTAATGTGAACACGTCTCCACGCGCGACAAACACCGCGCGTTCACCTTTCGGACTCAATCCGATCGACTCGATCAGATTCGCCGCCGACACACGACTCGGACGGCGCGAGTTGCCCTCGTCAGGAACATTGATCGAGATCGGCGTGCTTTTTTTCGTCCGCGCATCGAGCACCTGCAACTCACCGTTCAACTCGTAAACAATCTGGTTCTCATTGTCGGAACTGGGCCAACGCACGTCCCACGGAGTGTTATTCGTAACTTTCGAGATTCTTCCATTCGCTACGGTGTAGGCGTAGAGATTGAAATGACCGTCGCGATCCGAGTTGAAGAAGATGGTATCTCCGAGCCACATCGCGTCGCGCGTCGGACGTGGACCTTCGGTGATCCGTTTCGCAGCATCGGTCTTCAGGTCGAAGATATAAAGCTGGTTGGCCTGTCCGCCGCCGTATCGTTTCTCAGACCGGAAGTCACGTGATTGCGGCGAGTAGACCATCTCGCTCCCGTTCGGAGAGAAGTCTCCGGAACCGGCGGTCGGCATCGGCAGTGCCTCGGCCGGGCCGCCATCAACAGAGACTGAGTAAAGGCGCGCAATCGGCAACGTCCATGAGTCACGCAGCGAGCGGAAAATGATTCGTTTCCCATCGCGGCTCCAGCCAAACACCTGATTGTCCCAACCCCAGCGCGGCGCGAGTGGTCCCTTTGCCGGGTAAAACGTGAGTTGGCGCGGTTCACCGCCGGTGCTGGGCACCACATAAACCTGTTCGTCGCCATCGTATTGTCCCGTGAACGCGATCCACTGCCCGTCCGGCGAGAACTTGCTGAACAGTTCGACGCCCGGATGCGAGGTCAGGTGCGTCGCGGTGCCGCCCGCGGACGGCGCGGTCCAGAGATCGCCGGCGTAAGTGAAGACCACGCGGTCGCCCTGGATATCGGGAAAACGCAGCAATTTCGTTTGCGCCTGAGCGCTGGAAGCAAAAAGAATGAGTACAGCAATACCGATAAAAGCGAAGTGACTCTTGCTGAACAAAGGGGGGTTACCTCCGATTTTTGAATGCGTCGTTCAATTCAGTGTGTCTACTGGTTAACACCACGGGACGGCCATCTATGAACAAATAGCGTATGTGAGTGCGAATTTCTAACAGGTCGCCGTCCGTAACGACGAGATTTGCCATTTTCCCCGGTTCAATCGACCCCAAACGGTCGGCCACGTTCATGATTTGGGCCGGATAGAGCGTCACTGATTTCAGCGCGTCAGACTTCGACAACCCGTAAGCCGCAGCCATACCCGCGTAAAGCGGGAGGTTTCGCGCCTCGGCGCCGGGATCTCCGGTGGAAATGCAGAAACGAACGCCGGCCTGCTGCAGTTTCGCCGGATTCTCATAAAGGGTGTCGTAAAAGTCGTCTTCACGAAGCGGCAACGAGAACACGCCCGTCAAGATCACCGGCACGTTCTTCTCTTTCAACAGGCTCGCGACCTTCCACGCGTCGTCTCCGCCGAGAATGATCGGCTTGAGTTTCATCTCCTCGGCAAACCGGATCGCGCCGCGAATCTCCGCCTCGCGATCCGCGCGAAACATCACCGGTTGCTCGCCACGAACGTAAGGCACGAGCGCTTCAAGGACGACGTTTTGATCCGGTCGCGGCAACGATCGATCTTTCGCGTAAGCATCCTGCGCGCGGCCGTAAGCTTCCGCGTCGCGCAACATCTTTCGCAGGCGGTCCAGTTCTCGCGCATTTGCTTCCAACGTGTCGGAAAGGTTCGCCGGCTGCTGCTGAAAACCCCCAAAACCGCCGCCACCGCCGCCGATTCGTGGGTAGTTGATCACGAGTGCGGCGTAAGGAACGACGGCCATCTCTTTTGGCGACGTGCCGAGCAGGTTGATCAGTGCAGCCTGGCCGGAGATTAGACCACCAGTCGGCGCAGTCACGGCGTTCGTCACACCTTCGACGCGCGTGACCGCGATGTGCGCGCTGTGCGGATTCACGGCGATGATCGCTTTGGCATTGGGATTGAAATCACCGACCTCGGCGAGATCGACTGTGCCGTTCGCTCCCTGTGGAACCTCGACGAGGCCCATGTTGGTGCCCGCGTCGATCATTCCGGGATAGACGGATAAACCGCGCGCGTCGATCGTTTGCGCGCCTGACGGCACATTGACTGACGTTCCAACAGCTTCAATCTTGCCGTCGCGGATCACAACGGTGCCGTTCTCGATATCCGGACCACTGACGGTGACGATGCGAGCATTGCGAATCGCGAACACGCCGCGCGGCGGCATCACGCCATCCTGCATTGTCGGATTACCGATCTGCTGGGCCGCAGTTATGCCGCCACAGATCGCACAGATCGACCACACGATTGCGAGCTTTGCAAGTTTGTGTAACGGGTTCACGGCTGATCTCCTTCAATCGTGTCGTCTTCATGCGTCGGCCGCCGGCGGCGTGGCGCCTGCGGCGACTGTCCCGGCGCGGCGGGCTTGTTCGGCTCGGCTTGTTCGAGCGTGGCGCGCTCTTTCGCGAGATCCGCACGACGCGCGAGATCCTGTTGCCGATCGAAGAACACAGTGCCGTCGACAAATGTCGTATCGACGCGCGCATAAACGCTGAACGGATGTGCGTTCCAGATCGCGATGTCAGCATCTTTCCCGACCTCGATTGAACCGACGCGGTCCTGAATGCCGAGTTGAATCGCGGGGTTGATCGTGATCAGCCGGAGCGCCTGCTCTTCAGTCAGGTCGCCCCAGTGCATCGCTTTCGCAGCTTCGATATTCAGCCGCCGCGCACGTTCATCTGAATCCGAGTTCATCGAAACAACCACGCCGGCGCGCGTCATGATTGCGGCGTTGTAAGGGATCGCGTCGTAAGCCTCAATCTTGTAGCCCCACGAATCCGCAAAGATGGAAGCGCCGGCGCCGTGCGCGGCGATCTCTTTCGCCACCTTGTAGCCTTCGAGCACGTGCTGAAACGTCTTGATCTTGAAACCAAACTCGTCAGCGAGATTGATGAGCATCAGGATCTCACTCGCGACGTAGCAGTGCGCGTGCACGTAGCGTTTGCCTTCGAGAATCTCGACGAGCGGCTCGAGTTGCAGATCGCGTTTGGGTGGCAGCAGGCTCTTGTCTTTCCCGGCGTTGGCGCGATATTCGTCCCAAGCCTTCTTGTAATCGCGGGCGCGAATGAACGCATCGCGAATTGTTTCTTCAACGCCCATGCGCGTGTTTGGATAGCGGCGTTGAACGCCGGGCTGGTTCGGCGTGCTCGAGCGTTTCACATTTTCGCCGAGGGCAAACTTGATCCCCGGCATTGCGCCCGGAAACAGAAACTCACTCGCTGGCCGGCCAAACTTGATCTTCACGACCGTATTCAAACCGCCGATCGGATTCGCTGAACCGTGCAAGAGATTCAACGTCGTCACGCCACCGGCCAGCTCACGATAAAGATCGACATCGGTCGGGTTGAGCACGTCCTGCGTGCGCACCATTGAAGTGACAGAGAGCGTGCCTTCGTTGATTGTGTCGAGCATCGAGTGGGAGTGACAGTCAATGATGCCCGGCATGACGTACTTGCCGGTACCGTCGATAATGCGTGCGTTTGCGGAGGCGTTGAGGTTCTTGCCGATCGCGGCGATCTTGCCGTCGCGCAGCAGCACGTCAGTATTCTGGAGCGTGCCGCGCGTAACGGTGAGCACTGTCGCGTTTTTGATCAGTGTTTCGGGCGAAGCGATTCTCTGACCTTGGGCCACAGATCCCACGAGTTCAAACAACAATAAAAGAAGCAAGTGTGTAGCGATTCTCATAAGTCTGACTTTGTGCATTTTGTGCCTCTTTGTGGCTTTAGTTTGGACGTGCAGCGCGGGTAGCGGTAAATGAGCCGGGCGACATACCGACGATAGTAACGTTTCCACGGATCTCGTTCCCGGCGAGCGTGCCGGCAAACGTCGCTTCTTTTGTTTGTCCTTCGATTTCGAGTGGAACAGTAAACCGAACCTCACCCGCCTGCGTTGTCGAAGCGTTTGAAATCTCGCCGGCGCCGAGCGTGCCTGAAATCGATCCGCTGATCCGGTCACCTTCCTGTTGCAGATTCAACGTGGCGGTCTTCTCGCCCTGGCCCAGGTTGACTGTGAGATTCCACGTTCCGCTCAGGTTGTTGCGCGAACCTGAACCACCCGCAGCAGGCCGCAAGTCAACGGGTCGTCCATCAATAAAAACGTGAACTACGCGGCTGTTGCGATCGAAAAGATCGCCGCGTGTGACAGTCAGGTTCGCAATCTTACCGGTCTCGATCGAGCCGAGTTGATTCTCGACGCCCAGGATCGTTGCGGGCCAGATCGTGAACGCCCGCAACGCATCAGTCGCTGAAAGTCCGTTCTCAATCACGCGGCCAGCATTGACCATCAGATCCGACATACTCGCGAGCGAACCTGACTCAAACGCAAAACGAACTCCGGCTTTAGCGAGTTTGCCTGCCGTTTCTTGTGCTTCGACTCGCTCGCGCAGCACGCGCATCGGTTCGGGATCCGCTTCGGGAATCGCCGCCGTGGTGCGTCGCGGCAGATTCAACGACAGCAACACCGGCACGTTCTGTTTCGCCAAACGATCCGCGACGCGATCGGACTCGCTTCCGCCGGCAACGATCAAGCGCAGTTTGAATTCGGCGGCGAGGTCGAGTGCCCGACTGATCTCGCGCTCGGTGTTGGCCAGCATCACGACCGGCATCCGCCCCTCAATCACCGGCACCAGCGCCGCCAGCGATCGATCCACTTCCGGCCTGCGCATGCCACGTGGTGAACGTTCGTACATCTGCATCGAGTCGCGATAACGCTGCGCGTCGAACATCATCTGTCGCAACGTTGCGAAGACGCCCATCACCGAACCCGGATATCCGCCCCGCAGCGGCGTGAAGCTTACGTGCATTGCGACTGGCGAACGCACGATCATCTCCTGCGGTGTGTCACCTGCGAGATTGATCAACGCGGATTGGCCCATCCAGATACCGGTGCGTGGTGAAACAAGCGCAGTGGTGATACCGATGTTGCGCGACGATTCGATCTCGGTACCGCCGGGACGAATTACTTCCTCGACCATCACTTCCGGTTGCAAGCCCGGAGGTTGCGTTGAATTTGGACCGCCAGGACTGGGACGTGGCTGCGCCGCGAAGAAACCGCCACCACCACCCGGAGACGGTGAAGGCGAGGCCTCGGGAAGCGCAAGGTTCGTGTAGGAGTCGATCAATCCCGGATAAACAGTCAAGCCGGTGCCGTCGATCACGCGCGTATCGGATGGTGCGCTGACGTTCGCGCCGGCGGCGGCGATCAGACCATTACGAATCACCACTGTGCCGCGATCGATCGTCGCGCCTGAGACGGTGACGATGCGCGCGTTAGTGATCGCGTAAGTATCAATCGCACTGTTGCGCTGCGCGCGGGCGAGTGAAACGGAAAGGACTGAAACCAGAGAGACTGTGAACAGAGCGATAGCAAGCGGGCGGACTTTTGGCATAGGTAACCAAATCCCAGTTAGTTTTAGTTGCGAAAGCAGGAAAAAGAGAGCAGAGCTTAGCTTAAGAACCCGGTGTTAGGGAAGGGGCTGAGAGTGTTTTGTGGTATTGCTTCTGTGTGTACCTCGGTGTTCTCTGTGCCTCTGTGTTGTTAGTCGCGGACCATTCAGCAACCACAGAGACACAGAGGACACAGAGATGTCACAGAGAAGAACTTCAAGTCATTTCAACTAACGATTTGCGTTACGGTTGGCGTTCCTGTTCGCATTCCGGTTGGCGTTCGCGTTCGCGTTGGTGTTACCAGCCGAAACCTTCAACGTGTTCTTCACCGATTTCACGCCTTCTACCGCCTTCGCCACTTGTTCCGCCTTTGTTTTCTGAGCCGCGCTCGCGACCGTGCCGGTCAGCGTTACTACGCCGTTCTCAACGTCAACATTGATTGTCGAATCACGCAGATCATCCGCCGCCGCGAGGTCAAATCTTGTTTTCACCCACAGCCAGCCATCGTTCAAGCCAGTTCCGATCGTCCGGCCCGACTGCTTCGCCTCACGCTGATACTGCTCCTTGTTGCGTTCATATTCCTCACGCGTCGGCGCACGGTTCGTGTTCGTGTTTGCCACCGGCGTTGGCGTGTGGGCCACGTTGGCATTCGTGTTGGCGTTCGCATTCGCATTGGCCGACTGGTTATGGTTGGCGGTGTTGTCGCAACCCGGCAGAAGGATTGAAAGCGTAGCGAGAGCTATGAGTCCTGTAAGTCGTCTCATTTTGGGAAAGTCCTCCTTGATTGAACGCGAACGGAGTTCGGAAAACATACGCGCGCATGGAAACATGGCAGAGCACACGCCGAACGCGTTTCGCGAACATACTCGATCACTGACTGGGGGTTAAAAACAAACGCGGGCGGATCAGGGAGAGTCGTTAACTTAGCAATCGCTGGGCCGGAGGCGAAGGAGCAGGACGCCTCCTTGGAGTGCGGCGACTGGTCGCCGCTTTCGCCACGCTATTTGGTACGGCGGCCAAAGCGGTGACAAGTCCCCGCACTCCAAGGAGGTGTTACCACTTAACAGTACCTTCTTTCGTCGTGTCGATCTCAGCCAGATTGGGTGTGTCCCCGAACAAGTATCCCTTGATATTGTCGAACAGGAATGTCTGGGCATCGGGATTGGTGAGATCCAAACCGTAGTGATTGATGATCTGTGTTTGTTTTTGCAGCCAACCACTCCAGCACGGTTGACAAATCTCCGCGGCAATCCGTCGTCCCAGTTCATTGGGGAAGGGCGCAAACGGCAGCCCCGGACGCTTTTCGCCACAATGTGTGCACTTGATAGTTTCAGCCACGGACTTTTCCTCCCTGTGCTTCGCGGATAGCCGAAATTATAACGTCATCCTTCGGCTTGAGCAGCCCCAGCGGCCGCACGTCCTTGTAACGCAGAATCCCATCCGCATCGATGACAAAGACCGAGCGCGCCACCTTGCCGGGAATCAGCGATCGCGCGCCGTACAGCGTCGAGACCTTTCCTTCCGGATCGGAAAGCAAACGCAACGGCAGATCGTGATGCTCCGCGAATTTGCGATGCGATTCAACCGAGTCAGTCGAGAGGCCCACGACCTCCGCGCCAGTCGCCTGATAGTCGGCCCAACGATCGCGCACCGAACACATCTGTCGCGTGCAGACCGGTGTCTCGTCGCCGGGATAGAAGAGCAACACAACAACCTTCCCGCGCCGATCGGACAAGCGCCATTCGTTGCCATCGCCGTCTTTCAAGGTGAAATCCGGCGCCGGTTCGTTAAGGTTTAGCTTGTCACTCATGCGATTAGACCAGCGAGTATCTGCAACGCTCCCTCAACCTCTTCATCGGTGTTGAAGAAGTGCGGCGAGATGCGCAAGCCGGCACCCGGGCGCCAGTCAACGAACACACGCCGCTCGGCGAGTTGCTCGGCCACAGCTTTGGCATTGTCAACCCCAATCATTACTGAACCACCGCGCCGCTCAAGCTCGGGCGGCGTATTGATGGTCCAGCCACGTTCGCGCGCGAAATCGATCATTAACTGCGTTCGGCGTTGAGATTCAGCCGCAATCTCGTTGATACCGACCGACTCGATGATGTCGAGACCCGGAATCGCGGAATAGAGTGCCGGGATGCTCGGCGTGCCCTGCGCGAACCGGCGCACCGATCGCGCGTAACGCATCGGCGCTGAAGCAAACTCAAACGGCGCATCGTGAGCAACCCAACCCGTGAGCCGCGGGCGCAGATCTTTTTGCAGATCGGGACGCACGTACAAATAGCCGCACGACGGACCACCGCAGAGCCATTTGATCGTTCCGCCAATCAGGAAGTCGACTTTCCAGTCAGCGGCCTGCAACGGCACCACACCCGCAGATTGATAGACGTCTAACAGCACCAGCGCGCCGTGAGCGTGCGCCCGCTCGATGATCGCGCGCGCGTCAACGCGATACGAGCTGCGATATGAGGTGTGGGCCAAAGCAACCAGGCACGTCTCCTCGTCGATCGCATCGAGTATTTTTTCCACCGGCACGGTAATGTCATCGTGCGACTTCAGCACTTCCACGCGCGCGCCGATTTGGCGTTGCGCGTCCCAGATGTACTCCATCGAGGGAAAGTCGAGTGCGGTGGTGACGACCTTGTTTCTGTGTCCACTGTGAAAATCAAAACAGGAGGCGACGGTCGCGAGCGCGATCGAGGCGTTTGGCTCAATCTGGACTGAACCTGGCTCGCCGCCCAGAATGCGAGCAAGTCGATCGCCGACGCGCTGCGACAGCTCCCACCAACTCGTGGCCCAGGCATCTTCGCTCGTGTGATGTTCCCACGCGTCGCAATAGGCCAGCATCGAGTCGCGCACCGCGCGCGGCACCGGCCCCAGGCTGTGACTGAGCAGGTGAATGCCCGATGCCAGGGTTGGGAATAGATCGCGATGCCGGTTGAAGGTCATTGTCGATTGCCGATTGCGATTGCCGATTGTCGATTTGCGATTTGCGATCGCCACTTGCCGTGAGTTGTGGTTCAAATCGGCAATTGGCAATCGACAATCGGCAATCACTTGTAGTTCATCAAATTCTTTTCCAAACCAAGCGGATCTTTCATTAAGCCGTCAAACACGCTTTTCGCCTCGTCGCCGATCGGCGGGTCGTGCCGTTCCTCGCGAATCGCAGCCAGAATCTCATCGGCCACAAACTCTTTTGTCATCTTCGGCACGTTTGCGCCGCGGCTCATGTCTGAGTCGAAGGTTGTGGGCATCACCGTAATCACGCGCACACCATCATCCGCCAGGTATGCACGCAGCGCCTGGCCCAACGACAGCAACGCCGCTTTCGTCGCACAATAGGTGCCAACCACCGGCAGATTCACTTTCGCAAAGGCAGTCGCGACGTTAACGATCGTACCTTCGCGCTGCGCGATCATTCCCGGCGCAGCCGCACGCGTCAGACGCAACACGCCGAGATAGTTTACCGAGAGTTCGCTCACCACGTCGTCGAAGTTCATCGTCAACGGATTGCCGTAGCACGCAACGCCCGCGTTGTTCACGAGAATGTCGATCGTGCCGAGGCGAGTCACGCCGTCCACATCAGAATCATTCGTCACATCCAACTGCACCGGCGTAACCCGCGCGGGAAACTCCCGCTGCAACTCGTCTCGCTGTTCCTGTCTGCGCGTGCCGGCCAACACTTCACGCGCGCCGGCCTTAACAAACGCCGCCACGAGGGTCCGCCCGAGACCGCGGCCCGCGCCCGATATCAGCACTCGTTTGTCCTCAATCTGCACGTGCGTCAATCTCCGCCGGTGAACTCCGCCGCTGCATTCGCGCGAGTTGATAAAGCCCCAAGCCCACCACGCCCCACACCAGTAACAGCTCGATACTCGTCAATGAGTGCTCGCTGATCCGCTGACTGATACTCGTCACCCGCAAAACTCGCACGTCCTGACGCAGTTGAATCAGGATCATCAGACCCATCGCCGCTATCGAAATGATCGCGGCCACCTGTCGCATGCGCAGCGGCAAGTTGATCTCGACCTCTTGCGCCAGGGCTGAATTCAGGCGCGGGAGCAACAAAAATACCAGGCTGTGGATGAAATAAAGCACGACCAGCGCAAACACTGCAACGTTCAGAGCGAGGGAAAGCTGTCCGCTGACCAGCAAAACCGCGCAACCAATTAACGTCAGCGTCAAACCGCGAATCGGCGTCGCAGTTGTTTGGTTGACAACTCCGAGCCAGCGCGGCGCGAGTCTGTCTTTGACAAACATGATCGCCAGACGCGACGGCACAAGCAACGTGCCGTTGAGCGCGGTCATGATCGCGGCGATGGCGCCGATCGTGACGAATATTGCCGCGCCCGCCGGAAGGTATATCGACGCGACTTCCGCCATCGGCGCGCTGCTCGCTTGCAATCGGCCTCCCGGCAACACGCCAAACGAAACGATCGAAGTGAAAACGTAGACGAGGGCGGTGAGCGTGATTCCGCGAACAAGTATTCGCGGCAGACGGCGCGTGCTGTCTTTCACTTCGCCCGCAGTTTGCGCGATCGATTCGAATCCCGCGTACGCGAAGAACAGTGGCAAAAGACTCACGCCGAAACCGTTCCACCCGTGCGTGAAGAAAGGCGTGTAGTTTGCGGAGTTGAGCACAAACAGACCAGGCACGATCAGCACCAGCAGCGCCAGACACTTCAGTGCTGACATGATCACTTGCACGCGACCAAACCAGCGAATGCCGATCACGTGAATGAAATAGAAGACGACGAGCGCCGCGAGGGCGAGTGAGAGCTGAAATTTCTTTGCGTCGATGCGGCCGCCGCTGAGCGCGATCAGATATCCGGCCATCGCATTCGCGAGATACGCACCGGCGCCGATGTAGGAGATGATCTTGAGCCACGCACCAACGTATGCGAGACGTAAGCCTCCGAGTGTTCGTGAGATGTGCAGGTATTCGCCGCCGGGTTCGCGTCCGAGTGGCGTCGAAAGATAGGCCGCGTAAGGAATGGCCGTGGCGAGAATTGCCGGCGTTAGAACGACGTAACCGAGAATGACGCTCGGGCCGGTGAGCGCCCACGCCTGGCTGGTGACCTGAAAGATGCCCGCGCCGATGAGAATGCCGATTAGCGCGGCGTACGATTCGAGTGTGCCGAGATCGCGGCGAAGCCTGCTCGTTGGAGAACTGGTCATAGTCTCTGTGTCTCTGTGTCTCCGTGGCTGTGTTTTTTCCAAGCTAGTTTAACCACAGAGGCACAGAGACACAGGGCAAGCTGAAACTTGAACTCAGAAGTCAACGTTGCATCAGTGTGTTTGACGGTAATCTGTGGTTCAAAACTTTTTCGGCGCTTTCGACTCCCGCAATGGGTAGCTTCTGCGAGTCGATCAAACCGAGTTGGGCCAGCACCGAAGCCTGATCCCAGTAAATGTGTTCGTGGGCCAGCTTGCCGTCGCGGAAATGGACGATGACGACGAGCGCAACGCGCACGTGCTTGCCGGTCGGTTCGACACCCGGCAGCATCCAGTCCATCTTGCTCGTGTGAGTAAACTCAAAAACCATCTCATCGACGATTCGATCAACGCCGATCGTACGTGAGACGGGAGTCATACTCGTGTCAGGCGCCATTTGCGGGATGAACCGTTTCGAGTAGAACTCGCGCAGCTCGTCGTGGCCCACGCCGCCGGTCATCACTGGGACGTGATTGACGTACGCGTCGGGAACCATCGTCTCGAGCGTGTCGTCGGTGTTGCGCGTGGCGAACTCATACTTCACGTGATCGTCCCAACGCGTGGAGAGTGTTTGTTGCGCAGTCGCAAGACCAGCGCCCGTGAGATGCGTGACGGTGAATTCGAGACTGCGCAAGTTTGCGAGTTCAGCATCCGCGGCGTGGTAGTGTTCGCCTCCGAGTCTTCCGAACGCGTGTTCGCGTTCGGGATATACAAAGATTTTTGCCAAAGGATTTTCGTCGAGCGCGGCATGAATTTGTGCCTGCGCTTCTGGCGGGCAAAACTTGTCGCGTCCGGCGACGTGCAGTAGCAAAGGGCTTGTCAGGTTCTTCGCTTCGCCCAAGCTCTTTTCGATGCCAACGCCGTAGTAACCGACGGCACAGTCAGGCTTGAATCTCACGGCTAACAGATATGCAAGATTGCCGCCCAGGCAGAAACCAACCGCGCCCACGCGACCGTTGCATGCCGGATGTTGCCGCAAAAAATTCATCGCCGCAGCCGAGTCTTCCACTGCTTTTGCTTCGTCGAGTCGCCGATAGAAATCAAACGCTTTGTTTCGGTCGTCGTCTTTGTCACTGAGCTGAACGCCACGCTCGAGACGCCAGAAGAGATCCGGACACAGGGCGACGAAGCCGTGCGCGGCGTACCAGTCGGCGACGCCCCGCATGTAGTCATTGACACCGAAGATCTCTTGCAAGACGAGGATGCCTGGTCCAAAGCCGCTCGCGGGCAGGGCCAGGTATGCATCGAACTCACCGCCATCAAATGAGTTGATCATGGGGCCACAGATTACACAGATTAGGTGGATGTGGACAAGAATTTACGGCCGGCGGCGCAGAGGCTCAGGAAGTTGCAGGTGCGGCAGTGTGGCGCGGGTTTGACCGGGAAGTCAGCCGGATCGGCCGACGAGATGATGCGCAGCATCGCTTCGTCAATCGCCGCCTCGCACTGCGCCGGTTCGAGCAGTTCAGCGGCGAGATGAACTTCGACGTTTGGTTCGAGGAAATGAAGCGTGACGCTCATTCTGGCTTCAGAGAGCGAGGGGAGCAGTTCGCGAACGGCGAGCGCGTACGACTGCATCTGTAATTCGTAGTCTTCAGAGGTTGTGAGCAAAGCGGCTGAAATCGACTCTTTGGGAGCAAAGTCAAAGGCAAATTGAGTTTGCTTGGGCGGTGGCGCGGGCGCCGGCTCGGTCGTTTTCGTGGCCCTGATGCGGTTGGTTTTGAAGTCGATAATCTCGATTTGCTCGCCTGTGATGAGGAGCTTGTCGATCACACCGTACAAGATGCCCAAAGGACGCCGCAGGCGGAAACTCAACTCGTTCCACAGCCCAGCTTCGCCTGCCGGACGAACTGCGTTGGCGACTTTTGGCAAGGCTTCGAGCCGCTTGAAAACGTCGCTCGCGAGGTAGTTCTTCGCCAGTGGCAAGAGATCTCTGATTGCTACCTCGAAATCGATCTCGGCGAGCCGATCGGCCAGTTGCGCCTGGCGCAACCGCACCACTTCTTCAAAACTCTGGCGCAGACATTTCTCGACACTCTGATCTGACGTGTAGCGCTCACAGAAACGATGGATCACGGCGCCCTTCAACGTCGCGGTGAGATTTCCGGGCGGCTCCGGCGCGTCGGCGTTGTTCCAGACAGCCAGCTCATCGTTCGAAGGCAGTTGCAGGACTCGATCGAAATAATATTGACGCGGGCAGCGGTGATAGTTGATCAACTGCGTCACGCTGAATCGATAGATCGCATTTCCAACCGGCCTCTCGATCGGGCGAATGAGTGGAAACGCTTCGACCAGCGAGTCAATGGGCGGCGCGCTCGCTTGCGGTTCGTCGTGAACCTCCGGCTCAAACTCAGCAACTTCCTCAGCGAGATTTATCGTCAGTTGCAACTGCACGTCGTCAGCAAGCTCGACGACGCCGCTCGCAGATCTTTCGCCTAACTCCAGCGACTGCCAGATCCATTTCAGCCAACAATCACTGCCACGGTTCAGCGAGCCGATTTGGTCCGCGACACCCGACATGATCAAGCGATCCTGAGCGCGCGACGCGGCGACGTAAAGCAGTCGCATACTTTCAAACGTTTCTCGCCACGCGTGCCGTCTTTCGAAGTTCGTGTAGGTGCAACCGGCAACGAGACTGCCGCGTCCGTCCGGAACTTTCAGAGTCAAACCCTGATGCCGATCGAGCAACACCCAATTGTCGGTTGCCACTCGCGAGAGTCGTTGCAGATCGGGAATGATCACGACCGGAAACTCGAGACCTTTCGCCTGGTGAATGGTCATCAAGCGCACGGCGTCCGCTGCCTGATCGATCTGTCCTTCACTCTCGCGACTGCCGATCGCCTCAAACTCTTCGACATAGCGCACAAAATCGCGAATCAGATGTGTGCCCGAACTCTCGAAACGCGCGGCGAGCGTGAACAGCCGCTCGACATTGGCGAGCCGTTGCGCGCCGTCGAAGTTGGCCGCGATCACAGTCATGTACTCCGACTCGTTGACCGCAAAGCGAAGCAGATCCTGAATCGGATAATGATGCCGCCGCGCGACCAGTTCGCTGATCAATTTCGCGGCGCGATCGAGCAGTTCGTGTTCGTCGGGACTGATGTAGGCGATCTCATCATGCCGGCGAAGCGCGCTGTAGAGGCGGCGTGCGACTGAAAAGCCGCGCAACGGATCGGCGGTTTCAACCTCAGCGAGCCACGGCGCGCAACGCAGCGCCAGCAACGCGTTGTCGGAGATACCGCAGAGCGGCGAACGAAGCACTGCGGCGAGCGCGAGTTCGTCGGTCTTGTTGTCGAGGAAGCGCAGCAGTTGAATGAGATCGGTGATCTCTTCGCGTTCGTAAAAGCCTCGGCCAAGGACGGTTTGATAAGGAATGTTCGCGCGTCGAAAAACTGACTCGTAGATCTGCACCTGTGTCATCGCGCGAAATAGCAGGGCGATGTCGCCGTATTTCAACTTCGGCTCCGGCGAACGCATTAACGAGAGAATACGGCGCGCGACCTGTTGCGCGTCGAGCACACGCGAGTCCTGTTCGGCTCGCGGATCGTCTTCGAGCGACGGCTTGGTCGTGACCATCAGCTCGACCAGCGGACCTTCGTCACGCAACTCACGCCGCGGTTCGCTCGGTTCATGGTTCACGTAGCCCAACTGGTCGAGGTTTTTGTGTTCACTCGAAGGAATCTCGTCAGGCACCAGAAACAGCCGCGCGAACAGATGATTGAAGAACGCGATCAGCGGCGGCTGGCTGCGGAAGTTCAACTGGAGCGGCTTCTCTTCACCGCCGTGCGCGAGCAGGGTCTCGGTCATTTCGCGAAACACGTCCACATCGGCGCCGCGAAAACCATAGATCGATTGCTTGCGATCGCCGACGATGAAGAGGTTTGCGGGCCGGCGTCCTTTCGTTAACGCGAGACGTTCGAGCAGCACACGCTGCACAGCGTTGGTGTCCTGAAACTCGTCGACAAGTAAGAAGCGATAACGTTCAGACGTGCGCGCGAGCACTTCGGGACGTTCGAGCAGCGTCAGTGTTCTCAATTCGAGATCGTCGAAATCGAGCGCCGACAGTTTTTGTTTCTCTTCGTTGAGCCGCTGATCGATGCGCAACAAGAGATTGACCAATTCGAGCGCGTACTGCCGCGCAAACAGATCAAGACAAACTTGCGGCACGCGGCCCTGGAAATTTTTGGCCCAGATTAGTTCGTCGAGCGCCTTTACGTGGTCCGCCACGGAACCGCGGAGTGCCGGGCGCGGCTCCCTGAAGCTTTCGACCAGACGACAGTAATCCGCGAGTGTTTCGTGCGACGGAATCGCGGTCAGGAGCTTCTTCGCTTCGGTCCACGCGGCGAGGACTTCTGCCTGGTTCTCAAGGGCGGCTCTGGTCGTGCGGCGCACGCGGATGAAATCGGCCATCGCGCGTTCGAGTTCTTCGAGAGCGCGCGCGTGATCTTCTTCGGTTGCGTGGGCGCGTGCGGTGGCGAGCGCGAGTTCTTCGAGCGACAAACCCTGGCCGCGCGCCTCGCGGTAGAGTTGGGCCAAGGCGGCGGCGAGACGGCTGCGTCCGACGCCGAGTGTGAGCCGCGAGATCTCGACGTGGCCGCCGCTAATGAAGTCCGCGAGCACTTCTTCAACGGTCAGTTCGAGCATCATCGCTGCCCGATGTTCGTCGAGTAACAGGAACTGCGGATCGACGCGCGCTTCGATGGGAAACTCGCGCAACAGCCGGGCGCAGAAACCGTGGATCGTGGTGATCACGGCGCCATCGAGAGTGCGTTTGTAGTTGAGCCAGCGCCGGCGCTCGTCGTCGGTGGCGATGCGCAACATGTGATTGAGATCGGCGCGGAGGCGTTCGCGCATCTCGTTGGCGGCACGGTTGGTGAAAGTGATGGCGACGATCTGGTCGATTGAGAGACTGTGCTCGCGCAGGATGTGGAGGTAGCGCTCGACCAGAACCATCGTCTTGCCAGAACCCGGTCCCGCCGTGACGGAGATGTGCTTATCGATCTGGTAAGCGGCTGCTGCCTGTTCAGGCAACAGCACCCGTTGTTCTTTCATTTCTTTCGTTCGATACGATCGCGGTCGTAGCGACAGACGGCGCCGTAATCGCAAAAACGGCACGTCTTGGTACGCTCAGACGGATCCACGCGAAAATCTCCGGCGCGCATTCCATCAAGAAAATCCCAGATCTTCGCTACCACTTCCGCACGGATCTTCTGCCAGTCGTCATCAGAAAAAATCGAATTTTTCGCCCGCAGCCGCAGGTAGTCGAGTTGACTCGCACGATAGAGACCTTTGTTGCGCCGGTCCTGCGCGCCGCGAATCACGTAGTAACCGCCGCCGGCAATCGCATGGCCGGGCAGGATCAGTTTCGCGAGCGCTTCGAGATAGATTGGCAGTTGCAGACTCCGGCCGGAAGTGATGTCGCTGCGGCTCGATCCGGTCGACAACTTGTAGTCGTAGGCGACGATGGTGTCGTCGCGCGCCACGTCCACGCGATCGATCTGACCACTGATCTTGATCGTTTCATCGCCGACAAACGTTTCGCGACTGAGTTCGAGCGGCGCGTCCTTCGATTCAGGATCTTTTGCGGCGGACTTCATCCCGCCAAATGCCACCTCAAAATATGCGGGCAACATTTGTTCCTGCTCGGCCGCTTCCTGAATCTCCAGTTCATACAACAACACCTGGTCCAGAAGAATCTTGCGAATCTCGCGATCGATCTTCCAGATCTGTTTATTGAGCGGCGGCACTACCCGTTCGTGTTCGTCAAAAACTTTGTCGGCGATGCTGGCGAGCTCGGTCTGGAGTTTTTTGCGGTCGAGTTTGTGCAGGGGCTCGCGGCGGTGACGTTCAAAGAAACGACGGAGAATGTCGTGCAGCAGCTTGCCGGCATCGATGGCTTGCAGATCGAGCGCCGCTTCGCCGCGCGGCTCGAGCCGCAAGACTCGTTGCGCGAAGAAGCGATACGGGCAGTTGCCATAAACGCTTAAACCGCTCGCGCTGTGAACGAAAGCCGGACCAAATTTCTGTTTGAGCAATCTGAGGAGATCGGGATCGGTGATGATGCCGTCGTACGGACCGAAGAACGGTCCGCAGCGTTCGCGCTCGATCTCGATTCGTCTGAGCGCGCCGTCGCTGAGAAATCCGTCATTGCGCGCGAGCGTCAGCAGCCGCTTGATGCGCGGTTGCGGCAACAGATTCTTCCTTTGCCCGCGATGCAGGTGACGCTCCTGTTGCCGCACCAGACCAATCTTCATTTCGCTCGTGGTCGACGCCTCGGCAAAGTTCCTCCCGTCGTAATCGCGACGAATGATCTCAGTCTCAACCCGGTACGGCGCAATCGCCCGGCGCAGTTCGTCGATGTAGTAGGAAGCGACAGTTTCCGTGTCGTCTTCGAGCAGCAGCGGACGACTGAGATAAAGCCGTTCGGTGGCGCGGCAGGCCACCTGATAAAAATAGTGTTCTTCCTTCAGCAGCGTGTTCGGCGAGATGTCTTCGAGGGTCAGGCCGTACTCGCGCAGCCGGTCACGCTCTTCGTGTGGATAGATCCAGTCGCGCGAGGCGGTGAGTGGAAAACCACCTTCGATCAGGCCCGCCACGAACACGGCGCGGAAGCGCAAGCCGCGCACATCTGTGGCTTCGAGCACGCGCAGCCCGTTACGATCGGGCGCGCCGAAAAGCTGTGACTGCGATCCCAGCGAGCGGCGCACTTCCTGCAAAAACGCCGGCAAACGCGCGGTTGTTAGGCCATTGCCACCGATTTCGATGCTCTTGATCGCGGCCACGAAAGCGCGGCGCAGCGCTTCGAGCGCATTGAAGTTGAGCATTACTTGTGGCAGTTGTTGTTCGTCTGTCGCTTTTCGCGCCGGCTCGGTCACTTGATCGCGAAAACCGAAACGTTCGAGCAGTCGCATCAACTCCGTGCGCAAATCAGTGAGCTTGCCTTCGCGCGGCACGGCGTAAAGCAGTTCTGCAAAGCGACGCACAACCAGCGCGGTCCAGGCGAGCGCGGATGGATGAATGTCGCGCGAAGGACGCCGCTTCTTCTCGACCCCTTTTTCATCGAGTTTAACGATCTCGGCATTCTCGACGTTGTCGGCGATATCGGTATCGCGATCGTGTGCGCCAGGATCGATGCTCAGAACTTCTTTGGTCGCGGTTGCGCCGGGAAGATCGGTGAAGAGTCTGTGAGCGCGCGCGAGCCAGGCGCTGACGGTCAGGTCGCTGCCGACGTAAGCAAACGCGTTCTCGAGTGCATCGGCGTCCCAAAAGCCAATGCGATAGCGCTGTTTCAAGCGATCGACGGTTTCGGGCGTGAGATCTGGCGCGTCTGAGCGCAACAGGTCGAGATGGTCCTCGTCGAAGCGCGCCGACAGGATCCGCAGCTCGGCGTCGCTGAGCCGGAAGTATTCAGACTTGATCAGATCCGCCAATTCGGAAATGCGGGTTGCTGGTTGATCTTCTTCGAGCGTCAGTCCTTCGAGCAGCGTCAACAGCTTCAACGCAGCGCGATTCGCCGGAACGTCGCCCGCATCGATCCGCAAATCGAGATTGCACGGCAGCGACTCTTCAGCGAGCACGCGGGCAATTGTGTAGGCGTAGGATGCGCGTTTGCGCACGACCAGCGCGACGTCGGCGAGACTGTAATTCTCAGTCAGCACCAGTCGCTTTACTTCACGAACAATCGTGCGGATCTCGGTGTCGCGATCGCCGCATTCGAGATAGCGAATCTCTTTCGCAACAAACTCCGGCTCGTCGGAAACCTCATCAGGCGAAACCTCATCGGAGGTGCGCAACGGATTGAAAAGATTCTCGCGCAGTTCCGCCAGGACGCCGGGCGGCGACGTGTAATCGTGCATATGCACCGTGTCGAACGTCGCCATGCTTTGTAGCTGTCCGATCGTCTCGCCAAATGGAATGAAGATCTCGGGATTGGAGTCGTCGTGATTGAGATTGACGACGACTTCCGGCACGCGCGGAAGTAACTGCCGAAGGATCTCGCCCTGCACTGGCGTAAAGTCGAAGAAGCCGTCGATGATCAGAAGCTGCACATTTGCGAGCCACGGAACACGAACGCCGCGACCGTCGACAATGCCGCGCAACACCCACAACGCGCGGAGTTGATCCAAATCTTCTTCGGTGAACTGATTCTGATCGAGCAGCGCGTTGTAAGTGGAGTAGATGAGTTCGACTTCGCGATCGAAGTCGAGTTGCGTGATGCCGCGCGGTTCGGCGCCGCCTTTTTCGACGTCGCAGGCACGGGCGTTGAGAATCTCGGCGAGTTCAGCAGGTGTTCGGGCGGCGCGTTCAATCTCGCCGAGCAGCGTTGCAACGCTGTTCACGCATCCTTCGCGCGTGGCGAGTGGGGCAAACGCTTTGAGTTTGTTGGTAGCTTGCAACTGAAGCAGCACTTGCGAGATCAAACTGCGCTTCAGCGGCAACTCGTCCTGGTCGATTGGAATGCGCGGTGGCAATCCGTTGCCCTGATCGTCGACCGCCGAATACAACACGCGCCGCACGAAACCGCGAAACAGGTGGACCGGCAGTTCACCCCAGACGCCGCGATTGCGCGCACCGTCAAGGATCTGCTGCGTTACGGTTTCGAGCAAAGGATACGAAGCGGCCAGGTAAACGAACGCATCGCTTTGATTGTTGGCGACTAGTTTGGCGCAGCGCTCGATGAGCAGCGCTCGGTTGTTATTTAGTAGAGGACCTAACCAGATTTCTTTCACAACTCAACTCTAGCCGCAGAGTACACACTAAATTTTCGCTTGTCATCTGACAGGATTGCAGAATTCACAAGATTCACGATGCTTTAAAACGGTTCTGAAAACAGTCCTGTAAATCCTGAAATCCTGTCTATGCGTCGCTGCCGGCTGAGTGGGCTTTCAGGAGGGGAAAATCCTCATCAACAAGTGCGGTGGCTGGTTCGGGAAACAGCCCGCCTTCATCAAGAGTCAACGCCCGCGCGGCCTTGTCCACCTGTTCGAGTGTCTCGATCTCTTCACCGGCAATCGCGCCACGCTCCTTGAAACGCCGCGCAGTTACGAGCACGCGCGTCTCGAGCGAGCGCACGCCTTTGTTGTAGGCATCAAGCGCGCGATCGAGATTTCTGCCGATTTCGTCGAAGTATTTGGTGAAGGTGCGCAGACGGTCGTAAAGAGTCTTGGCGAGATCGCTGACTTCCTGAGCATTCTCGGCCATCTGTTCCTGCCGCCAGCCGTAAGAGATCGCCTTGAGCAGCGCGATCAGCGTCGTCGGCGTGGCGATGATGACGTTCTGGCTGACGCCGTCTTCGATCAGCTTCGGATCGTTTTCCAGCGCCGCGCTGTAGAACGTCTCACCGGGCAGGAACAGCAGCACAAACTCCGGCGTTGGCTGCACTGTCTCCCAATACGACTTGCGACTGAGATTGGAAATGTGCGCTCTCAC
>DASXRE010000147.1:0-11248 GCA_036506775.1 Pyrinomonadaceae bacterium | reverse complement strand
GCTTTGCACCGTACTACCGGCGCGCACACCCAGACAGTTGATGATCGTCAAAACTGCAAGTACGAGCGCGGCAAGTTTTGCATAGCCGATCGGCCAGTTGGTTAACTCGACAAAGTAGCGCGCAAACGTCACCGCCACGGCGGCCATGCCGCCCGTTTGCACCACGAGCAACAGCACCCAGCCATAGAGAAACGCGACCGCCGGATGAAACGCTTCACGCAAGTAGGCATACTGACCACCAACATCAGGCCGCACCGAAGCCAGCTCAGCCCAGATGAACGCTGCCGCCAACGCAAACAAACCACCGATGGTCCAGGCGCCGAGAATCAGAAACGGCGTGTGGATTTGCCGCGCAACTACGGCCGGATTCATGAAGATGCCCGATCCGATAATACCGCCCATGACAATCATGGTCGCGTCGAACAGACCAAGACGCCGGGCGAGAGTTGGATTGGCCGCAGCCGGGGTTTGAGACATTAGTGGCCTTCTTCTTACCATAAACCGGGCAATCTGTGGATCGCTTTTGACACTCGACTGAAGTTTTCGCTAACCTTTCGCGTTTTGTTGAAAGGAAGCAGATTTGTCCGCTAGAGCTGACGCAATAATTACCGCTGGTTTAAGGCCTGAGTTGTTCGCCGGGCGTGGCCTGCTTACAAACAGCCGGGCACTCGTCTTTGCCGCACTCGTGGTTTTGGTTGTGGCCGGCTTTGGTTTTCGCGTCACCGGACTTGGCGCCGAAGGCCTGAGCGAAGACGAGTCGAACAAGCTCAGCGCGGTTGCTGATTATCGTGCGCACGGTCTCACCGGTGCGAACGGCGAGCATCCGATGCTGATGAAGGCGCTGCAAGCTGCGTCGATCATTACCGCTGAAAAGTGGAATTCAATCGCCCGGGTGTCGGATCAGATTGCCCCTGAGACTGCACTTCGTTTGCCGGGCGCGATTGCCGGCGCGCTGAGTGCGCTGCTGATCTATTTGATTGCTGCTGAACTCTTCGGGGCGGAAGTGGCGCTCATCGCTGCTGCGCTCTGGGCTTTCGATCCCACCGCTATTGCTTTGAATCGTATCGCCAAGGAAGACACGTTTTTGCTTTTCTTCTTTCTGCTCGCGAATGTGTTCTGGTTGCGCGGACAGCGCGTCGCAGAAAGCACGAATGAGAATCCGAGCAGGTATTATTGGGCCACGGCTGCCTCTTATGGTGCGATGGTGGCTTCGAAGTACCTCCCGCACTTGATCGCGATCAGCATCTGCTACTACTGGATGTTTCAGCAGCTCCCGGAGACGCGCTGGCGACTCGGCAAGGTACGCTTGCTGAAGTTCTTCGCGATCATGGCGCTGGTGTTTTTGATCCTGAGTCCGACGATTCTGCTGCCTGAGACGTGGCGGCAGATGGGTCTGTTTGCTGGCGGCAAGCGAATCAGTCACGACGGCTACGAATTCATGAACCAGCTCTACACGCAACGGTGGGCGGATTGGCTGCGCGGGATTCCAGTCTACTTTTATCTGGTGTTTACCGCGGTAAAGCTGCCAGTTTTGACGGTGCTCGGCTTTCTCGCTGGTCTGCCGTTGCTGTTTCGCCGCAAACTCGGCGACGGGCGATACTTCATTCTCTTCTGGCTTTACTTGTGGGTGATTGCGTTCTGTTTTCCAGGTGGAAAGTTCACGCGTTATTACACGACGGTGTTGCCAGCGGTGCTCATCACGTGCGCGCTGGGCATTCAGTTTACGGGCCGGTGGCTGGCTAATCGAATCGCGTCGATCGACGTGGCGGCGGGGTTGAAACATTATGTGCCGGCGTGTCTCGCGGTCATTGTGATCATTACTTCAGTGGTGAACTCGATTCAGGCGTCGCCGCATTTTCGTCTTTACACGAATGCGTTTGGTGGAGGCATTCCCTGGGCCGGATATTATTTTCCGCACGACGAGTTTTACGATGCGAGTATGCGCGACGTGATTGAGGCAGTTGCTCGCCGTGCGAAGCCTGGCGCGCGTGTCGTCAGTGAGAGTCCGACGCTCGCCGCGTATTACGTACAACGGGAGCAGAGATCGGATCTCATCTGCGTGTCGTTGTCCGATCCGGAAGCGTTGAAGCAGTTAACAGTTGGTGATTTTGTGATCATCGCGCGCGGCCGGCGCTACTTCAGCAACGACGCCATCATCACTGCCCTTCGCGACCACGCCACTCCCGTCGCGGAATTCAAACTCGGCGCCGTTCCCTCTGCGAAACTCTACGAACTCGACCAGCCCTCGCTCGACCTTCTTCGCGCCGCCGCACAGCGCTGAGACAAGTAGCCGTGAATCTCGTCATCGCAAGGCTGCCTCTGCTATAGTCTGGGTTGATGAAAGCTGAGAACCTTAAAGGAGTCGTGCATTCGGACCCTGAAATCATGGGTGGTACTCCTGTGTTTGTTGGCACTCGTGTTCCGTTACAGAACCTCATTGATTATTTGGAGGGTGGCGAATCGGTAGAGGGTTTTCTCGAAGCCTTTCCAACTGTGACGCGCGAACAGGCTATCGCAGTTATCGAAGCCGGCAAACTCAAGATGCTGGAACTAGTCTAGACCTCACAAAATGCGAATATTGTTAGACGAATGTCTCGATTGGAGACTGTGTCGCGCCTTAAGCGGACATCACTGCGCTTCAGTTAGCGCAATGGGCTGGAGTGGATTGACTAACGGTAGGCTTTTGAAGCTTGCCGAACGCCAGTTCGACGTTTTCATAACCGCCGACAGCAATCTGACTTTTCAACAAAATCCGGCGAAGTTCGATTTGGCCGTCATCGTTCTGGAGGCGCAAAGTACGCGCCTATCCGATACGATGCCGCTTATCTCGCCAGTCTTAACTGCTTTAGCAACGATCCAAGCGCGAGAGGTCGTGCGGATACGTGCGAAAGTGTGAGCCTCGGCGTTCCTCAATGCCGCAGCTCGACTTCGACTGGTCGCGCGTCTTTCGAATCGTAGCCTTCGGGCCAGTTGGAGATGTTCACACCGTAGAGCCAATCAGATTCCGGCGTCACGGCGAAGCGAATCCGCAACGGCAGACCACGCATCGCGCGCAAACGCAACCACCATCCGCTTAAGCGCCACTCCTGAATCAGTGGCTCACTTTTCGGCTCGACCGGTATCAACCTCGATCCACCATTCCAACCCTCAACAAATAACGTCACGCGCGTTTCGACGAAACCCGGTGGCGCATCAACCGGCAGCACAGGCTGCACGTGCGCCCGCACAACGATCTCACTAACACGCCGGCGGTCCTCGCGCGGCGGCACCGTGTATTCAACAAATCCCGAGCCAAAGCCCCAGATGTAGCCTGGTCCATCCCCGATCTTCTCGAAACGCTGCGCCGAAGCCGTCTGCGGCTTGAACTGATATAGAACCGTCTTGTCTTCCCGGAAAATCGCCTGCGGCAACGACGCCTCGTCACCACTCGCACGTGCCCACGCAAACTGCCGCGGGATCAAGTGACGCGACGAATCCAGCAAACGCTCCGGCAACTCCGCTGACTGCAAGTCGGTGAAGATCTGTGACGCACGCGACACCTCCTCAAGCAGGAGCCGATCACGCGGCGTCGTGTATGTCACACCATAACCACGACGCGTGTCGGGCGTCAGAATCCAAAACATCGCCCCACCGGCTCCCGCCGCCGCATTGCCTCTAAAGAACTTCCGATACCAATCAATCTGTGACGCACCGTTATGCCCGTCAACACCCATCCCAAACTCACCAAACACCAGCGGCTTGCCAACCGAAAAGGCCGCCGCCGCGCGATTCTCAATGAACTCTTTCAACGCCGCCGGCGAATCTACAAAACTGTCGTGATCATCGCGCGGATAGTTGTGCACGTCGCAATAGTCAATCGACGGGATCGCATGATCCGCCAACCACTCACGCCGTTCCGACGACGAGCGATAGCCCCACGCGCCCGGCGCAATCAGGTGATTCGAATCCAGTGACTTCAAGTACCCACTCATCTCCGCAAACCACGCGCGCCGTTCGGCCCAACGTCCCGTGATCACCTGCGCCTCGTTCATCAACTCCCAACCAAAGATGGCCGGATCGTCACGATACAAAACGCCGGTAACAGTGTTGCGACGCGTCGCCAGTTTCTCGAGGTGCTCGCGATAGAGACGCCGCGTTTCCGGGTTCGAATAAAAAAGCATCGCCTGGTCGTTGTTGATGCCGAACGGATAGCGGTCGTCGGCGGCATCGTTGATTCCCGCCCAACGCAGGTACTGTGTTATGCCACCGGTGTCGCGCCACCAGTTAGTCAAGCAAAGCTGTACGTAGAGTTTGTTCTTCGCCGCTTCGGCGATCACTTTGTCGAGATGAACGAACGCTTCTTCATTCCATTGATCCGGAGCCCAGCGAAACGGATGATTACGCGGCCAGTCGGCAAAGTCAGCCATCGGCTTTACATCGTTTGGGCCGCCCTCGCCGAACGCCCAAACGCGCACGACCTTGATGCCGGTCTGCGCCGCCTGGCGCAGTGTTTCGGGCATCTGTTCCCGGTCTTCATCGCGATACATCACCGCGACATTCGCGCCGACGAAACGAAAAGGACGATTGCCAACAAAGAAACGGCCGCCACGCTGGCGCACAAAAGAACCACTGGTCAGATCAGTAGCGACGTTCGGCGAGGCAGTTAAAAAAAGAATCGCCGCGCTTGTAATCAACACAAGCGCGGCGACCGCAATAAGTCTCTTATTCATCAAGCAAACTTAATTAACAGCGATCTACCTCGGACTCGTCATCCGAATGAAGCCCATAATCGCGCAGACCGCACCAACCACCACAAACAAGTTAAAGAAAGCTCCGACTCCCAGGGCCATTGTCAGATCCACTGAATTCTGACTCATGCCCAGAAACACAAACACGCCGAACAACAAAAAGTGAAGATGATAAATGATCAAGCAAACCGCCGCGTAAGAAAACCACCGCGCCGAAGGACCGAACGCGGGCGAACGCGCGAAACCGAGCACGGCGGCGATCAACCAGCCAACGCCTCCAGCAATCAACAACAGCAAGGTGACGAGGAAGAAGTAGTTTGGCTGCGTGGCCCGAAGTTGTTGAAAGAGCATCAAGAGCGGGAAGAACATTGATGTCGAGTGTCTCCTTTGCGGCTCAACTATTCACAAACAGGATTCACAAAACGGATTCACCAAAGCACTTACAAAAAGCAAGCGCCGTCTGCGCACTTGAGCCGCTTTGGTAGGTGCACAAACGGCGTCCAATTGGTGTCGGTGACCAAGCGCAAGTTACCACAGTGGAAGTCAGCTTAGTGGCTCCCAACTATCGCTTCGGCTAGCGCCCGCCTATTGCGTAATGTGGATCTCCTCTTCTTTGTTAACGTGGCCGAGGAAATATATCAGGCCACAAACAAAGGCAACTGCGGCTAGTACCAGCGCGATCCATCCCGCAGTGTGACCACCGGTCGGCTCCGGATGGGACACAAACTTGTAGAAGTAAACGATCGCTCCGATGGCTGACAGTATGCCTACGACCACCGCGAGAATGTCTTTAAGGCTTTTCATTTTGAACCTCCGGCCAGGTAAATAATTATGAAGGTTAAGGAAAAAGCCGCGTATTTGCGCGCTAAATGATGGCTGCATGTTAACGCCGCCACCCAGGGAATGCAAGCCTGAGATCCGTCAGGATTTCGGACGCAGAATCAGTCTCTTATCGCCGGTGCGACGGGTGATTTGCTCGTGATCGAGGTACTCGAGCAGCGGGATGGCGTACTTGCGCGAGACGCCGGCAAGATTCTTGAAAGTGGGAACGTCGATGAGGCGATCGGGTTCGTGTTTTGTCGCGTAATCCTGCAGTTTTGATTTCAAGTTTTCAATGACTTGCGCGTGCATGAACATGTCACCCTGAATTCGAATCAGCTTCCGCCCGTCGAGGAGGAGTTGCAGGATCTTGCGCGCCTGGCTGCGTTGAGCGGCCGCCACCCCGGCGCGCACCATTGCTTCATCAAGTGACGGCGCTTCGATTCCAGCCGCTAGATACGCTTTCTCGATTTGGGCACTTAACTGCGCATCCTGATCCGACAGATCAACCCGGTGCCGACTCAACCGAAGGACATCTTTCTCCGACACTACCTCGCCCTTGGTCTCGAGCGCGTTAATCACGGCGCTAAACACTTCGGGCAACGAGTGGGCAAACAACTTCTCACGCAATGTCTCGCGCAACATGCCGCGCGCGAGCGGTTCGCGTTTGTGATGCTGTTCCAACTCAGCGAGGACGCTATGGCTCAGTTGCTCAAAACTCTCGCTCGACAAGTGAACGCCACTCGTTTCGACTACTGAACTTTGTTTCGACGCAGCAGACGAAACTTGCGCCAGCACTTCGTTGGTCCAGCCCGTAGCCGCCGCAATGTCACTCAACCTGAGACCGTGCTTTCCGGCGGCGCGAATAAAACCGGCAAACTTCGTCGCCCGGTCCGCGTTCAGCAACGACTGCGACAGCTCAACTGTCTGCTTTATCTCTTTGCGGCGATGCTTGGGAGCAAACGGATTCACTACCCTGCCACCCGCGATCGTGTCCGCGGGCGAGTAGCTACGCAGAATGAAACGATCGTCGTGCAACGCAACGACCGGCGCCTCGAGTCGGAGCTGGGCCAATGCGCCGCCGCCGGCCGGAATCTCCGCTGGGCCATCCAGCACTGTGACTCTTCCCAACACTTCCGCCGCGCCGATGTGAAAACGAACTCGCGAACGCGATCGCAACGGACGAGCCACATCAGGCAGAACATTGATCCAGACATCGAGAATCTGTGTCGCACGCAATCGTCCGGCAGGCGCCAGGACCATGCCGCGCTCAACTTGCGCCGTCTCGACTCCGGCGAGGTTCACAGCAGTTCTTTGTCCGGCTTGAGCCTGGTTCACGGCGTGACCGTGCACTTGCAGACCCCGAACCCGCACCTTGTTAGCCGGCGGCAAGAGTTCGAGTTCATCAGCTTCAGTGATCTGACCCGAAACGAGCGTGCCCGTGACGACCGTGCCGAATCCTTTCATGGAAAACGCGCGGTCTACCGGCAAACGCATCGTGAAATCAGCGGAACGTGGCGGAACACGCTGGCCGATCTCGATCAAGTGAGACTTCAACTCCTCCAGACCGGCACCCGTTTTGGAACTAACGGCGACAATAGGCGCGCCTTCCAGAAACGAACCCGCAACCAGAGCTCGCGCGTCGTCTTCCACTAACGGCAGGAGCTCTTCTTCAACCAGATCTTTTTTCGTGATTACTACGAGGCCATTGCGCACGCCGAGTAAACGACAAATGGCGAAGTGCTCGCGTGTTTGCGGCATCACTCCCTCATCAGCAGCGATCACGAGTGCGAGCAAATCGATACCATGAGCTCCGGCCAGCATGTTCTTGATGAAACGTTCGTGACCGGGAACATCAACAAACCCCAGCTTGAGATTGTCGAGTTCGAGATCGGCGAAGCCGAGATCGATCGTGATGCCACGACGCTTCTCTTCGGGTAATCGATCCGGATCGGTGCCGGTAAGAGCGCGGACGAGGGCGCTTTTTCCGTGGTCTATATGCCCTGCGGTGCCAATGATTATCGACTTCACTTCAAAATCTCAAAATCCATCCACTGAGTGGCAACCCTCTGCTTGTTCTTCGCCAGAAGATCAGACACGACGATCTGCAACACGTATTCACCGGGTGTCAGGCTGGTCCCGAGTTGTATCGCACCGCCGCCTCCGAACCGTTTTGGGTCCGTTTGATCGCGAATGTCAAAAGGCGCCTCATTGCCAGTGAACACGAGTTGTCCATTGCGGAACAAACGCGCCTGAATCGTCAGGCTCGGTTTGCCGGTCGCCTTGTCGGTCCTTGCATTGTAGATCGTCAACGCATAGACCATCGCCGTGCCGGTGCGAAACTGACGCACGGATGTATTCGCCATGGGATCGGAGTCTTCAGTCATGTCAGCCGCACTTTGTGCGCCGATAGTTGAAGACAGACCCTTCAGGTAGCGATCCAAAGGAATGCCTCTGATGAGCAATCCCGAAGTCATCAACCGATCCTTGTTCACATCCGGCACCTCGACAAATTGACTCGCCGAACCCACGCGGCCGCTCGCTCCGTCGCGCAACGCAGTGCGGAACTGATAAGCGCCGGGTCTCTTGATCGGAACGGTGGTGTTGTAAGTAAAACCATAACGAGCCACCTTCTGAAACATCGGCTCCGTTAACTCAATCGTGTGCTGGTTAACAACCTGATCGACCAGCTTGCCGTTCTCGCCGAACGTGACCGCAATCAGTTCGAACACAGCTTTGTGCGTTCCATTTGCATCTCTAGTAAACGTCAGATCACTGGCTCTCACATGCAAGAAGGAGCGCAGGACAGAACCTTTGTCGGCGTCGTCCGCAAACAGCGAAGTCAAACGTAACTGAACCTCGGAATTGGAAAAAGGCGAAAGCAGCGCGCTGATCAGTTGCTGTTGCGGCGTATCATTGGCGGACTTCAATTTCTCGTCAGAGACACCGTAGAAACCGGTTCTGGTGCGCACGTTGTATTTGCCGGCTCTTTTTACTTTGAGCGAGACGTGATGAAAGTTGGCTCTGCCGTTCGTGCCGTCGAAAGTCGACTCATCTGGCCGATATCCAATCAGATAATAACCAGACTGATCGTCCATGATGCGTTTCAGGCCCTGGTTCAGATCGTTGGTGTTATGAATTGAAAGGCCGCCTGTTTGTGTGGCGATGTAATCCAGACCCTGTTGGGACTCAAAAAAGTATGCGCGACGTCGGGAGAGACGCTGTTCGACTTGTGCCGGCGTCATTTGTGCGGTCGAGTCGGAGGCGGTCAGTCCCAATTCCGCCAAGCCGCGCGCATCCATGGTGTTGATAACAACAGAAGAGCGATTGGCAAGGTCGAGAAGCAGTCGCAGCGAGTCGAGAATGCGAGAACTACCGGACGGTTCTGACGGGCTAAAAATCTGTAAACCATCGGAAAAAAGAACTACCATCTTGCGGCCCGGAAACTCACGCAGACCTTGAACCACGTAGTTCAACGCGCCCAGTGTGCCGACCGAAAACAGATCCTTGCGAAATTGATTCAGATCGTCCAGTTCGCTGGTACCATCCTCATGCCGTTCAGGAACCGGCAAAGTCTCCTGGCGTATCGGCACAAAAGTGCTTGAAGCGTTCCCTAGCCTTGGAATCCACTTTAGTTTTTCGACCGCCGTGTAGAGTTGCTGCTTGTTAGAAGTGAATTGCTGCAGGGCACCCATGCCGCCGGAGGTTTTTATGATCGCGACCAGATCGTTCGGCTGCATCTGCTCGTCCAAAAACTTCTTCAGCGTCTCTTTCATGTAATGGACGCTATCGAAAGACATCAGAAAGTCATCGACAACGAGCGCAATCGTGCGTTGGACCTGTTCGGGCCGGAGTTCTTTCGGCACTGCCGGTCCTGGACCACTTTCCTTGTTTGGTTCAGATTTCGGAGTCTCGACAGGACGAGCGATGTTTATATAAGCAAAATTCGTGACCGCCTGGGGTTTGCCGTCCTCCAGCATCTCGACCTCCTCGGCGCGTAGATCGGTAACGTGTTTTCCCTTCCTGTCTGTCACCACTGCGTCTATCTGTACGAGGTTCGTCGTTATCTTGACGACATCTACGTCTGCTGGTTCAGCAGTTGGCGCTACCGGCTTTTGTGCGGGCAGCTTTGGTGGCGGCGGAGCGCCGGGCTGTTGGGCCAAGCCATTTGACACCAATTGCAAACAGAGAGTCAGTGAGAGCAACACGCTTTTCATCGGGGCTTCTCCGTCGGGCGGTTTACTGGAACGCGAAGTTAAAAACCCGTCTGATGTAAATTACGAGGTCCTTGCCAACACTTCTTCGTAAAACTCGATGTACTGGGGAATCACCACGTCGGTACGATAACGAGAGATCGCTGAATCACGTGCGCGTTGGCCCATCTCGCGGCGCAGCTTCTGATCAGACAACAAACGCGCCGCGTCCGCGGCCATTTTATCCACGTCTCCGACCGGACTTAGATAACCAGTTTCACCGTCAGTGACAACCTCCGGCAAACCGCCAACGCGGGACGCGATCACTGGAACCTCACAAGCCATCGCTTCCAGCGCGGCCAGACCGAACGACTCCTGTTCGGAGGGTAACAGCAGTACGTCACACGCCGAAAGATAATCAACGATTCGCGGTTGTTTGCCGACAAACGAACAGTGTTCGTAAATCCCGAGACAACGCGCGCGATGTTCCGTGTTTGTTCGCTCGCTGCCGTCGCCAACCATCACCAGACGCGTCTTGATTCCCCGCTTCAAAACCCGCGCAAGAATCTCGACGCAGTCGACCGGACGCTTCACGGGGCGAAAGTTTGAGACATGGACCAACAGCGGCTCGCCCATGGGAGCGAGCGTCGCCCGCAACGATTCGACTGCCAGGCGTTTGTAGTCATACTGACAAACGAAGTTTGGAATTACACGAATCTCGTCGAAATGAAATATCTCCTTCGTTGCTTCCTTCAGATAACGCGAGATCGCCGTAACGCCGTCAGACTGGACGATGCCATAGCGTGTAATCGGCAGATAAGAACGATCGGCGCCCACGAGCGTGATATCGGTGCCGTGCAGCGTCGTCACGACCGGCAAACGACGGCGCGGTTTGAGCGACTCGCGCGCGAGAATAGCGCTGATCGAGTGCGGAATCGCGTAGTGAACGTGCAAGAGGTCGAGATTCTCTTCCTCTGCAACCGTCGCCATCTTGGTGGCAAGCGCGAGTGTGTAAGGCTGATGTTCGAACAACGGATACGACATCATCTCCACTTCGTGAAAGCGGACTCGTTCATTCAGTTCGGTCAAGCGAGTGGGAAGTGCCGAGGAGATGAAATGGACCGTGTGTCCGCGGGCCGCCAGTTCTTTGCCGAGTTCAGAACCTACAATGCCGCTCCCGCCATAGGTAGGATATACCGTGATGCCGATGTTCATTGTGACACCGAGCTTAGCACAACGGACAACGAAAATAGTTTGAGGCAGGCGACCCTCGCTATCGCCTGCCTCTATCTCAACTTGACTCACCTTCTGAGAGGGGGGGCAAGTGAGGGCGGGAGTATATTCCTGCTTTTGATTTTTAGCAACGATTCTTGCAACGTCTTCCGACTTTTTGTTGAAGAGAGATCTGCTTCCTGCCGGCAGCCCGGTTTCGACGCCTGCCAATCTTGGGCAAAGTCGCTATAATGACTCAACCAAGCACAGTCGAACGGAGTTTTGCGATGCCGAAAA
>DASXRE010000146.1:0-13227 GCA_036506775.1 Pyrinomonadaceae bacterium | reverse complement strand
GCACGGCGTTGTACTACCGCAAGCGTCTCGACATTCATAAGCGGCTGATGCTGGTGGCGGCAATAAACTTGTGCACACCTGCGATTGCGCGCATTCCGTTGAGCTTCATAAGCAACGGCGGACCACTCGCGTTCTTTGGTTTGACGGATCTTGTGTTGCTGAGCTTTGTGGCCTTCGACACGATCAGACACCGGCGTCTGCATCCAGCGTTTTTGTGGGGCGCGTTGTTCGTGATCCTGTTTCAGCCGTTGCGGATTCTGGTAGCCGGAACAACCGCGTGGACCAGCTTCGCCGCCGCCCTCGTGCGTCTGGTGCAGTAAGCAAGCTGGGTTTCTCCGTGTACCCTCTGTGTCCTCTGTGCCTCTGTGGTTAAGAGCAGTAAGAGCAGCAGTACCACAGAGACACAGAGGACACAGAGGTTGCACGGAGACTTAAGTTACTGGCGCGAGCGGAAGAGGTTGTTTAGTTCCACTCCGGACGCAGCATCGCCCAAAGCTGCAAACGTGCCTGCGGTCGCGATCTCCTGCGCGGCGCGGATGAACGCGCCCCACGCGACACGCGCTAATCCGGATCCGACGGAGATACGTCGCACACCGAGATCCGCCAGTTTCGAAACCGTCAGGTTCGGATCCGGCCTCGAAACAATTACGTTCACCGGCTTCGGGGACACCGCTTTTACAATCGCGGAGATCTCATCCGGCTTGGTTACGCCCGGCGCGTAGAGGCATTCAGCTCCCGCATCGGCATAGGCGGTCAAACGCTTCATGGAAGTCGCAAATGGATCGCTGTCGCCCACGAGCCACGCCTCGCAGCGCGCAGTAAGAACGACCGGCACACCGGATTGATCGATCGCGCGGCGCGCGGCTTTGATTCTTTCGATCGCGATCTCGAGATCGTAAAGCGGTTTACTTTGGTCGCCGGTCGAGTCTTCAACGGACAATCCGGCAACTCCCGTTGCGACACATAACGCAACGTTCTCCGCGACGCGCTCCGGCTCGTCGGCATGACCGTTTTGGAAGTCGGCGTTAATGGGTAGCGGCGTAGCCGCGACGATCTCGCGGAAGTGGGCGAGCACTGAGTCGCGAGGATTGGCGCGAACGTCATCGGGCAGTCCGCGACTAAACGCAAAGCCTGACGAGGTCGTGGCCAAGGCTTTGAAACCGAGATGATGAAGGTAAACTGCGCTGCCGGCGTCCCAAGGATTTGGTAGCACGAAGCAACCTGACTTATGTAGTTCCCTGAATGTCTCAACTGTGTTTGGCATAACTCGATCCTAACAGGAAGAAATCTATGAACAAAGTTGTGTTTGGTGTGATCCTGCTCTTCGTAACAGCGTCGTCAGTGTTGGCCCAGGCGGCGCCGGATGCTGCGGAGCTCACGAAGTTACTGAATGAGTTTTTAGCAGGCGCATCGCGCAATGATCCGGCGGTGCACGAACGCTTCTGGGCCGATGATCTGATCTACACGCGCTCCGCGGGCCGGCGAGTCAGCAAAGCAGACATCATGCGCGACCTCCGTGCGGCGCCCGAGCCGAAACCGGATGATCCAAAAACCGTCTACACCGCGGAAGACGTTCGCATTCAACAGTACGGCAACACCGCGATTGTCGCGTTTCGTCTTGTCGCCACCACGGAAGTGGAAGGCACGACACAGGTGCAGAATCTGCTAAACAGCGGCACGTTCTTGAAGCGCAATGGCAAGTGGCAAGTGGTGAACTGGCAGTCGACGCGCATGCCGCGCAGCGAAGAAGAAAACAGGAAAGACGTCGCGGCCGCGGTCGCTGCTTTTGATCGGGCTCTAACCGCCGGCGACGCGAAACAGATCACGGCGCTCACTGATGTAACTTTCGTGTGGATGCGGGGACAGGGAAAAGAGCTTACGCGGAAACAACTGATCGATTCCCTCAGCCACTTGAAATACTCCAAACCGGAGAGCATGAAGGAAACAATTTCACTCTATGGCGAGACTGCGGTTGTCCGCGCTGATGACTATACGATGACCCTGATTAACCAGGGAGGCGCGTGGAAGTTCGTACTTCTGTTTACGGCGAAGCACGTACTTCTATTCGATATGTGAAATCCGTGGGATGACTTACTCAGGTTTGCGTGGACGGGTGTCGCTCGTCTTAGGCGTTGCGTCCATCTGATCACGCCGCTGTTGCAGCTTCGCCCGCAGCAGATCCACTTCGTTATCAGCATTCGTGACTGAAACCTCCAAGCGCGTCTGACTCGTTTGCAGAATCCTTAACTGCGCGACCGTGCGGCTTTTCTCACTCTCGAGCTGGCGCCTCCGCGCCTCGCGAGCCTCTTCCGGATGCACTGTGCCGTAACCCTGGGTCGCGCGATCAACATTCTCCGGCTTCAGCGCGTACTCAATCTGCTCGAGTTTCGCTTCGAGATCCGCAATCTTGCTTTGCACGTCAACCAACTGCATGCGCAACTGTTCCGCTCGCTGCTCTGCACGCGTGAGCCGCTCCATGTCGAGTTGATAACGATCGTCCTCCTGCATCTGGGTCAACTTGTCGGTAAGTCGATTGACCTGATTCGAGAGGTTTGTGATCGTCTCCTGCATGTCCTGCTGCTCAGGAGGGGCTGGTGTGGGTGCCGTGACTTTCGGTTTCCATCCCTGAAGTTGATCGGAAGATTCGGTGTTGTTGCTGGAGGTGTTGTTCGAGTCGGCGGTACTTATGATCTTCACGTCGCCGGTCGTTGCCGCCGTGTCGCCCGTGGTCGCCGGAGGCGCGATCGTGGGGTTCGTTATGACTGGCTTGGCCGCCGCCGGCTTGCTAGTGCGCCGCGTTCGCTTTTTCTTCTTCGTTTGCGCCCCGGCTTCAGCCAGGCCAACGGTCAGAACAAGGCAAACGATGATCAGGATTTTGCTGTAACTTCCAAAGCGCACAGGCATCGCCACGCTCCTTTTTTCTGGCTCTAAAGATAACCCGCTATCCAGATGCCAGCAAGCTCCAGCCAGATGCTTGGCTTCCACGTTCAGACGGACGGTTTCGTTCCAAAAACCCCTCACAGGCGCTTGGCGACGACCTCGTAAAGCGCGTTCTTGAAGAACACGCGCTTCAGACGGTCGCCCATGTGGCGGGCCGGTTGCTTGCGCGCGCGCGCCCGTGTCTCGTCGATATTGCTCTTTTCACTTAGAATTTGCAGCGGCAACCGCGTAAACAAACGGCTCGCCGCGTCGAGCGTAAGATGAGTGGTGTGGTCGGCAAACGGCCCGACTTCGAACGGTACGCCGAGGCCACGCCAACCGGAATGCATGTATGCTGCAGCAGCATAAACCGGATGATGAACGTTCACCGTGAAGTACAACAAACCGTCCGGCTTCAGAATCCGGGTTAACTCCTCAACAATCCTTCGCGGCGATTCAGTATGGTCAACAACATTGTCACAGAGCACGACGTCGAAACTCTGAGCGCTAAACGGAAGCCGCTCGCCGATGGCCACAATCGTCGGCGCACAACTTTGCCACCGCGGAAACAGACTGCGATAACTAACCGCCAACGGATCGACGCCGACGCCGCGTCTTGAACCGAAATAAAAGATCAGACCATGCGCGCCACTCCCGACTTCAACCACTCGCACATTCTCATCGATGCTTCCGAACTTCTCGAGCAGCTCGCGCACGCGTAGTGACGATCGCTGCATTGCGAGAATTACTTCGTCCTCGCGCCCGCGCAGGTGCTGCGCCTTCTTCTCTTGATACGCTAACTGCCGCTCAAGCGCCCGGCGCGCGAGCCTTTGACGAACCCCTCGGTCTGCGTCCGCGTTCATCTCTGGCTCAAAAGGGCTGCATGTTAAAAGCTATCTTCATTGCGGGCGCCGCGTTCGTTAACGCCTCCACGCGGATCAACTGCGCGCCTGCTTCCGCGTACTCCCGCACATTTTCGGGTGTGATCTGCCCCGAATACTCGATGCTCACTGATCCCTTCGCCACGTCTGCGAAACGCTTCAACTCTTCAGCACTAATGCCGTCAAGCATGATCACGTCCGCACCGCCTGCGATCGCCTCCTCGATTTCACTCTCACTGGCAACCTGGACAGCGACCTTGTGCAAATATCCGAGCTTGTCTTTCGCACTTTTCACCGCGGCCGCCACGTTGCCGAGAATCGAAATGTGATTCGCCGTCACGACGACACCATCGTCCAGACCAAACCGGCCGTTATATCCGCCGCCGAGTTCGACTGCATATCGTTCCAGCAATCGAAGACCAGGCGTAGTCGCACGAGAATCGACGATCTGCGCACCCGTACCCTCGACCGCCGTGACAAACTGGTTCGTGAGCGTCGCGATTCCTGAGAGTCGCTGCAACAGATTCAACGCGACGCGCTCGGCGGAGATCAGCACGTCGGCAAAGCCGACCATGCGCGCGATCACCTTGCCGGCTTCGACCGGTTCGCCGTCAGAAACAAAAGCTTCGAGTTGCTGTTGCGAGTCGAGCGTGAGGAAGACTTCTTCAGCCGCTTCGAGTCCGGCGACGATCATCTTCTGACCGGCGACAAAGCGGGCTCGCGCACGCGTGTTACGGGCGATGATCGATTGCGTGGTGATGTCGCCGCGTCCGAGATCTTCGCGAAGGAAGAGGCCAATTTGCGAATAGAGTGCGCCTTCGTCGATCCAGTTCATTGCAGGTTCTCAACTGTTTGCCGGAGTTGTGAGGAACGCTGAGCAATATCTGCAATGCGTGCGCGCAATTCGTTGACGCGTTCAGCGGGCGCGCGCTCGACGAAGTTTGGATTGCCGAGTTGCGCTTCGAGTTTTGTCGCTTCAGCCTGGAGTTTTTGCTGCTCGCGGTTGAGACGCTGCCGTTCTTGCTCGAAATCGATCAGGCCTTCGAGTGGCACGGCGAGTTCTGCGCCGCCGAGTAACACCGCGCGCGCTGACGCTTTGGGCGCTTCGAGGTTTTCACTGATCGAGACTTCAGAAGCGCGCACGAGCCGCGAGATCTGATCCTTTGCCGACGCGAACACAGCTCGCAGTTTCGGATCAGGTGAAGCGATCATTACAGGCACGCGTTCTCCGGGCTTGATGTTCATCTCTGAGCGAATGTTTCGCACGCGCGATATCAGGTCGATGATCGCTGCCATCTCCGCCTCTGCCGCTTCGTCAATCAACTCTTCACGGCCTTCGGGATAAGCCGACAACATGATCGTCGGCTCCGCGCCTTGATACGCCGGATGCAGTTGCTTCGCGCCGGGCAAGCGTTGCCACAGCTCCTCTGTGATGTAAGGCATGAACGGATGTAACAACCGCAACGCCTGTTCCAGCACGCTCAGCAGCCGTGAACGCGCCTCGGCGCGCCGTGGCGTATCTTCCTCCGCAGTCACATCAGCTTTAACCAGCTCGATATACCAGTCACAAAAATCATCCCAGAAGAAGTGATAGAGCGTTTGCACCGCCGCGTGAAACTCGTAGGCCTCGAGTGCGGCGTTGACCTCGCGCGCCGTTCTGTTCAAGCGCGACCGGATCCAACGATCGCGAAGCTCAAGATCCGTTTCCTTTATGGCCATTTGTGGCTCGGAGTACAACAAAGAGAACCGCGCCGCGTTCCAGATCTTGTTCGCGAAGTTGCGATACGACTCGACCTGCTTCTCGTTCCAGCGCGTGTCGGTGCTGCCGACCTGCGCCAACGTGAGACGCGTGGCATCAACACCAAACTTGTCGAACACTTCGAGCGGATCCACGCCGTTCATCTTCGTCTTCGACATGCGCTGGCCCTGACTGTCGAGCACCGTCCCGGTCACGAACACGTCTGCAAACGGCTCCTTGCCGATGAACTTCATGCCCATCATCACCATGCGCGACACCCACAGGAAGATGATGTCGCGTGCCGTGACGAGCACGGACGTCGGGTAAAAGGTTTTCACATCGTCGGTCTCGTTGGGCCAACCAAGTGTTGAGAAGGGCCAGAGCGCGGATGAAAACCAGGTGTCGAGCACGTCCGGATCCTGCGTGAGGTCGCTAGTGCCCGCTCGCTCGCGCGCCTCAGCCTCAGATCTCGCTACGATAACCTCGCCGTCTTTCGTGTACCACGCGGGAATTTGATGGCCCCACCAGAGTTGGCGCGAGATGGTCCAGTCGCGCAGATTTTCGAGCCAGTTGGTGTAGACCCTTTCATAGCTCTCGGGGACGAAGCGCGGTTTGTGCGACTGCGCCATCAAATCGAGCGCGAGATCACGCAACTGGTCCATCTTCATGAACCACTGCGTGGAGATGAGCGGCTCGATCACTGTCTTGCAGCGCTCGCATTTCGAGATGGAGAACTCGTAGTCAACCACTTTCTCGAGCAAACCCAGTCGCTCAAACTCCTCGACCACTCGTTCACGCGCCTGGTAACGGTCAAGACCGGCAAAAGCCACGCCCGCTTCCGGCGTCATCTTCGCCTGCGGATCGATCACGACAACTTGCGGCAGGTCGTGACGCAAGCCGACCTCGTAGTCGTTCGGATCGTGTGCCGGCGTGATCTTCACCACGCCGGTACCAAACTCCGGATCGACGTATTCGTCAAAGACCACCGGAATTTCGCGATCTGTGAGTGGCAGCAGGACCGTCTGTCCTTTCAGATCTCCATAACGTTCGTCGTTTGGATTCACCGCGACGGCCGTATCGCCAAGCATCGTTTCGGGCCGCGTGGTGGCGACGGTGACGTGTCGATCGCTGTTCTTGATCGGATACTTGAGGTAATAAAGCTTTCCGGCCTGCGGGAGTTTTTCAACTTCCAGATCGGAGAGGACGGTTTGATCGGTAGGGCACCAGTTCACGATGCGCTTGCCGCGATAGATCCAGCCTTCGTCGTAGAGACGCACGAACTCTTCGCGCACGGCGCGCGACAAGTCTTCGTCCATTGTGAACCTCTCGCGCGACCAGTCGACCGACGCACCTTCGCGCCGCATCTGCAAGGTGATCTGATTGCCGGATTCGTGTTTCCACTGCCAGACCCGTTCGACAAACTTCTCGCGTCCGAGATCGTGGCGCGTCTTCCCTTCTTTCTTGAGGGCGCGCGAGACCACCAACTGCGTCGAGATTCCCGCATGGTCCACCCCGGGCAGCCACAGCGTCCTGAAGCCGCTCATCCGCTTGTGTCGCGTCATGACGTCCATCAGCGTGTGTTGCAGAGCGTGGCCCATGTGTAGCGAGCCCGTGACGTTTGGCGGCGGGATGACGATCGAGAAGACGGGCGCGTTCGGATCTTTGTTTATCTCCGGCGCAAACGCGCCACTCTTTTCCCAGCGTTCGTAGTGGTGTTGTTCGGCTTGTTTGGGGTCGTACTGTTTGGGGATGTCCATGCGAAATTCTGTGGCTGCGTATCTGGTCGAATGAAAGCGTAGAGTCTACGCCAGACAAGCAGCAAAGTTCAAAAACCGCAAGCGGTCGGTAGTGATGCAGTCAGGACCTAGTGCCTCGTTGGAGTGCGGCGACTCGACACCGCTTTGGCCTGACGATGTCGCAAGCGATAGTAACGGACCAAAGCGGCGACGAGTCGCCGCACTCCAAGGAGGCCTCCGGTGGAACGAGCTTTTGTGCCCCTCTTAACGCCTCAAAACGGGGTGCCACAGAATGCCACCCCTACGAATTAGGTTTCACGACTTGAAATGTGAAAATCCGGCGCTCAAAGTTTAGCTATGACGGACAAGGAGATCGTCCAGGATTTGCTGCGCGGAATGCCGGATGATGTCTCGCTCTACGACATCGCCCGGAAGGTGGAGTTCATCGCCGCGGTGCGGCAGGGCCTGTTGGAGCTCGACGAAAGTAAGGACAGCATTTCGATCGAACAAGTAGAACGAAAACCCTCGTGGAGCGTAACGGTTGGCCGAAGACGCAGAGGCCGTCAAAAACGAAAGCAGGTGACTCATTAAAGTCACCTGCTTCGTCTCCAGTAGCCTAATCGTCTTTTACTTCGTCTCTTCCAACTGCTTCTTAATCAACAACTCTGCCAGGTCCGGTACCACCTCCCACGCGATCTCACGAATCACTTTGTCCGACATCAACTCAACTGCACGCCGCGCGATCGCGTCGATCATCTCAGGAGATAATTGGCCCACAGATTCCACGGACGAAGATACGGACTTCGCTGGTTCAGGCTCAGCTTCGACCAAAGCGTAAGAAACGTCCTGGGTGTCGGCGAATGAGTCATGAATCTCGGCCTCATACGGACGCGTCTCAGTCACTTCCGGTTCAACGAACGCTCGCGCAGGAGCCGTTTCATACGCCGGTGTTGCTTCGTAAGTCGAAGCAGGTTGATACGCAGGCGCTGGTTCGTAGACTGGTGCCGGAGCAGACGCCGGCTCACTCACTTCATCATCCAACTCCAACACAAAATCATCGTCCGCTTCACCGACAGCTTCAATCTCGCCAAGGTCTAACAGCACGTCAGATTGATCAGCTTGAGAATCGTGCCCCAAGTTCGCCACTCCTGTTTCCATGTTCTCCTCACGTGATAACGATCCCGTTGCGCTAACCGGTTGTTCCACGGTTGGCTGCAATTCACTGATTGCTTCGTCAGAGAGTTGCAGAGTATCTGCGGTCGTAAGTTCAAGCTCATGCGTTTCCATGAGCTCATCTTCAGCCGCGGCTTCGGGGTGCGGAAGCTCGAGCGTTGGGCTCTCTTTCTCGACCGGCGGGCTGCTTACCAGCGCTCCCACCCGGTCGATAAGCCGTCGAATGGATTGAAATGGTTTGGTCAAAATATCGTCCGCGCCAACTCTGCGCGCCTCCGCTTCGTCGAACGGCTCAAACGAGCCAACGAGCAGCATTACGGGGATGTGTTTCAACTGCTCATTCGTTTTGACATATTCGCAAACCTCATAGCCATTTGGTGAGGCCATGAAGGCGTCTACCAGCACCACATCAGGTCGAATTTCCAGGAGGCGATCGATAGCATCCTGGCCATTACTGACACTCACGACTTGCACACCTTCATCGGCAAACGTAAGGTCGATGACTTTCTGAATGGTAGCCGAATCGTCGGCAAGTAGGAGTTTGCGACCAGCTAGCAAAGCCTGTCCCTTTAGCTGAATTGCACCATCGGCGGGGCCTTGTGCGTTGTGCACGGATGGCGCGGGCATGTCATTCGAAGTTAGGGCCTTTGAATCGGGCCCGGTATGAAACCTAACACCCGCGGTAAGTGGCAGTCAAGAGTTTAGTTTCGGCGGGTGTTTCGCTGTTCTCCACAGCAACGCTAGCTCTTAAGCCCAGACGGAATGCATTAGGAGCATTTTACGATCGGCCGATTCTGCTCAACGGCGAATGGCATTGGCTGTGAGGTTAGCCCTTCAGACCATAGAAGCCCATTGCTCTTCCATTTCTCACGAAACTCCGCTGCATCACCCAAATAGGTCCACGTTGCCACCTCGATTTGGAGAAAATAACTACCAGGCCGGAGGTCGTCTTTGGATCCTCGCGTATTATCCTGCACATAAAGTGATACTCGGGTCTGGTCAGTCTGAAGATCGTATGATTCACCGGGTCGGACTACTACGAAATCGGACATGTCTGTTGGATTGACAGGAAAGGAGTCGGCAAACATATCAGCGCGGCTCTCCTGCTCATACTTCTTGGCCATCGCAGCGTTGAGACTGCGGCTAACGCGCGACCGAACGATGAAACTTTGCTTGCTGAGAATCACTGGTTCGCCACCGACATTCTTGAATGTAAACCTTAACCCCAAGCTTAAATGACCCGAAAAGCAAGACGTCTGTTTGACTACGGTGGTAGCAAGCTGTAATTGGGCCTTTTTGACAGGAGTAACTAAAGCACTTCGATTCGTTGGTTCGGCGTGTGCTGTTTTCAGTTCAGGAGTGCAGCAAATGGTCAAACAAAGGCTTATCACAAAGTATTTCATTCCGTCCTCCTAGCAAAGAAGCAAAGTCCTACTCATCGAATATAGGTGGCTGGTCTGTCGATGGCTTGGTCGGCATCGCGCTAAAACAGGCCTTCCAAATTTTAAATTGTTTACTCTCTCGGAGGGGTGTCGAGATTGAGGAGACTTGGACCAGCGGCAATGTACTTCCCGCTTTGTTCGGAAGTCAACGAAATTCTAATTCAGCGAGGCAACGATTCGCTACTGGGAGCTTAACGCATTTGATGAGAATGCTGCTTTTATCGAACAGACTACAAGTTGCCGCAGTCCCTGACAGCTGGCCGTTTAGGAACTGTAAAAGGCATGGGATCAGACACCAGTGAGTCTGACCATAAATACCCCTTATCACGCCACTTCTCGCGCCACTCTACGTTTGAAACTGCCGGGTAATACCAAGTCGCAACAAGAAGCTGGAGGAGGTGTGTTCCGGCTCGCAGCGGTTTTCCGCTCTCATCTTCGGCTTTCATTGAGAACGCGTCTTTCACCTCATAGGATTCTCCTGTTTTCAGAAGTGTGAATCGCAACTCATCAAGATCTGAAGGTCCAGTAGTTCCCTCGTTGTCCAATCCAACGAACACATGAGTAACGGCTTCATATCTTCGACTTGCTGCAGCCCGTTCGTTAGCACTAACCATATAACGCGACACAACAGGACGGAATCGATCAAGTATTACGGATCGTTTCCCCATGTTTGTGAACTTGAATACAAGTGAATAGCGCACCCTACCATCAGCGCAATAACGTTCATCAGCGATGCTAGTAGTCAGTTTTAGGTTCGCATGGTATGCGTCCCCACCAGCAGACATCAACACGCCTCGTTTAGTTTGAGGTTGGCCGCAGACCACGACCATCGGTAGAAGTATTAAGCTAACAACCGCTAGCGCTCTGATCACCCGTGCACTCTCCTTTCGAAAGAACTACATAAGGGAACCGACATTTATACATTACCAGGGCCCAAGCGTGGCTAGGGCCTAAATGCGTTCGGCTGTGGTTCGAACTCTTCGAAGCACGCCGCTCGAATCTTCTCATTGTTAGCACCAGATTCGAGGGTCGAGAAGGCGGACGATCCATCGTTGTCGTATTTTCCGTAGATTTTTCTTTTGTGTCCCAGTTCGTGGGCTACCGCGAAAGCAGCAAAGTCCTTGCCCTGCAGTGAAAGTTTATATCGTTCATACCGAATAGTCGGGTGTCCCTGGTCGATGAATTCTCTAATGTTGAGAGCGATAGGAAGCGGTTGTCCATTTTCGGTAAATCGGTTTATGTCGACCGTGACATTGTTACCTTTTATTTCCATTAACCACGGGTCTGGAAGCACCCCGGGCTTAAACTTGAGCGCATCGAGGGCTTTTAGTGCCTTTTCCTTACCACCAAAAACGTCCGCGCAGGATTTTCGGTCGTTAATCCTCTTCTTCAGTTCGTTTTTTCCTTGCTCAATAAGATCCTGTGGACCAAGTGGGCCGCTCAGTTCTTCGTAACCCAGAAGACTCATAAGCGCCGAACCGTCAGCAATTTCAACTAACTCTGCATCACTCAAAGTTGCCAACGGATCCGGTACCCAAGTTATTACGATGCCTGGGCCTTCAGCATGAACAGGCACAGAGATCACCGTATTATCCGTCAGCGTAATTTCTTGCGAAACGGTACTGATCGGCGAAGACTGACGTTCCTGCAATTCAGAACAAGAGATCGGCATGCCATCGAGGGTGCAGCCGCCGCGGATGTCCATGGCGTTGCCACGGATGTAGTAGAGATTGTCCGACCCCATCATGTCGGCATAGCTCATGTTGTACGAGTAAGGGTTGAAGTAACCGACATCCGCACCCAACGGATCGAGTTCTGTTCTCACCGCGCTCTTGACCCACTGGCCTGTAGTCGGATTGCCGTGCTTGAAATCGGTAATTGTATACGGCGCCAAGGACTGGTAGTCAGCAAGCAACTCTCCACCAGCATAAACGTGACCTTCCCACCGATTTCCCCACTGATCAACTTCGACGATGAGCGCACCGCCCAAGACACTTGACCGTAATTGATAACGGGTCTCAACGTAGTCCTCCACGACACCGTTTTCGTCTTCACTATACCGACTCTCCAAATGTTTGCCGGCGCGGCCATCGGCGTCGTACGTTTGGTTGATCGTGTATTGATGCCAAAGCCAATGGCCACCGCCGAAACTCTGAATCATGTCTTCGTAGAAGGTGCGCTGTTGCCCGGCAGCATCGTAAGCATGAGTGCGCTGACCTGAGTCTCGTGAGGTAACATTTCCGTTAGCGTCAAAACTCCAGTCCGACCGTCGGTTGTTGGTATAACTAGGTGTGTCTGAGACCGGTGCAGTCCAGTGTCTTCCAGTCCGGCCCATGTTATTCCACACGTCATAACTATAGCTTTGTCGATAAGGACTGTCTGCAGGATTGTTTGGCGGCAAGCCCCGAGCTTCGAGACCGGTGTAACCTTCTTTCAATCTACCGGCGTGGTCGAACGCAAAAGCGCGATCAAAATTTCCATCTTGCAAATCATGCGCACAGCGCAGTCGTCCATCAGCGTAATACTGATTCTCGGTACCCACTGTGTAATAGCCGGGATAGATCAAATAAGAGAGATACACATTGCTCATTTCGTAACGTGTGGGCAGTAAACGGGCATCATAAGTCACGTTAATCTGTGGACCGTCGCCATAGGCCGCATGTTTCATGGCTCCCGATGCTCTATACTGTATTCCCGTCAGAAGCTGGGTACTCAACCCGCCAGACCCCGTCACGGCCGCCAGTCTGCCTATAGAGTCATAGGAGTAATTAACGACAGCACTAAACTGAGATGGTTCCGCAACACTCGTCAATCCTCCGGCGAGGTTATACCCGTAAGTGAGGGTGTAAGAACCACTGAGACCAGTGAAAATCTGAGTTTCCGACGTCATGCGAGAGAGCTGATTATAACTATAGTAACGCGTGCCAACTCCGTCAGCCATTGATGTTCTGTTTCCGGCGCCGTCATAGCCGAAACTAGCGCTGGCTGTCGCTGTCACACCCGCGGGTGCGTTGTAGCTTTTTGAGGTAACCAGATGTCTGCCGTTATAGCTGTGAGTAACACTCGCGCCGCGGGCGTCGGTGATGGTGTTGACGGTGTCGTCGGAGTTGTAAGTGTAGACAGTTGCAGTGCCGGGGTTCTGTTCCGGCACGTGCCGCGTCTTCAAGCGACCGTAACCGTCATAGGTCATCGTCGTATCCTGATAAGTGCCGCTGCCTTCCGCCCCAGCGTATTGACGAACCTGCTCGATCTGATCGCGAGCGTTGCAGGTATTGACGGTAGCGGAATACACACTGCCACCTTGCCAGTTGAGGATTTCTGTTTTCACCGTACGCCCG
>DASXRE010000145.1:0-5681 GCA_036506775.1 Pyrinomonadaceae bacterium | reverse complement strand
CTTTCAGTTGTACGTTGATCTCACTCATTTCTAAATCACCTCCCATGCACGGGGACCACAACAAAGACCTGAGTCCCAAGGCCGAAGGCGATTCCTCACGATTTACGATTCACTAATTTGCTTACTTCAGTTGATCGGATTCGATAGGAGCGCCTTCGCCGCGCGCCCGCAAGGCGGGCAGCCATTAAAAGTTAAAGAATCGAGTAGTTGTTCGATTCATGCGAAGGTCTTCTGGAGCTCCTATCAAAAGTAAGAAACTAACGAAGCCGGATTCTAGCAAACGCCTATTAACAGGGCAAGCTCGCGTAATTGTAGGGGCCACCCCTCTTAACGCTCAGCGTGTGCTACTCCTTGGAGTGCGCCGACTCGTCGGCGCTTTGGCCAAAGCGGTGACAAGTCCCCGCACTCCAAGGAGGCGCCCGATTCAAACTGCCTATGCTGGAGGCGTCCAAAAACGTTCCCAGTCTTTGGAATCGTCCACTCTCATAGTGTGCAACACCTGTTTAAGGCTAATGACCCAAACCTCGGCGCGGCCGTTGTTCTGCCCGGCGGCGGTCACTTCGTAAGCCTCCATCTTGTTGTCGAAGTCGCCCGGCGCCCATCCCCACCAGGTATTCTTGCCCGGCGCTGTTTGCCAGTTGAAAGTCGCCTTGTAGTCATCCGTCAGAGCCCAAATGCACGCGCCCTTCTCACCGCCCTGTTCGACCGCGGCGATGTTGCTGAGCTTTGGCGCGTCCAGCCAATTTGGTCCGGCCCATGGGCCCCAGTTGCCACCGGGTGACTCCTGGCCCATGCCCCAAAGCTGTTTCTTGGTGTCGATGCCCCACAGCGCGCCCTTACCGTCTCCCTGCTTGCACGCCGTGACTTCAATCCATCGCGAGTCCTCGGGTGTCTTCTTCCAGTCGCCCCACGCGCTCCAGTTGCCGGCCGGTACAACCTCATGGCACGACGTGAGAATTCCATCCTCTGTGATACCCCAAAATCGCGCCGGCTGGCCCGAACTTACGTGCAACTGCGAAGCGGCAATCTTCTTAAAGCGAAAACTACCTGGCGGCCGATTCCAATCCGATGCCAAGGGAGCCAGTCACCGCCAGGACTCTTTTGCCAGGTCGTCCAAAGCTGGCGCTTCATATCCAGCGCCCATAGCTGCACGCAGCCATCGTGACGCTGTGCTGCGGCCAACTCGTAAACCTGCTTCGGATGGTTCGGACCGTTCCAATCAGGTCCGCGCCAATCACTCCACTGGCCACCCGGTGTTGTTTGGTAGATGGTGTAGAGAGTTCCTTTGTAATCAACGCCCCACAGTTGCGCGCCACGATTGCCGCCCTGTTGCGAGGCTGTCAGTTTGTTTAAGACGGGCGAATTTTGCCAAGACATGCACAGTTCTCCTTATTCGATTGTGAAAGATGATCGAGACAGTTTTCGGTAGTCAGCGAGGCGAACCTTGTTAACCGCTACCAACTTGATGTGGATAAAGCAGACCAGGAACTCACGTCGTGCGAGGCCAAGGATTCCGTTTTGATGCGAGCGCGTCGCATAATACATGCGACCCTGCGGAACGTCAAACTAATTGGAGAAAACCAAGAGATGCGCTCAGGATTCCGACCTTTAGTTGTCCTTCTACTACTCTGCACTTTGGTGAACTATGGCCTGTCTCAAACTTCTGTTCGCACGAATGGCGGCTCACGTCCGAAATCCACCGCTGCCGATCCAAATGGAGCGAAAACCCCGGTCAGCGAGATGCGCGCGGCCATCGAGCGTTACACGGCCGACCGCGGCAGTCTCACGCGGTCTTATCCAGTCGCAATCTCTGCCACGCGTCGTGAGCGCTTCAAGAAGTTTTACGAGGAGTGGCTCGCTTCTCTAAAACCGCTCGACTTCGACTCGATGAGCGAAGACGGCAAGATCGATTACCTGCTTTTCAAAAACCACCTCGAATATGAGCTGCGGCAGTTGGACATCCAGGCGCAGCAACTCGCGGAGATCCAGCCGTTGATTCCGTTCGCTGGCGCGATCATCGACCTCGAGGAAGCGCGACGGCGCATGGAACCGATTAACTCGGCGAAAGTCGCAGCCACGCTTACTGAACTGAGAAAGCAGGTTGATGAGCGACGCCAGGCAGTTGAAAAGGGTTTTCGGGTGAAGAAGACAGTTGCGAATCGTGCGGTTGCGGCGATGAACGGGATGCGGACCAATCTGCGAAACTGGTACACGTTTTACAACGGTTACGATCCGCTTTTCACATGGTGGAACGAAGACCCCTATCGTTCGCTGGACCAGGCGCTGACAAACTACGCTGGTTTTGTCAGTGAACGCATTGTGGGCATCAAGGCAGAAGGGGGCCAAGGCACGCAAACCCCGAGCGCGCCAAACCGCGGCGGCGGTGGTCCGGGCGGTGGCGCGGGCCAGGGGTTTCAGAGACCTACTTCAACAGCCGCCAGACCTGGAGACACCAGCGACATCGTGGGCGATCCGATCGGACGCGAAGCACTGCTGAGTGAACTGCGCTCGGAAATGATCCCTTACACGCCCGAAGAGCTGATCGCGATTGCCGAGAAAGAGATGGCGTGGTGCGAAAACGAGATGAAAAAAGCGTCGCGCGACCTCGGCTACGGCGACGACTGGCACAAGGCCCTCGAACACGTCAAGAACCTCTACGTCGATCCCGGCAAACAACCGGAGATGATTCGTGACCTCGCGCTCGAAGCGATCAAGTTTGTCGAAGATCACGACCTCGTCACCGTGCCTGAACTAGCAAAAGAGAGTTGGCGCATGGAAATGATGACTCCCGAACGCCAGCTCGTCAGCCCGTTCTTCCTCGGCGGCGAAGTGATTCAAGTCTCCTTCCCCACCAACACGATGGCCCACGAGCAGAAGATGATGAGTATGCGCGGCAACAACATCCACTTCTCGCGCGCTACCGTCTTTCACGAGCTCATTCCCGGCCATCACCTGCAAGGTTTCATGACCGCGCGCAACAAACCCTATCGCGCCATCTTCGGCACGCCATTCTGGACCGAAGGCAACGCGCTCTACTGGGAACTGTTGCTCTGGGATTTGAACTTTCCGAAAACGCCCGAGAACCGCATCGGCATGCTCTTCTGGCGCATGCACCGTTGCGCGCGCATCATTTTTTCACTCAGCTTTCACCTCGAAAAGATGACGCCACAGGAGTGCATCGATCTGCTGGTGAATCGGGTGGGCCATGAACGCGACAACGCGACCGCCGAGGTGAGGCGTTCATTCGACGGCAGCTACGGACCGCTCTATCAGATCGCGTATCTGATTGGCGGCTTGCAGCAATACGCGATGCACAAGGAGCTGGTTGACTCCGGCAAGATGACAAATCGCGCGTTCAATGATGCGTTGCTGAAGGAGAACCGCATTCCGATCGAGATGCTCCGCGCCGCCATCACAAATCAAAAGCTGACGCGCGATTTCGTCACTAATTGGCGGTTTTACGACCACTGATCTGGAGCTTCAGCTTCACAAACATTGAGTCGGTTGATTTGAGGCTCGGGCGATAGAAAAGAAGCTGCGGCGCCGGCGCGCTGGGGGTCAAGCTGCGCGTCCGTGATTCCTTTTCTTCTTTGGTCCAGGCTTGGCCTACGGTCGACATTTCCAAAAGGCCGACACTCGAGCCCCACATCTTTTCCCACGTCGCAACCTGAGTTTCGCTCAGCTTCTGTGCCTTGTCCGTGATCTGCACCCCTTCGAGCGGTGTTGGAGTGACCAGCACGCTCACGACTTCCGCAACGTGATCCGCCCTGCTCTTCTTCATCGTAAAAAAGGGCGGCGCGTCGTCCTGTGCCGGGATCTCGAGCAATCTGCCAACGGTGACTTCATTGTCACCACCGGAGGTTCGAGTCGTCGGAAAAATCAGGTAAGGCTCGCCTAGAGATCCGTCCGTATACTGCTCGCGATCTATCACGTACAGGTATCCCGCGCGCACCGCTTCGACACTGATGCGAAGTCGATCGCCCTGCGCGAGTTTCGTGGTGGAAGAGATCCGCTCCGGCAGCCACTCGGTAGTGGAATTGTTGTCATGGACGATCAGTCGCTCACCTGAGTCGGAGCGATTGGCCGGGCGGAGACGCCAAATGGTTACGCCGACAACGGTGTCGGGGGCCACATTGTCGACCGGCACATTTGGCGTTGCTACACGGTAGCGTCCGCCCGGTCGGCGCCGGCTCGCCGTCTGCTTGTTTGCTGCCGGAATGATAAAAGCGGTGTCCCAGAGTTTGCGCGTGGCTTCGTCTGATTTTTGAGCACTCACCAAAAACGAAGCAGACACGGCAAGAATGATCAGTAAGAGGAAACTCGTGAGTATTCTCATCTCCACTCTCCTTGCATTACAAAGGGTGCCCAATAGTAAGGCGACTGCCACTGCGCGCTGTGCAACAGCTCGATCTGCGCGGCACGCAACGCTGCGGCCGGGCTCTTGTTACTCCGCAACATGCCCGCATAAAGCCGCTGCATCAACATTGCTGTGGCTTTGTCGTTTACGTTCCACAAACTGACGACCAAGCGACGCGCTCCGGCATACATGAATGCACGAGTCAATCCTTCGAGCCCTTCACCCTGCACGTCTTTTCCGAGTCCGGTTTCACAGGCGCTCAGCACCACCAGTTCGGCCGGAAGTTTGAGGTTGTAAATGTCGTGTGTGCGGAGAAAGCCGTCTTGCGGTTTGCCTTGTTCGTCGAACAACGAGAGCACAATCGCGGAAAGACCGGCGCGCGTGGTGTCGAGATAGCCGTGCGTTGCAAAGTGGACGTAACGATATTTACTCAGCTCGCCGCCGGTTGCGATGGCGCGGTTCGCGCGGAAGTCGAGTGCTTTCAGATTCGAGCCCGTGCTCGCGACGGCGAGAATCTGATCTGCTTCCCAGCGCGTGAAAGGCAAGCGCGAGATCGAGAGCTGACCACCGTTGGCGGAGCCGGCCGGAAGATGTTCGATGATCCTGGTTGAGTGTTGTGTCCCGGGTGCTTCAGCGCCTTTCTTGAGTCGCGGATCGTTCGTTGAAAACACCGGATCGGCGATCACGGCGAGAGTTTTTGGCGCCGGTTCGCGATTCGCGAGATTCTGGCGCTGCACCGCGAACGCTGACGCAGACGGAAGAGTGATGATTTCGTGATCCAGAATCAGCGGGCGACGGTTTGCAATGGACAAAGCGGCAAAGGGAACGTACTGCAAAGTTCCGTCGGCTACGACGACAAGACGCTTGTTGTGCAACTCGGCCGCCGCCGGCAACAGAATCATGCGACCCAGTTCGGTCGCCGCGGGTTGAAATTGACTGTCGGCTTGCGCAATGCGCGAACTACGCTGCGCGGGTGTTTCCAGCGACTTGCTGACACTCCGCGCGGCCAGTGACTCGTAAACTTGTTGCGCGAGCTTTTCAATCTCGTCCCGCTTCGGCAGCGTGTAGGTTTTCAACAAGTTCTGCCCAACGACCCACAGGTAGCTTCGTTCCGATCCGAGCGAGTATTCGAGTAGTAGCGTATCGGGATCGAGTTGTTGCTGAATCTCCTTCACGCCGAGCGGTTGAGGTTGAGTCAACGCGGCGTACTGCGGACTGCTTTTCCGGATCGCCGCCTGCACCTGCTGGTATTCATCCTCAAGCGCGCTGATTTCTCGCTGCAACGTTGCTAGTTCGTTACTGTCTTTGCGCGCCCGGACCTGCA
>DASXRE010000144.1:0-3422 GCA_036506775.1 Pyrinomonadaceae bacterium | reverse complement strand
ACGACACGATCGAGGCTGAACAGTTCCTGTGAAGCGTCGCCGGTGTGGTAATAGTCGAGTCGCATCGTCTGGGCCGCGAGTGCACTGGTGGACAGCATAAAAACGGCGAACAGAAGGAATAATGGTCTGATTATCATAAGGCGGATGTTACACTATCGAACCTATGGCTAGTGTCCTTGAGATCATTCCACTCGGCGGCATCGGCGAGTTCGGAATGAACTGTATGGCGGTGCGCTACGGCGACGAGATGCTGATTCTCGACGCCGGCATGGGCTTTCCAGAGGAGACGGCCTATGGCGTCGACGTTTCCATTCCGAATTTCAATTTTCTCGAAGAGTACCGCGACGCCATCACCGCCATCGTGCTGACGCACGGCCACGAGGACCATCTCGGCGCCCTGCCGTACCTGCTCAAGAAGTTCAACGTTCCGGTTTACTGTTCACACTTCACCGCCGGCCTGGCGGAAAGCAAACTCGAAGAACACGACCTGCTCGGCGACGTCTTGCTTCATCGTGTCGAACCACGCGATGTGGTGGACATCGGTGCGTTCACGGTGGAGTTTATTCGCGTCTCTCATTCGCTGGTCGACTGTTTCTCGCTCGGGATCAAGACGCCCGTCGGCACGATCATTCACACCGGTGATTACAAGGTTGACGAGACGCCCGTAATCGGCGAGCCGATAGACCTGCGTTCGTTCCGGCGTTACGGACAGGACGGCGTGCTGGCGTTGCTTTCCGACTCGACCAACGCGACGGTGCCAGGCCGCACGCCGTCGGAACGCGCCGTGATTCCGGCTTTTGAAGAGATCTTTTCGGAGGCGCCGGGCCGGATCATTGTTGCTGCATTTGCTTCCTCGATTCACCGCTTGCAGATCGTTCTGGACGTGGCCCAGCAGTTCAACCGGCACGTTTGTGTGCTGGGCCGGTCGATGCAGAAGAACGTCGAGGTGGCGGAGCGGCTCGGTTATCTCGACATTCCCGACGGGCTGCTGGTTTCGCTCAACGATGCGAAGCTGATGAGCAATCACGAGATCGTTTTTCTCGTAACTGGATCGCAAGGTGAGTCACGCGCGGCGCTCTCGCAGATGGCGATGCAGAGTTACAAAGGATTGATGGTCGAGGAAGGCGACACGGTTGTGCTCTCGGCGCGCATCATTCCCGGCAACGAACGGCTGATCTCGCGGATGATTGGTTTCATCTACAAGCGCGGCGCAAACATCATCGAGGAGAAGCGGCGGTTGGTCCACGTCAGTGGTCATGCTTCGCAGGAAGACATTCGCATCATGACTGAAGCGGTGCGGCCGAAGTTTGTCGTGCCGGTGCACGGGGAGTATCGAATGCTTTTCCGGCACAAGGAGTTTGTCAAAAACCATCTCGGTTACGCGGAAGAGAACATCATCCTGATCGAGAACGGCGACGTGCTCGAGCTCGACGGCGAGCGGGCTGCCGTGGTTGACAAGCGCGAGATCGGTCGCACGTTTATCGATGAGAGCGGGTTCGAAGAGATCGACAGCGAGACCGTGCGCGAGCGAAAGCAGTTGGCCTATGAGGGCACGGTGACGGTGGTTGTAACGATCGATGAAGAGTCAGGTGAGTTGCAGGACGAGCCGCGCATTGTGGCGCGTGGCGTGCGCGGGTTGGGTGCGAATGGCTTTGGGAGTAACGGTCAAACGAGCAGTCACTTGATGGCGGATGCAAAGCGCGTGATCACGGCTTCAATCGCCGGAGCTTCGCGGCAGACATTAGCTGACGAGACATTGCTGAAAGAACACGTGCGCGTGGAGTTGAAGCGCTTCATTCAAAAGCAGACCGGCGCCCGGCCGGTGATCATGCCAGTCATCGTGCTGGTCTAGTTCTGAGTTGAGCCACGAAGAGGCACCAAAGGCACCAGAGACAGAAGCGCCTTCACTGTTTTTGTGCTTCTAGTGCCTCTTTGTGGCGAGGCAAGTTTGAGTTCAAAACACTGGAACAACAAGACAGTGATGATTACCGGCGCCTCGTCAGGGATCGGGAAAGGCCTGGCGCTGGAGATCGCCGCGCGCGGCGGACGGCTTGGTCTAATCGCACGCCGTGAGGACGTTCTCAAACAGATCGTCGATGAGATCAAAGCGCAAGGCGGGACGGCGATTGCGCTTGGTGCTGACGTGCGCGATGCAGCGGCGGTTCGAGCATCTGCGGACCGCATTCGTACGGAGCTTGGTCCTGTTGACGTGATGATTGCCAACGCCGGCATCGGTACGACGAATCACGCGGCACGGCTAAATCCGGATCAAGTCGCTGAAGTCATAAATATAAACGTGCTGGGCGCCGTTAACAGCGTGGCTGCGGTGCTTCCGGAGATGGTCGATCGTGGCAGCGGACAGTTGGTGGCGATCTCCAGCCTTGCGGGTTATCGCGGTCATGCCAAATCAGCGGCTTACTCTGCGAGCAAAGCGGCGCTTTCGGCTTTCTTTGAAAGTCTCAGAATCGATCTGCGCCGCAGCGGGGTGACGGTGACCATCATCTATCCCGGATTCATCAAAACACCGCTGACGGCCGGACGTAAGGCGAAGATGCCGTATCTGATGGAGCTCGACTACGCGGTTAAAAAAATTGTAAGTGCAATTGAGAAGGAGAAACGGAGTTACGCCTTTCCCTGGCAACTAGCGACCATCGTACGTTCCAGCCTGGTAATGCCCCCCGCAATGTACGACTGGATCGCAGAAAGAAACTCATTTCGCGAATGACTATTCTTCAAGCTATCTTCCTTGGCCTCGTCCAGGGCCTGACCGAATTCATCCCTGTCAGTTCAACAGCTCATCTCGTTTTTGCAGCCCGCCTCATCGATCTTTACGGTGGCGCTGACAAGACGCTGCAAGCCGAACAGACCACCGCGACCATCGCCGTCATTCAACTCGGCACCCTGCTCGCAGTGCTGATCTACTTCGCGCGCGACATCGTCAACATCCTGCGCGGGTTTATCGGCGATCACCTCGCTTTGCTGCGCGGACGCAGCGAGCCGGGACGACCACGGCTATCGCGCGACGCGTGGCTCGGCTGGCTGGTGATCATTGGTTCGCTTCCAGTGGGAACGATCGGCCTCGTGTTGAAGAAACAGATCGAAGGGCCGTTCACGAAAAATCTTTGGGTGATCGCGACGATGATGATCGTTGTCGGCGTGTTGCTGATGATCGCCGAACTGGTCGGCAAACGCGATCACGACATGACTCAGCTCCGCGTCAGCGACGCGCTCGCCGTTGGCTCGGCTCAAGTGCTCGCGCTGGTTCCGGGTTCGAGCCGGTCCGGATCGACGATCATGGCCGGATTGTTCGCGGGCCTGACGCGCGAAACCGCCGCGCGGTTTTCGTTTCTACTCTCAATCCCGGCGATTGCAGCGAGTGGTCTGCTGGAGTTGAAAGAGGCGATGACGAAACTGCCTCACGG
>DASXRE010000143.1:0-13003 GCA_036506775.1 Pyrinomonadaceae bacterium | reverse complement strand
TGTTGCAGTTGAGATTCTTCGGCCAAAGCGGTGACAAGTCCCCGCACTCCAAAGAGGCGCCAGGCAAACTCAAAAACAGTTTTTTGTTGACTTAAAACAAACTCGCGTGCTATTAGTTCGCGCCACGAATTAAATCGCATTCAAAACTGCGACATAAAGCGTCAACCAAAAGCCAACGATTGAAAGCCGTTCTGTGCGAAGAATCGATCTGTCGAATTTTCAGGTTGCCACGAGCGAGACTGCCCGCGACATCAACCGGCGCATCGTTCTCAATCTGATCCGAACACACCAACCGATCTCTCGCGCCGACCTGGCGCGGCATTCAGGTCTGCAACGCAGCACCGTGTCGCTCATCGCCGAACAACTGATCGCCGAACGCTGGATTACCGAAGGCGCGAACGGACATACACCGCGTGGCCGGCGACCCCGCTTTCTGCACCTGAACAAGGAGCGCGTGGGCATCATCGGCATCAACGTTCGACCCGTTACCACAACCCTCGCGCTCGCAGATCTCGATGCAAACTTTCTCGCGCAGGACTCGTTACCAACGCCGCAGGATCCGAAGCAGTTCGTGGCCGAACTCGTGCCGCGCGTGCGCAAACTGATCGACACGCGCCCGGAGTTAACCTGCGAAGGTATTGGCGTGAGCCTGCCCGGCCGCGTTGATCTCGCGAGCAAGCGACTGGTGTTCGCACCGAACCTGGGCTGGCGGGATTTCGATCTGAAGACGCCGCTCGAAAAGGCGACGAAACTGCCCGTCGAACTGGAAAATGCCGCTAATTCCTGCGCCCTTTCGGAGATTTGCTTTGGCCGGCGGGCGGAAGGCCTGCGCAACCTCGTGATCGTCACAGTGTCGGAAGGCATCGGCTGTGGCCTGATTCTCAATCACCAGTTAGTCCAGGGCTCTACCGGTACGGCCGGCGAATTTGGCCACGCCGCGCTCATTCCGGATGGTCTCGAATGCAGTTGCGGCAACCGCGGTTGCTGGGAAATGTACGCGTCCAACTCCGCCGCTATTCGTTACTACACCCAGGCCGCTGCACCAACTCGTTCGAGCAAGCGTTCCGCGTCAGCGAGTGAGCTGACAATCGGTTTTGACCATCTCTTGCAGCTCGCGGCGCAGGGCGACAACAAGGCTCGTGAGTCTTTGGCGCAGATGGCCAGGTATCTCGGGATGGGAATCGCGCCCCTCGTTGCGGGCCTCGCGCCGGACATGATCGTTGTTGTGGGCGAAGTGACGCGCGCGTGGCATCAGGTTGGACCAATCATCAAGGAAACAGTCAGGCAGCATTCGTTCACTCGGGCGGAAACGCAGATTGTGCCGAGTGATCCAATTACTCAGCCACGCCTGCGCGGAACGATCGCTCTGGTCTTGTTAAAGCACTTCGGTGCTCCCGCTATCGTTTGAGTGTCTTTCTTTTGGCTATTTTGTTGTAGTCACGAACTAAATAGGGCGGAGTCCTTCAGTTTCAACGGAGCACATGCAAAACGTCAAAGTTTGGAAGAGGAGGAGAGTCATGTTCACCTTCACAAGTTGTCCTGAACGAACAAAGCGTACCGCACACTTGCCCGAGCAAATCGGTGCCAAAGAACTGTCCTCAGCGCGACTGGGACTGCGCCCGTCTGCTCGACACCTCGCGCTGTTGGTCTTATCACTTCTCCTTGTGACCAATGCGCGGGCGCAGGTCCTTTATGGCTCTCTCGTTGGAAATGTGACAGATCCAAACGGAGACGCCGTTGCGGGCGCAAAGGTCGATATCACTAACCTGGCTACCGGAGCAGTAACCACCACTACTGCCGATGATCGTGGCGTTTACTTGCGTAACGATCTTCAAGTCGGCGTCTACAAAGTCTCTATTTCCCAAGCAACCTTCAAGACGACGGTCAAGGAAGATGTTCGCATCGAGGCGAACAAGACCTATCGTTTTGATGCGCAACTCGAAATCGGAGGAGTAGAGGAAACCGTCCTGGTAACAACCGCTAACGACGCGACTTTGCAGACGGATCGAGCTGACGTCAACGTCACACAGTCAGCAAGGGAAATTAACAATCTTCCTCTGTTCGGCAGTGTGGGTCGAAACTACCAGAGCATATTGCTGCTAATTCCGGGCACCTCAAGGAGCCAGGGGTTCGTCGGCAACGGTAGTGGCGAGGAAAACTCGGCCGCCGGTAACCCGCAGCGGTCCATCTCCTACAACGTCAACGGCGTGTCGCGTTTGCAGAACAACACGCGTATTGATGGTGCCAGCGTCATTTATCCGTGGCTGCCGACAAACACCGTTTATGTGCCGCCAGCGGAAGCGATTCAGGAGGTAAACGTCGTCACGAACGCGTTCGACGCAGAACAAGGACTCGCCGGTGGGGCGGCGATCAACGTCAGTATCAAGGGTGGCGGTAACGACTTCCACGGCGCCGCTTGGGGTTATGACACGAACAGCCGGTTCCAGTCGCGCCGGTTCTTTCAGCCTACGAACCAGGCGAAGATTCCGAAGAACATTCTGGCGCAGTTCGGCTATGCCTTCAGTGGTCCCATTATCCTGCCGCGTTTCGGCGAGGGAGGACCGTCGACCTGGAGCGGCAAGAACAAACTTTTCTTTTTCACCGATCTCGAGCGGACGACACAGCGGAATGCAGCGGGGGCTGCGGCGAGTGTTGCACCAGCGAGCCTGCGTCCTGACGCTAATGGCAACGTGAACTTCACCGGCACTGGCATCACCGTCTATGACCCGGCTTCAAACGCGAATCCAGCGCTGCGCACGCCCTTCGCGAATAACACTATTCCGGGAAACAGGATCGACATCGCGGCCATCGAGATCATGAAGCGCTTGCCTCTGCCGAACCAGCCTGGCTTCACAAACAACTTTGCTACCGCCGGCGTAGGCGAGTTCAACCGCACGAACATGGACGTCAAGATCAATTATGACGGCGGTAAGCTCACCTTGTTTGGCCGTTATAGCCGTTCGCCTACGCTGATCGTCGACCCGCCGATATTTGGAGAGGTCAGCGGTCCTGCGTTGAATGGCGGGCAACTGGGAACAGCTCCAGGATTGATTAATGTCTTCGGTATCGGCGGTACTTACACGTTCACCTCGAACGTTGTTCTGGACGCAAACATTGGCTATACACGCCAGCGACTCGGTGCGGAAGGCTTCGATATCAACTCGAACTTCGGGCTGGACGTTTTACACATCCCCGGCACCAATGGTCCCGATCACCTGCAAGGCGGTGTGCCCGCGTTCCAGATCAATGGTGGGTGGACCAATATCGGCAACGACAACACGGGCAACCCGTTCTTGTTCCGCGATAACCAGTATGTCGGCGCGGCGAATCTCTCGTGGCTCAAGGGAACTCACTCGTTCAGGTTCGGAGCCGACTATCTCAACCCTCAGCTCAACCACTTCCAGCCGCAGGGAGGAAACTTCCAGACAGTGCGCGGAACGTTTGGCTTTAGCGGCAACACAACCAGACTGCAAGGCAACGCAGCCAGCATCGCGGAAAGCCAGCTATTCCATAGTTGGGCCGACTTTTTACTTGGCCTCCCAACCCAGGCGGGCAAGGTGGACCAACTTCGTAACCCGAACTCGGTTTGGTGGAAGCAGTATGCACTTTACGCCCGCGATCACTGGCAGATCGGTCGCAGGGTGACTTTGACCTATGGTCTGCGCTGGGAGTTTTTTGGTATCCCGCGGAAAGACCACACCGGCATCAACCGTTTCGACCCGGACACCGGGAAGGTCTTCACCGGTGGTCTGGGCGGAGTACCATTCAACAGCGGCGCAGAATCCGGAACGGGTCAGTTCCTGCCACGCGTAGGAATCGCATTTCGTTGGAACGACAAGACCGTGCTTCGGGGAGGTTATGGACAATCCGCCGACCCGCGGCCGTTCCAGGATGTACGGAATGCCTTCCCCATCGCCAACATCTGGTCAATGCCGACGATCACTTTCAACGGCACGACCAACGCGTTCATCCCCGTAACCAGTCTGCGTCAGGGGCTGATTAATACGAGCAGTCCGCCCGATCTCACGCAGGGTATTATTTCGCTGCCGGCAAACACAGGCACAACAACCTTCCCAAAGGATCCGCGGCGCAAGGAAATACACTCATTCAATTTCTTCATCGAGCGTGAGCTGCCGTGGCGGTTTGTGGGTCAGGTCGGCTATGTTGGCACGCGCGCAGTTGATCAGATGGGTTTCATTAACATCAATGCGGGCCCGCCAGGGACTGGGACCAATGGTCGTCCGCTCTTCATCAAGTTCGGACTGCAGGCAGATATAAACTCGATCCAGCCCTACGGAACTACTACTTATGATGGCCTTCAGGCGTTGTTCACGCGCCGCTGGGCCAGTTCGGTGTTTGGAACGGCCTACACGTGGTCCAGGGCGATCAACTATGCCGACAATGATGGCGGTCCGAGGATTCAGTATCTCCCGGAGAAGGAGCGCAACCGCGGACCAGCCAGTTATGACCGAACGCACAACCTGCAGATGTATGGCGTATACGATCTGCCCTTCGGGAAGGGCCAACGTTTAGCTCAGGAAGGCTGGGCCAGTGCGGTCTTTGGTGGTTTCCAGGTGAGCGGCGTGGTGAGCGTCATGAGCGGCTTGCCGTTCTATGTCATTCAAGGCAGTGCTCCGAATCTGCTTGCGGGCGGGAGCGGTCAGGTGCCAAATCAACTAAACCCGACAATAAACATTTCGGAGGGAATAGGCACCGCCGCGCAGCGTAGCTCAAGTGCCGGACCATGGTTCGACAATACGGTGCTGGGAGTAAACTGCACCGCGAATTGTGCCTGGGCGCCAGAGACCGGCGCGCGCTTTGGATCTGTGGGAAGGAATAACCTGCGTGGTCCCGGTTTCTTTGAGACGGACTTTAGCATCTACCGCACGTTCGCCTTCTCGGAAAGCGTCAAGTTGCAGTTCCGGGCTGAGGCGCTCAACGCGACGAACCATGCAAACTTTGCCAATCCGCAGTCTGACATTAATAATGCCACCTTCGGTTTTATCACTGGGACGACTGGGCCGAACCAGTCGCGGCAGTGGCGTTTCGGAATGCGGTTTAGTTTCTAAGATAGTTTTTTTCTCGGTGTCTCGGTGTCTCTGTGATTTACTTAGTGGAACCACAGAGGCACAGAGACACAGAGCACGGATGACTTTGCCCAGGCTCATTTACTTAGTTACGTTTGTGCTCTTCGTATGTACGTCGGCCAACGGTCAGACGACCTCTGACCGTTGGCTCGACTACGCTGCCGGTGACTACGACATCTTTCCGAACGTTACTTACGCCAAGGCAAGCAATGCCGAACTGAAGCTCGATCTTTATCTACCGAAGAACAGGACCAACCCGACTCCCACGCTCATTCTTTATCACGGTGGTGGCTGGGTCGATGGACAGAAAGAACGCAACGTACTTTTTTTGTTGCCGTACCTGTCAATGGGCTGGGCTGCTGTAAACGTCGAGTATCGCAATGGTCATCAGGCGCCGGCGCCGGCCGCAGTTGAAGACTGCCGTTGTGCACTGCGCTGGCTGACCTATCATGCTCGTGAGTATTCACTCGATGCGTCGAAGTTTGTGTTGACTGGCACGTCTGCGGGTGGACATCTGGCTTTGATCACCGGCATGTTGCCGCCGCAGAACGTGTTTGATCGGCAATGCGTGATTGATGGAGGTGATCGTTGGAACACAGCCAAGGTTCCCGAACCGAAGGTGGCGGCGATTGTTAACTGGTTTGGCATCGGCGACGTGGCGGATATCGTTGAAGGACCAAACGCCAGGAACTATGCGCGCGAGTGGTTCGGCAGTATGAACAATGCGGAACTGCTTGCCAAACAGCTTTCGCCGGTCAATTACGTGCGCCCTGGCCTGCCGCCAATCATTACTATCCACGGCGAGGACGACGACGTCGCGCCGTACAGTCATGCGGTTTGCTTGCATTCGATGCTGGACAAGGCTGGCGTGCCAAACAAATTGATAACAATCAAGGGCCGAAAGCACGGCGGCTTCAGTCGTCAGGAACTAATCGATAGTTATACGGCGATACGCGAGTTTCTGCACAAACAAGGGTTGTTGTGAGCCACAAAGAGGCACAAAAAGCACAAAAGGTGGAGAGAGTACGAGTGTTCTGGTCCAAGTCCTTTGTGCTTCTTGTGCTTCTTTGTGGCTTTGCTTCGGTTGCGAAAGGAGACGATGGTTATCGTCTCTGGCTGCGCTACGAACAACTTCCGGCTCGTTCGATGAACCTGTATCGCGAGCGCATCAAGTCGATCGCCGTTCAGGGAAAATCCACGACCTTCGACGCGATTCGCAACGAGCTGCGCCTTGGCTGCACCGGCTTACTCGCAACTCCAGTTAACGTCGAACAGGACAGCGACGATGCTTCAGTTGTCGTCGGACTTCCTGAAACTTCCTCGCTGATTCGCAAACTGCGCTGGGAAACCGATCTGAAGAAACTTGGTCCGGAAGGATTTCGCATCCGCACCATCCGTGAAGCAAACAGATCCGTGGTGGTGATTGCCGCGACAACGGACATCGGTGCACTCTACGGCGCGTTTCACTTCTTACGGTTGCTGCAGACTGAACAGCCAATCGATCGTTTGCAGATCGATCAAGAACCGCGTTTGAAGCTGCGCCTGCTCAATCACTGGGACAATCTCGACGGAACGATCGAACGTGGCTATGCAGGGAAGTCTCTGTGGCACTGGGATGAACTGCCGGGCCGCATAGATCCGCGCCTCGTCGACTACGCGCGCGCCAACGCGTCGATCGGTATCAACGGCGCCGCACTCAACAACGTCAACGCCAACTCCCTCATACTCACGCGCGAGTATCTCGACAAAGTTGCGGCAATTGCCAACGTGTTTCGTCCGTACGGAGTTCGCGTGTTTCTCTCCGCACGTTTTTCAGCGCCGATAGAACTCGGGAAGCTGCCGACCGCCGATCCGCTCGACCCGAACGTGATCGCCTGGTGGAAAGCGAAAGCGGACGAGATCTACAAAGTGATTCCGGATTTTGGTGGCTTTTTGGTCAAGGCAAACAGCGAAGGACAGCCTGGTCCACGAACGTACAACCGCACGCACGTCGACGGCGCAAACATGCTCGCCGCGGCCGTCGCACCGCATAACGGCGTCGTGATCTGGCGCGCTTTTGTTTACGACATGAAACCGGGCTACGACCGCGCCGGCGCGGCTTACGAGAATCTCCAGCCGTTCGACGGCAAGTTTGCGCCCAACGTGCTGTTGCAAGTGAAGAATGGACCAATCGACTTCCAGCCGCGCGAGCCGTTTCATCCGCTGTTCGGCGCCATGCCTCACACGCCGGTGATGCCGGAGCTACAGATCACGCAGGAGTATCTTGGCTTCTCGAATCATTTCGTTTTTCTGGGATCGATGTGGCGTGAATTTCTCGACTCCGACACGTTTGCCCGCGGGCGTGGTTCGACAGTAATGAAGGTAGCGGACGGAACACTGTATCATCAGCGTTTGACCGGGATCGCCGGAGTTGCCAACACGGGCTCCGATCGAAACTGGACGGGCCACGATCTGTTGCAGGCGAATTGGTACGCATTCGGCCGCCTCGGGTGGAACCCTGACGTGTCGTCGGAGCAGATTGCGACTGAGTGGACTCGCATGACGCTCACGCACGACGCGCGGGCAGTGACGACGATCGTTCGGCTGATGCTCGAGTCGCACGAAGCGGTCGTCAATTACATGACGCCGCTCGGACTTCATCACTTGTTTTGGGGCGGACATCATTATGGGCCAGCGCCGTGGTGGGACACTGAACCGCGTGAGGATTGGAATCCGGTCTACTACCACAAAGCCGACGCGTTCGGCCTCGGATTCGATCGAACCAGGACCGGCAGCAACACGGTTAGCCAGTATCATCCGTCGGTGAGCCGGCAGTTCTCGGATGTGCGGACGTGTCCGGAAAAGTTTCTGCTCTGGTTTCATCACGTCTCATGGAACTATAAGATGAAGTCAGGACGCACACTGTGGGACGAACTGGCTTTGCATTATCAAAGCGGCGTTGATTGGGTGAGAGCGACGCGCGCCACCTGGGCAAGTTTAGCCGCCGAGATTGATCCAGATCGCCACGCTGCGATCATGAAGAAGCTCACGATTCAGGAGCGCGATGCGATCTGGTGGCGCGACGCATGTCTGGTTTACTTCCAAACGTTCGCCAAGCAGCCGCTGCCGCCTACCGTCGAGCGTCCGGCAAAAACACTTGCAGATTACAAAGCAAAAGCTCTGCAATGGTGAAACGCTTTGCGCATGAGTTCTTTTTGTGAACTTCTTCTCTGTGCAACCTCTGTGTTCTCTGTGTCTCTGTGGCTAACTAATGCCAGCGAACAACCACAGAGACACAGAGAACACAGAGGTTGCACAGAGAAGAACATCTGTAGAGTTTGTGCAAGCTTGGTGAAACCTCGATGAAGATTGTTGATGTCCGTCCAACGACTGTGACCGTTCCGCTGGAGGCGCCGCTGCGCCACGCGAATGGCTGTCATTGGGGACGCTTCGTTCGCACGATTGTCGAAGTCGAAACGGACGAAGGACTGATCGGGCTCGGTGAAATGGGCGGAGGTGGCGAGTCAGCGGAAAAAGCGTTTCAAGGGTTGAAGAGTTATTTGCTGGGCCGCGATCCGGCGCGTCTTGAGGAATTGAGATTTCTCATCGCGAATCCCACCGCGTCGCTCTATAACAATCGGACGCAGATGTTCGCGGCGCTCGAGTTTGCCTGTCTCGACATTCTCGGACAGAAGTGGGGCGTGGCGGTTTCTGAGATTCTTGGCGGGCGCTTGCGCGAGCGAGTGCCGTTCGCGTCGTATCTCTTCTTTCGTTATCCAAACCCGAAAGACAAGAAAGGCGAGGTCCGTACAGTCGAGCAGCTGGTTGAAGCAGCGCGAAAGCTGAAGCAACTTTATGGCTTCACTTCACACAAGTTGAAAGGTGGCGTGTTTCCGCCCGAATACGAACTTGAATGTTATCGTGCGCTCGCGTCAGCGTTTCCAGACGATCGCTTCCGTTTCGACCCGAATGGTGTTTGGTCCGCCGAAACGGCGATCTGGTTTGGACAGCAGATCGAAGACGTGCGCAACGATTATCTTGAAGACCCCGTGTTCGGCATGAATGGAATGCGGCGCGTGCGTGAAAAGGTACGGATGCCGCTCGCGACGAACACAGTTGTGGTCAACTTCGAACAACTTGCCGCAAACGTTTTGGACACGGCAGTCGACGTGGTGCTGCTGGACACGACGTTCTGGGGCGGCATTCGTGCTTGCGTTAAAGCGGCCGGGATCTGTGAAGCGTTTCAACTCGGCGTGGCCGTGCATTCGTCAGGCGAACTCGGAATTCAGCTTGCAACGATGCTGCACCTTGGAGCGGTGATTCCGAATCTGTCGTTCGCGGCCGACGCTCATTATCATCATCTGACTGACGACATCATCGACGGCGGCAAACTGAAGTACGAAGCGGGAGCGATTGCCGTACCCACTGCGCCGGGTTTGGGTGTTAAGCTGGATTGCGACAAAGTAGCTGAGTATCGGGAGTTGTATCTTCGTCTTGGCTCGTATCCTTACGACCAGGATCCGCTGCGGCCGGGTTGGACGCCCACGATTCCGAACGATCGCTGGGCCGATCCACGCGACGCGAGAGTAGCTGAGATTCCGTTTTAATTATGGTTACGTCTACTGAAATCCGCGCCAAATCTGTGTTACTGACCGACGAGGAGAAACTGCGGGCGGCAGTTGAAGTGATCGTGAACTCAACGCCGGTCACGGATGTGCACACGCATCTGTTTCCACCAGAGTTCAACGAACTGTGTCTGTTTGGAATCGACGAACTGCTTACCTATCATTACCTGACCGCCGAAACTTTTCGCTCCGCACGAATCTCGCCGGATCGCTTCTGGCAGATGTCAAAAACGGATCAGGCGGATCTCGTGTGGCAGACCCTGTTCGTGGAGAACTCACCAACTTCAGAAGCCGCGCGCGGAGTTATTTCTGTCCTCGATGCTTTCGGTCTCGATACGCGTGCCGCAGATCTGAAGGAGGCGCGCGCGTTCTTCGTCTCCCGAAACATTGCAGAACACGTAGAGCAAGTGTTCGACATTGCGCGCGTGAGCGGCGTGGTGATGACGAACGATCCGTTTGACGAAACGGAAGATCGATTCTGGAAGAGCGGCATCCATGTCGATCAGCGTTTCAAATCGTCGTTGCGCCTGGACCGTTTGTTGAATAACGCAAAGACTGACGCGAACGCCACGAATCTTCGGGGTCTGCTCGACGAGTCGATTCAGCGGCTAAATTCAGTCTACCTTGCCGTCTCCCTGCCTGCGGATTTCAAGTTTCCGAGTGACGATCTGCGTGAGCGACTGTTGCGCGAAGTAGTTTTGCCGACAGCGAAAGAGCACAAACTCCCACTGACGTTGATGATCGGCGTGCGCCGTCGCATCAATCCAGCTTTGCGTGAGGCGGGTGATGGTCTCGGCAGAGCAGACGTAACCGCAGTCGAACGCTTGTGCGCCGGGTATTCCGACGTGAAATTTCTGGTCACGTTTCTTTCGCGCGAAAACCAGCACGAGTTATGCGTAGCGGCGCGAAAGTTCAACAACCTGATGCCGTTTGGCTGCTGGTGGTTTCTGAATAATCCCTCGATCGTTTCGGAGATTACTCGCGAGCGGTTTGAGCTGTTGGGCCAGAGCTTCATTCCCCAACACTCCGACGCGCGAGTGCTCGAACAATTGATCTACAAGTGGAAACACTCACGACAGCAGATTGCCAACGCGCTCTTCGCTTCTTACCAGCAACTGCTCAACAGCGGGCGTGCGGTGACAACTGAAGAAATCTCACGCGACGTTAATCGCATGTTTTCCGGAAACTTTCATGAATGGATTGGCGCTGAAAATGAATCGCTGGAAAAAGAACCGAGTCATTGGACTTAGTATATGCATTCCGATCATTTGCTCAGCGATTTGTTTACCCGTTGCGCACATGAGCTCCCAGGAGAACCGTCCGGATTACAAGAATCCGGATCTTCCGGTTGAACGGCGCGTCGCCGATCTGCTTTCCCGGATGACGCTTGAAGAGAAGGTGGCGCAACTCGTTTGTCTTTGGGGCAGCCGGCCCCAGGTTGGACCGCAAACAGACTTCTCTACTGATCGCGGCGAGTTTGATCCGGCCAAGGCCGCGGAAGTGATGAAGTACGGCATCGGCCAGATCGCGCGGCAGCGAGAACGCAAAGGTCCGCGTGAAGGCGCGACGTTTGCCAACGCGGTGCAGAAGTGGTTGCTGGAGAATACGCGACTCGGCATTCCCGCGATTCTTCACGACGAAATACTTCACGGCAACATGGCCCAGGGCAGCACCAGTTTTCCGCAACCGATAGCCCTCGCAACCACCTGGGATCCGGAGTTCATCGCGAAAGTTTTCACCGCCGGCGCGCTCGAGACACGCGCCCGCGGCAGTCATCAGGTGCTTGGACCAAATCTCGATCTTGCACGCGAGCCGCGCTGGGGCCGCACCGAAGAGACCTACGGCGAAGATCCCTATCTGACTTCGCGCATGGCTGTCGCCATCGTCAAAGCACTTCAGGGACCTGGACCAGGCGTAGACGAAAACCACGTCATCGCCACCGCCAAGCATTTCGCCGCCCACGGCCAGCCGGAGAGTGGCACCAACATCGCACCCGTCAACATTTCCGAGCGAACACTGCGCGAATACTTCCTGCCGAGTTTCAAGGCTGCGGTGACCGAAGCCGGCATCATGAGCGTGATGCCTTCGTACAACGAAATCGATGGACTGCCTTCGCATGCGAACCGCTGGTTACTGCAAAAGATTTTGCGCGAAGAGTGGGGTTTCGAGGGTCATGTAGTTTCTGACTATTACGCGATCCCGCAAATGGTCGATCTGCATCACGTAGCTGTCGATAAATCGGCTGCGGCAAAACTCGCGATTGAAGCCGGAGTCGATACGGAGCTTCCGGATCCGGACGCGTATCCGCTGCTCGTGCAACTGGTGAAGGAAGGGCAGGTTTCCGAAGCGGCGATCGATCGCGCAGTCGCGCGAAATTTGCGCGCGAAGTTTTTGCTCGGCTTGTTTGAGCACCCTTACGTTGATGTGGAGCGCGCGGTGCGTGTGACGAACTCGCCTGAGCAGCGAGCGTTGGCGGCGGAGGCGGCACGAAGATCGATTACGTTACTGAAAAACGAGAACAACCTGTTGCCGCTAAACATGACCGCGTTGAAATCGATCGCAGTCATTGGTCCAAACGCGGGTAAAGTGCATCTCGGTGGTTACAGCGATAATCCGGGGCGCGGCGTGAGCGTGCTTGACGGAATCAAGGAAAAGGTAGGCAACAGAATCAAGGTCGCGTATGCCGAAGGCTGCAAGATCACGAAAGAGGGTGGCGATTGGTTTGCGGATACGGCGCACCTCAGCGATCCGGCCGAAGATCAGCGATTGATTGCCGAAGCGGTGCAGGTAGCCAGGACTGCCGACGTTGCCTTGCTCGTCCTCGGCGGCAATGAAGACACAAACAAGGAAGGCTGGGCCGACACTCATCTGGGTGATCGCGACAGTCTGGATCTAGTCGGACGCCAAAATGATCTGGTCAAAGCTGTTCTCGAAACCGGCAAGCCGACGGTCGTGTTGCTCATCAACAGTGGACCACTTTCGATCAACTACATCGCGGAAAACGTGCCCGCTGTTCTGGAAGGGTTTTATTTAGGGCAGGAGACCGGGGTCGGCATCGCCGATGTGCTGTTCGGGGATTACAACCCGTCCGGCAAACTCACGATCAGCTTTCCGCGTTCGGTGGGCCAGTTGCCGCTCTATTACAACCGCAAACCGACGGCGCGTCGAGGTTACTTATTCGCCAACAAGGAACCGCTGTTTCCGTTCGGCTTTGGTCTGAGCTACACGACGTTTGCCTATTCGAATTTGAAAGTTAGTCCGTCGCGGATCGGGGTCGCAGGTGATACTAAGGTTAGTGTAACTGTGACCAAC
>DASXRE010000142.1:0-13105 GCA_036506775.1 Pyrinomonadaceae bacterium | reverse complement strand
GTTAGACCAAAGCGGTGACAAGTCGCCGCACTCCAGGGAGGCACTAAGTCCTGACTGCATCGCCGCGCCGATAGAGCCTATTCTTGACACGCGAACACCCCGCATGTTAAACCCTCGGACTCCTGATCAGTGTCAGAAGGTAGAGAAAGCAGCCAGAGTCCTCGCGCAGTGGCTTTCGGAGAGGCCTTGCATAAGGGTTGACCGTAGAGACGACCGAGTTAAGTTTGCCCAGCCGAATCGAAACGGTTGCCACCGCGGCCGCCGCGGTCGCTGAGTTTATAGGCCGCTCAGATGTGAGTGACGATGCCGCTTTTGGCATCGACATGGCTGTCCGCGAGGCTGTGACCAACGCCGTCCTTCACGGCAATCGGCAGGACGAAAACAAGTCCGTAGATATCGTTTTGAAAAGCTCGCCTGACGCTGTAGAAATCAGCGTCCATGACCAGGGCCCCGGGTTCAATCCCGAAGACGTCCCAGACCCAACAGCGCAAGAGAACATCTTGAAGACCTCGGGCCGTGGCATTTTTTTCATGCGCACCTTTATGGATGAGGTTGACTGGTTGATCAGACCCGAAGGTGGTACAACAGTGCGCATGCTCAAGCGACGTTAATTCGCAATTGCATAAAGGAGATTTCCGACAATGGCTGAGTTGAATATAGAGGAGCGTCAAGCTGGGGATGTAACCGTTCTTGACATGAGCGGCAAGATAACAATCGGTGAAGGCAGCGTGGCGCTGCGCACCGCCGTCCGGCGTCTGCTTGAGGAAGGCAAGAAGCGCATTCTTTTGAACCTTGCCGGCGTAGGCTACATCGATTCCAGCGGCATCGGTGAGCTGGTTTCCAGCTACACCGCGATCGGAAAAGAAGATGGACAACTCAAACTGCTCAATCTCACGCAGAAGCTTCAGGATCTGTTGACCATCACTAAACTGCTGACCGTGTTTGATGTTTACGAGAGTGAAGCGGAAGCGCTCAACAGCTTCAAGTAATCACCAGAGCGATCTGCTGCGACGGTTAAGCTGAACGGAGACTACCATGGCTGAGCTCGATGTGAAGGAACGACAAGCTGGAGATGTCACGGTTCTCGATTTGCGTGGTGAAGTGCGAATCGGCGAAGGCAGTATTGCGCTGCGCGACGCCATCCGAAACCTCGCAGATACGGGCAAGAAGAAACTTCTGCTCAATCTGGCAGGCGTGAGTTACATCGACTCGAGCGGCATCGGCGAGTTGATCGCAAACTACACTACGGTCAGCCGTCAGGGTGGCCAGCTCAAATTGCTCAAACTAACGGATCGAGTCCAGAACCTGCTTGTGATTACAAAACTGCTGACTGTCTTCGACGCTTACGAAGACGAGGCAGAAGCTTTGAAGAGTTTTCAGTAAGAGGTTAAGGCCACAGATCTTAACGAAGTAACACGGAAGGCGAACACGGAAAGCCGATTCGTGTTAGTCCGTGAGAATCTGTGGCCTTGTCACTGATGTTTCGTAAAGCATTTCGCCGTCTGCTCGCGATCGACGACCCACCCGAGCGGACGGCGCTTGCTTTTTCTATCGGCGTTTTCATCGCCTTCTCACCTTTTCTCGGTCTGCACACCATCATGGCGACGTTGATCGCCTTTCTGTTTCGTTTCAATAAACTCGCGATTTACACCGGCACCTTCATCAACAATCCGTTTTTTACTCTGGTTCCCATCATCATTGCTTCGTACGCCGTGGGAGCGTTTGTGCTCGGCCGCCCGCTGCGTATACCTGACGAAGGACTCGAACTGCTAAAGAACCCGCACATCTTCTCCGGCCCCTACTACCGCCGAATTTTTGTTGAGAGCTGGAACGTGGTCTGGCCCTTCGCCGTCGGCGGCATCGTACTCTCGGTCGTTTGTTCAGTCCTGGCTTATCCGCTAACATTACGGGCGCTCCGCGCCTACCGGGCAGCGAAACAGCACATAACAGACTCCAGGTAGCATTTTTTATGAAGCAGGTTTTACCTATTTTTCTGGCGACGATTCTGGGCGCCACAGTTGTTTCCTCCCAACCAGTTCAACAGCAGCAGCCAAGTCAAAAGCCGCCGGTTCAACAGAGACCGGCCACGTCGTTTGAGGTTTCGGAATACGGTGTCGATTTTCAGGCCGATCCGAGGCTGATCGTCGTGATGGCCGCACTCGAAGCTGCCGGTTTTGATCCAGTGCCTGCCGGAAGCGCACCATCCGCGTTTCGCGCGAAACTGCGCAAGGATTTGGCGAACGTCGATCCGGACCTGCGCCATCGCCTGCAAGCTTTCTACGACCGCAACAAGTTGCCGGCTCCGGCGACTCCTGCGGATCAGGCCGCGCGTTACGTTTCACTCGCACTCGCGCTTGGTCCACCACCCAGTCTCGACGCACCACCACGTTCCGATGATTTGCCTTCGGGTCTTCTGGAAGTGCTCGACTTTGCGCCGCTGGTCCAGGAGTTCTATCGCCGTTCCGGCATCGACGAGCAACTGGTGAACTACACGCGCGCTTATCAATCGGAAGGTGATCGCCTCCGTGCGCCAACTACGGAACTGGTCAGAAGCTTGTTGACTTACCTCCACACGCGGCCGATAACTTCTTCCTCGGAACGCGTCGAAGTAAAGAACCCAAACAACAAGAAGAGCAACGAGAAGCGATACACGTTCCGGCAAAAAGAGCGTCGCTTTTTGATTCTGCCCGACCTGCTGGCGCCACGTGGCGCGATCAACTTCCGCGTTATTGGCGATGATTACTACGCGGTCGTTCCGGAAGGAACGGATCCGGCGTCGTCTGAACTGCGCCGCGCGTACTTGCAATACGTGATCGACGCGCTGGTCTTGCGATTCAACAAGGACGTCGCTGACCGTCGCGAACAGATCAAGCAGCTTTTGAACGAACGACAGAAAGCAGGCGGACAGGCGAGTCCGGATGTCTTTTTGAGCGTGAGCCGGTCACTCGTCGCGGCAGCCGACGCGCGTTACGACGAACTGCGAAGACGTGAGGTTCTCGCGCGTGATGTTCGTGCCAGACTCTCCGCCGCGAAGACCGATGCGGATCGCGACGTGATCGCCAAATCTGCGCAGGCGGAATTGAATGCGATCCAGGACGAGACCGTGGCGCGTTTGGCAGATGAATACGAAAAGGGCGCGGTGCTCTCGTTCTTCTTCGCCGAGCAACTGAAAGGCATCGAGAGTGCCGGTTTCGATCTCGCCAACTTCTTCCCTGACATGATTGCATCGTTCGATCCGGCGCGTGAGGTGAAACGTCCGGCCGAGTATGCCGATGCGCGACAGCGCGCAATTGCCGCGCGTGAGGCGCGGTTGGCGGCGCGAAAGGCGCAGTCGGAAATGGCTCTCAATTCCGCGAGTAGCAATCCTCGGGAAGCCGCGCTCGTCCGCGATCTCTCTTCTATCGAAGATACACTGCGCAACAAGGACTACAACGACGCAGAAGCGCGGTTACGCGAACTGTTGAAGGAGTATCCGCGCGAGCCGCGCATCTTCTTCGCGTTGGGCCAAACGGCGAGTCTGGCGGCGATGGATGCAACAGACGAGCAGGTACAGGTCGAGCGTTTGAATCGCGCCTTGGGCCACTATCGCATGGCCATTGCTGCTTCATCGCCTGACAGCGACAAAGCGATCCTCTCGCGCGCGCACGAGTCGATGGGACGGATCAACGCGTTTCTCGATAATCCCGCGGACGCGGTGAAGGCGTTTGACGAGGCAATAAAGATTGGCGACGTGCGCGGTGGCGCCTATCACGAAGCGTTAGAGGGCAAGAAGAAATTAACGCAGCCCTAAATTCTTCCTGCGTAATCTGTGGATGGTTTTATTCGACGGCTTTAGCTGCGTTTATGCGCCCGCCGGTAGCAATCTTTCCCTTCAACTGTGGAAGAGAGTCGACCGACGCCAGTAGTTTCTGACGTAGTTCGTCTACCGATATACGCGGATGCTCGGCCACGATCAACGCTGCCACACCAGCTATCACCGGTGTCGCCATCGAAGTTCCTGATTTCTCTTCGTACTGATTCCCGAGCCATGTGCTGAGTATATCCACGCCCGGCGCGGCAATCGCCACACTCTTGGGCCCGTAATTCGAGAACGAAGCCAACTGATCATTCCGATCCAGCGCCGCAACGCTAATCACATTTGGCACGTTGTAGCTCGACGGGTAATGCGGATTGCGATCGTTATTCGTGTTGGCGTTTCCGCTCGCCGCCACGAAGAGAATGTCGTTCTCGTAAGCCTTGCGGATTATCTCTTCAAGTGCCCGTGAACGTTGCGTCGAACCCCAGCTCGCGCTGATGATGCGAACGTTGACGCCCGCTTTCTTGCGATCGATCACGTAGTTGATCGCCTCAATGGCATCCTTCGTGGTGCCGAAGCCTCCCGCGTTCATAAACTTCAACGGCATGATGCGAACTTTCCAGTTCACACCGCTGATGCCTATATCGTTGCTGCCCTCGGCCCCGATGATGCCGGCGCAGTGCGTGCCGTGACCGTTCTCGTCCATCGGATCGGAGCTGTTGTCGATGGCGTTGAAACCGTTTTCGTCTTCAATCGTTCCGAGTTCATTGTCGTGATAAGGCGTCAGGTTGGCGGGCCTGGTCCACATATTCGGCGCGAGATCCTCGTGTGTGTAATCGACGCCGCTGTCGAGCACCGCAACGACGACCTTGTCGCTGCCGGTTGTTGTTCCCCACGCACGCGTTGCACTGATGTCAGCGCCTTCTTTCCCGCCGCGTTGCCCTGAGTTTGAGAGTGCCCACTGATCTTCAAATCTTGGATCGCTGGGACGAACGAGTGCGTAGCTCGTGGTGTCGAGACTGATCTCGTAATTTGGTTCCGCGTATTCGACTTCGGGCAGCGAGCTGTACTGCGCGACGATCTCGGCCGCGTCAGCATCGTCGAGATCATCGATCGCTTCCAGACCGGGATCATTTTCGATCCGATCTTCAATCCGATCGTGCAGGCGCTCCGCGATCTTTTCAATCGTCTCGGAGCTGACACTGCTCTTGAACTTCACGAGCACTTCCGCGCGCGTGGATCGTCCCTCCGCGAGTGCGATCTCTTCGGCAGTCGAAGCGCGCCGCTTCTCAGCTACAGGCATGATGCGGACGTGCGACTTCCACTGTTTGCGCCAGCGGCTCAACTGTCCGGCAAAGGCGGCGATCAGGATGAGAACGATTGCTAGTGCGAGGTGAAGCAGGAAATTATTGCGGTTCATTGCGGTACCTCAAATGCGGTAGTTCTTGCCCTTGAATTTGAAGAGGCGGACCTGGTTTTTGTCCGCGCGGTATTCATAATTTTGTTCGTTTGCACCGAGCCGGATGCGCCAGCCGCGAGTGATCATCTGGCCGCTCATCTCGCCGTCTTCCGCGGCGCCAAGAGCCATGTCGGGAAAGTCGGCTTCTTCAACCGATTGTTCCTTGACGGCGCCTGCATCAACCTTGAGCCGCTGCGCCAGATCCTTGCGAGCCTTCTCGACTGCGTCGTCTTTGCTAATTGACATACGATTCAAACGACCGTCTGGTTATCTTTGTTCCCCCAGGCTCTTTGTTTCTGTTGGTAGTCATTTTGAGCCTGTCGCGGGCTGTGGTCAATGTGGCGTGGCTACTTCAAATCGCCGAAGCGGTGTTGGAGGAGGGCGGCGACGGTAATAGCTGCGGTTTCGGCGCGGAGGATGCGGCCACCGAGCGTCACGATTTGGACTCCTGCGGCGCGGGCTTGTTCGAGTTCTTCGTCTGACCAACCGCCTTCGGAACCAATGATTGCGGTCACATCCGTATCGATCTGTGTTAATCCGTGTCCTTCTCTTTCGGAGAAGAGGACACACCGATTTAACGGATCGATAACGGATGCGAACTGCTTGGGTGCGCTTACTTCCGGAACGACGGCTCTACCCGATTGTTTCGCCGCTTCGAGCGCAATTCGCTGCCAGCGCGTCACACGCTTCGCTGCATCAGCGCCATCGCGCAACTTGATGTCCGCGTGACGCGTGATCAGCGGCACGATTTTGTAAACACCTAGCTCCGTCGCTTTCTGCACGACAAGATCAAACTTCTCGCCCTTCAGCAACGCGACCGCCAGCGTGATCTGCAACGGTGACTCAGGCCGCGCAGGCGCGATTTCATCCTCCAGCTCGAGTTCGGCAAACTCGCGTCTCGCCTGGGCCACACGCGCGCGAAACTCGCGTCCCTCGCCGTCAAAAACCGAAACCTCATCCCCAGGTTGCAGACGCAACACTTCGCGCAGATGACGCGCTTCATCCGCAGTCAACGTTACTGTCTGCTTGCCAAAATTGAAGGCGCCGGGCGGCGCAAAGAATCGACGACGAGTCATTTTCTAGACAACAATCGCTACCCACTCACCCTCTTGCGTGATCTCCACCTCACTTATCGCGAGCCTGGCTAATCCATCAATTATGGCTTCGATCTGTGTTTCCAAAATCCCTCCCAAAACGAGTCTTCCGCAGGTGAGAGCCACGAGCCCGGGTAACACGCTCATGATCACGTCAGCCGTCAGGTTGGCACACACCAGATCAGCCGAACTCACTTCAGCCGTTGAGCCAACCCGGAAGTCGATCCGGTCGGCGACGCCATTCGCGACGGCATTCGTGCGCGCGATCTCGATTGCGTCTGCGTCCGTATCACACGCAGCAATGTGCGCGCCCGGCGCCAGCATTGCCGCGGCGATCGCGAGAATCCCGGTGCCCGTGCCGACGTCGAGAAAACTTCCACCCTCGAAATACCTTTCTATCGCGGCGAGACACAGGCGCGTCGTTTCGTGAGTTCCGGTGCCGAAGGCCATGCCCGGCTCAATGCGAATCACCAGCCGGTCGTGAGTGTTTTCGAGCGTGGACCACGGCGGCGCAATGATGAAACGGCCAACTTCAACCGGCTGCCAACTCTTTTTCCATTCCTCCAGCCAATCGCGTTGCACGACTTCGCGCACGTTCATGTCGCGCACTGACGACGACGGCAATTCATAAATCCGCAACGCCTCAAACAGTTCCGCCCGCACCCGCTCACGATCAGGAACCTTCTCAAAGTAACCGCTGATCCGCGTTCCGTCCGTGTCGTCTGTGGTTGTGCCCGCTGCCCCTGCCTCGATCAACGCATACTCAACCGCCTCGCGCGCTTGCGGCTCAACATCAACATCCAACGCGTACCAGTTTTCCTTCGCGGCGCTCATGAGACGCCAAACTCATCCAGTAGTTGCGGGCGGTTGCGCCAGTCCTCTTCCACTTTAACGAACAGTTCGAGATGACAGCGATGGCCCAACAGTTCCTCAATGTCGCGCCGCGCGCGAATGCCGATATCTTTCAAACGGCTGGCGCCGCGCCCGATGACGATCTTTTTCTGCGACGGCCGCTCGACGACGATCACGCAATAGATTCGCGCGAAGTCATCCCGCACTTCTTCGAACCGTTCAGTCACAACCGCCGTGACGTAAGGAATCTCGTCGCCCGTGACTTGCAACACTTTCTCGCGCACGATCTCCGCCACCAGACTGCGCAGCGTCTGATCCGTTAAGTCGTCCTCGGAAAAGATCGGCTCAGCTTCCGGCAGATGACGCAAAGAAGTCTCAATCAACACGTCAGACATCTCGTCTTTTAAGGCCGAGATGGGGATCACTTCGCGCCATTCGTACTGAGTTCGATACCAATCGATCAGCGGCAGCAGCGATGCTTTGTCTTCGAGCTTGTCGATCTTGTTTAGCAGCAGGAGCGCGGGTTTTTCCGATTGTTTGACGAGGTCGAGAACGAAGCGATCGCCGTTGCCGGTGCTGACCGATGCGTCACGAATCAGGCAGACCAGATCGACGCCGAGCAGCGCTTCCTGAACAGCAACCATCATGCGTCGATTGAGCTCGTAGCCGGGTTGGTGCACGCCGGGCGTGTCCACGAGCACGATCTGACCCTCTGGTCTGGTGATCACGCCCTGAATGCGGAAGCGGGTGGTTTGTGGTTTATCTGAAACCGCCGCGATCTTCTGCCCGACGAGTCGATTGAGCAACGTCGACTTGCCAGCGTTGGGGCGCCCAATCAACGCGACATACCCAGCGTGCGATGTTCGATCGGCGCTCAACTCTTCTCCGCAAAAATCTGAACGAGATTTATTAACGTTTCCGTAGTCTTCTCCAAGCCTCGCCTGGAATTAAACTCCAGCTTACCGTGGAAATTCGAACCGCCAGTGAAGAGATTCGGCGTCGGCAGCCCGCGAAACGTCAAATTCGATCCGTCAGTGCCGCCGCGAATCGGTTTCAAAAACGGCTTCAGACCAGCGCGTCGCGATGCCTCCATCGCATTGTTTGTCAGCTCCGGATAGTTCTTCAACGCTTCCTTCATGTTCTTGTAGTTCTCTTTGACGTCGATGGAGATCTTTACTTCCGGAAACTTCGCCGCGGTCTCAGCCACCATGTCGCGCAGCAGTTTCTCCTTTGCGTCGAGGCCGCTGACGTCGAAGTCGCGCAGCAGGATCTTGAGGGTCGACGTTTCGACGTCGATGGTTCCGGCGTACGGGTGCACAAAGCCGACGCGGCCTTCGGTTGTTTCCGGCAGCATCTCGTGCGGAAAGCGATTGAGGTAATCGGCGATCGCGTACATCGCATTGATCATGATCCCTTTCGCTGTGCCTGGATGCGTGCTCTTGCCCCGGAAGGTCACGGTAGCGGTGCGTGCGCTCCACGTTTCGTCGCTAATCTCTCCTAACTCTTCACCGTCAACTGTGTAGGCGAACTTTGCACCGAAGGCCTTCACGTCAAACTTGTCGATGCCGGTGCCGACCTCTTCATCGGGCGTGAACGCGACGGCAATCGTGCCGTGCTTGATTTGCGGGTTCTGTTTTAGCGTGTCGATCATCGTCAAGATTTCGGCGCAGCCGGCTTTGTCGTCGGAGCCGAGCAGCGTGGTGCCGTCAGCGGTGATGATGTCGTCACCGATGAGGTTTTTCAGCACGGGATTTTTCGCTGCCGTGATTACTTGCGTCGGGTCTTTCGGCAGCACGATGTCTCCGCCCTGATAGTTCTTGTGGATGATCGGATTAACGTTTTCGCCGGAAACCGCGGGCGACGTGTCCATGTGCGCGATGAAACCGATGACGGGAACCTTCGAATTGTCAGGCAGGTTGCCGGGCACCATGGCGTAGACGATGCCAAACTCACTGACGCGAACGTTCTCCGCGCCGAGTGCGGTCAGTTCTTTTGCCAGGAGATTTGCAAGGTTGAGTTGCTTGCGCGTGCTCGGAGTCGTCGTCTGATCTTCCTGCGATTGCGTGTCGATCTTTACGTAGCGCAAAAAGCGATCAAGTGCGGACTCGGTCGGCGGTTTTAGTCCACTCTGGGCTTGGGCAGCCACGGCCAGAAGCAGGCAGAAAAGTAAGGCGGCAAGTGATCTCATTTAACGTAAGTACCTTTCGAGCAAGAGTCTGTGGAGGAGATTAGACAGTTTTCTGATTCAATTCGTCCAACACCCGTTGCAAATCATCCCGCTTTGCGTTGAGCATTTCTTCGTCCGCGTCGGCGGCTACGTAGATTGGCGGCGCCACGTAAACGCGCGCGCGCGTGAATGGCTTGGGGATTTGAAACAAGTCCCAACTCGGCAACGTCCAGAAGCGCTCGAGAGCCATTGTGACCGGCATGATCGGATGGCCGGACTTTTTTGCCAGCAACACGGCGCCCATCTTCGCGACGTAACGCGGACCCTTCGGTCCATCGATCGTGAAGGCAGTAGTGCAGCCGGCGCGCATCAGCCGCGCCATTTCCACAACCGCGCCGGCACCGCCACGCGTGCTCGAACCCCGCACCGCGCCGTAACCGAATCGTTGAATGAAGCGCGCGATGTACTCACCGTCGAAACTGCGAGAGGTCATCACCACGATGCGCCGTTTGCGCCACCAGTAAGTCGTTAAAAAAATGCGGTCGTGCCAGAAGACGTAGATCGGCAATCCGCCGTCGGCTTCCGCTTTCTCGTGATTTTCCCAACCGGTTACTTCGAAACGCACCGTGCGTCCGATTAGATTGATCAACAAGTAGAACGCCAGGTCAGCGGCGCGGATCAGCAGTCGATCCTTGAACGAGTACTCAGACAGATCTGCAAACTCGTAAGCGCGGTTGACGCGCTGCTCGATCGACAGATTGGTGGCCTTGAGTTCTTGTTCCATCGCTGGCCGCGGCGCTTTCAGTAAATCGCCGGCTCACCTTTCGGCCGTGTTTTCCAACGTTTATGGATCCAGAGCCACTGTCCGGGATAACGCCGGATCTGGCTTTCAATGTGTTGGGAGAGTTTTGTCGTTAACTGGCGCACGTCTTCGTCCTCGTCGCCGCTGGGTTCGAAGAAGATCGGGGGCTGGATGATTAACTGGTACTTCCGTTTCTCTTCATTCCACGGCGCGAATATGGGAATGATAGGCGCCTTTGTGCGCAGTGCAAGCTTGGCCATGATGAAGTTGGTTGCTGCGGGCGCGCCGAAGAAGTCGACGAAGATGGCTTCGGACTCGAGTGTGTTGAGGTCGGGTAGCAAACCCAGCATGCCGTTGGCGCGCAGGATCTTCACCATCGAGCGCGCGGCAGCGAATTTGTCGATCGTTTGATTACCAAACCTGATGCGCACGCGATCGATGAGGCTCTCAATTTTTGGATTGTCGATCCGGCGTACGAGAAAGTTGAACGGATAACCAAAGAGCGCGGGACCGAAGCTGGTTAACTCCCACGCGCCGAGATGAGCAGTGAAGAGAATCAGTCCGCCGTTCATTTGTGTTTTCGCGGCGGCGAGATGCTCGAGCCCGTGCGGTTCGACCATGTTTTGCAGGGTTTGCAGCGGCTTGGTGGAAAACTGGCTGAAGAGGCCGAGCTGGCGGCCGAGACTGTCGAAACACTCGCGCAGTAGCGCTGCTCGTTCTTCCTCCGTCTTTTCGGGAAAGGCGAGACGCAGGTTGATGGCGCCGGTTCGTCTAAGTTCGCCGGCGAGACAATATGCCAGGCGTCCCATTGCCTGACCGAGTTTGATGGAAGTTGAGGCGGGCAAATGGCCGAGAGTCGCGAGGACTGATTTTGCCGCCGCATATTCAAGCAGTGTTTGTAGCTTTCCCTGTTTCGCCATGGGGCAGGACGGCGTAGTTTAACAGGAAGCGCCAGAGGCTCGGAACGAAGGTAGCCAGGGGGCGAGCGCGAAGCGTGCTGCCCCTGGCTACCTTCTCGCGGCGCCTTCGGCGCGCTTGTCGTCGCTCCCAAGCGGGCCGCCTTTCTGATATAGTTCGAACGCGCCGCGACAGATTTTCGTACAGTCTGTCGATGATCGCCACGTGCGGCAGGCAGGTCACTCCCCTCAAGCAATAGTTAGATTGGAGCTGGATGCACAAACGCCGAATTCTCATCGTCGACAACAACGATGAGTTGCGTCTTCTACTCGAGAAGGTTCTCGGTCAACTCGGCCATGACGTGGTCGTCACCGGCGAACGAGAGAAGGCACTGCGCCGCGACGATCTCGACAGCTTCGATCTGATTATTAGCGATCTGTCAGAAGCTGAAGTCAACGGCCAGCCGATCGGCGATCTCCAGCGCAAACACCTCGTCACCCCGCTGAACACAAACGGCACCAGTCCCGATATTATTAAAGCCTTCAAGATGGGCGCCGCAAACTACCTGCGTTCACAGTACAACCGCGACGAGCTGCGCGAGATCGTAGAAAAGACGCTCGCCTACAAACTGCGTTACGTCGACGATCCGACCGTTCTCTCTCACGTGCACGAAAAGATCGAATTCGAGCTGCCGAGCGATCTGGCGCTGATGAATGGCGTGCTGGAGTACTTGCAGGAACGCGTCGCGAAGTTGGGGCTGATCAAGCCCGACCGTTCGAACCTTTTTGTTGCGCTTGATGAGGCTTTTGTAAATGCAGTCAAACACGGTAACAAGAGCGATCCCAAGAAACTCGTTCGCATCACCGCTGAGCTAACACCCCAGGGAGCAAGTTTCACTGTTGAGGACGAAGGCGAAGGCTTCGACATCAACCAGATACCCGACCCGTGCGACCCCGCCAACCTTTTCAGAGCGTCAGGCCGCGGAGTCCTCCTCATCTACAACATCATGGACGAAGTTGAGTACAATGCGCAGGGAAATCGCGTAAAGATGGTGAAGCGGCCGGACACTTCGGTCGAAGCTCAACTCGTTGATCCAACAACCCCTGACGACAAACACGTCTGACAATCTCTTCCTGACCCGCACAGAAACTGGTGCCACGACATCGTTTTGGCGCGCATGGCGCTGGTGGTCGCCGCCGGCCCTCGCGGCACTCGTTCTGGTTCTCTACTTCGTCGATCCGTTTATCGGTGACTGGGACGGCATGGATTACACGATGCTGTCGATCAGCGGTTATCCGTCGTCAATGGCCCTGGGCCGGAACCTCTTTATTTTCAGCAATCATCTGTTGTTTCGCGTGGGCCATGCGCTCTTTGGCGTGCAACCGGAGAACGCGTATTTGATCTTCAAGTACGTGGTGGTGGCCCAGGCGCCGCTCGCGATCCTTGCCTGCTGGTTACTGGCGCGCGACATCAGCGGTTCGTTGTACACGGCAACGATAGCGGCGTTGTTGATAACGTTTTCACCGGTGTTTGTGCTTTACGGTGGACAGGTCATGACTGACGTGCCGTCAGTGCTGGTGCTGGCGACGGCGCTGGTCATCCACCTTCGCGGTGTGCGTCAACAAAACTTGTGGCTGATCCTGCTGGGCGCCGGGTTGATGGGACTCGGCATTAATTTGCGGGAGACGATCGGATTTTACTTGCCGTGGCTCGTGCTGGCGCCTTTTGTTTTTGGCTGGAAGTTTGAACGGCGCGAGGTGCTTTACATCGTCGCCTCGTGCCTGCTGTTTCTGGTGCTCGCTTTCAGTTGGTTTGGTTACTGGTATCTCAGTGACTTGCATTATCGCTGGGTCTGGAACGGCTGGCGTGAATCGATGCGCGAAGAGTCGGCGCGACATCCAGTCTCGCTGGCCAATATTTATCCGTACATCGTCTATTACTTCGTCAGTGCGCCGCTCCTGTTTGTGACCCTGCTCTTCGCGCCGATACTCGAATGGCGCAAACATCGCATGACGCCGATGCTGCTGCTGTGGTTGAC
>DASXRE010000141.1:0-17411 GCA_036506775.1 Pyrinomonadaceae bacterium | reverse complement strand
AAATCCTGTAAATTCTGTAATCCTGTCTGCAATTATGATTGGCTCAACGCTGGGGAATTACAAGATCCTCGAGAAGCTCGGTGAGGGCGGTCAGGGAACTGTCTACAAGGCGCTCGATTCAAAGCTCGGCCGGACGGTCGTGATCAAAGTTCTGCCGGCCGAGCTCACCTCCAAAGAAGCCAATCTCAAACGCTTCGAACGCGAGGCGCGGCTCGCCTCCGCACTCGATCATCCAAACATCTGCACCATCTTCGATCTTAACGAGATCAACGGCATCCACTACATCGCGATGCAGTACATCGAGGGCCGTAACGTGCGGCAGTTAGTTAACGGCCGCCCGCTGTCACTCGAAAGCGCCCTCTCGATTACATTGCAAACTGCCGAAGCGCTCGGCGCAGCACACGCGCGCGGAATCATTCATCGCGACATCAAAGCCGGCAACGTAATGGTCACGCCGACGGGCCAAGTGAAGGTACTCGACTTCGGACTCGCAAAACTTCTCGACGAAGACGCAGCGCGCACTTCCGGCATTCATCACACTGAGATAACGGAAGTCGGTGTTCCTTACGGCACCGCGACTTACGCTGCGCCCGAACAAGCACGCGGCGATCGCGTCGACGCACGCGCCGACATTTTTGCTACGGGTGTCTTGCTTTACGAAATGCTGGCCGGCACCTGGCCTTTTCAGGGCCAGACCGCCATAGAGGTGCGTCATGCAGTTTTGAACAGCGAGCCGAAGCCCATTTCGCAAATGCGGCCGGGGCGCGTGCCCGCACGATTGCAGGCTATTGTCGACAAAGCGCTGGCCAAAGATCCGCGCGATCGCTATCAGCGAATCTCGCAGTTTGCCGACGAGCTACGAACAGTCATTCGCGAAACCGGCGTTGAATCGCTTCCCGGAATTGACGAAGGTGCGACGCCCGTTGCACCGCAACACTTAACTCCACGAAATCCCGTCACACGCGCTCTGCGCTGGTTAACCGGCAGCAAAGCCGCTGAAACCGGCTCTGCCGGTTCAGGCAAATCGTCACACGATCCACACGAGAGCCCGTTGACGAGTCTTGGCGATCGCGATCGGAAGAGCGTCGCAATTCTGCCGTTCAAAAACGGCGGCAACAATCACGAGATCGATTTCTATCAGTTCTCACTCGCGGACGCCGTGATTACCGAGCTCGCGCGTGTCCGTTCACTCGTCGTGCGGCCTTCATCGGCGATCGTGAAGTATCAAAACAAGACCGTCGATCCCGCAGAAGCCGGACGCGAACTGCGCGTGGACGCGATTCTCGCGGCGACGTTCCTGAGTGCCAGTGATCGTTTGCGCGTCACGGCTCAACTGCTTGATGTACGCACGAGCGAGATTCTCTGGAGCGAGCGAATTGACGCCGATGCGAGCGACATCATCACCGTCCAGGACACGATCGTACACCGCATCGTCGAAGGCTTGCGCCTCGAACTAAGCCCCGACGAAAGAGTGCAGCTCGCCAAAGGCACAACTGCAGACGCCGCCGCCTCCGAAGAATACCTCCGCGGTCGCGACTGCCTCGCCACGTTCATCTATCACACGATTGAACGCGAACATCTCGACGCATCCATCGAACACTTTCGTCGGGCGATCGAAATCGATCCGCAGTACGCGCTGGCGTATTCGGCACTAGGCAGTGCTTACGTTAATCGCGTGCTGAAAGGTTTGGGCCAGGCAGGCGATCACGAAAAGGCGCAAAAGGCATTTCGCAAAGCGCTCGCACTCGATCCCAAGCTGCTCGAAGCACGCAAACACATGGTTTTTATCTACCTCACCGGCGGACAAAAGCAGAAGGCGCGAGAAGAAGTCGAGTCGTTGCGTCAGGAGTATCCGAACGATTCGGGCATTCAGTTTGTTCGCGGCGTCGTCGCCCGACTCGACGGCGATTACGAAACCGCGCTTCGTAGTTTTGATCGTATGGTCAAGTTGAACCCGGAAGAAGGCGTGCTCGCCAGCTACAACCGCGCGCGCATCTTCATGTATCAACGCCAGTACGAAGAAGCGTGGCGACGGCTCGACGAGGGCGCGGCGCTCGAACCGGAGCATCCGATGATCAAGGTCTTTCGCGCGCGGCTGCTTTACTACCGCAGCGAGATCGACGAAGCAACGCAGATTCTGCAACAAGTGCTTCAGCGTCATCCGCAAATGGACGGCATCAGGCCGATTCTCGCGATCTGCCTCAGCGCACAGGGGCAACATACGAAGGCCAACGAACAGTTAACAAGCAAGGTCCGTCAGGTGGCGGAGGCCGATTACGATATTGCCTACTGGCTCGCTTCTGCTTATCTCCTTCAAGGTCGTCAGGTGGAGGCGTTGCGTTGGTTGGACACCGCGATTCATCTCGGCAACGAGAACTATCGCTGGTTTGAGTCTGATCCAAACTGGACAGACATGCACGAAGATCCACGCTTCGTGGAGTTGATGAACGGAGTGAAGAACCAAACGCGGGCAGCCAGGGACCAGACTGCATGAAAACTTTCGTCGTCGGTGACATACATGGCCGGTGCGCGCAGCTCCTCAACCTGCTCGACATGCTGCCGCGAGATCCTCAAACAGACACGCTGGTTTTTCTCGGCGACTTGATCGACCGCGGCGCCGATGCGCCGGGTTGTGTGGACCACATCCTTAAAATGTGCGGCGAGAATCCGGAGCGAGTCATCTGCTTGCGTGGCAATCACGAGCAGATGTTGATGGACTTTCTCGAAGGGCAAAGCACCATCTGGCTGACGCCGGTGACGGGTGGCGAGCGCACGTTTGAGCAATACACCGGACATCTGGTGCGCGTGCGTAGTGAAGCGGATGTGGAAGAGATGCGGCGGATCTTTGAGGAGTCGTTGCCGTCAGAGCATCTCGATTTCATGCAGAGCTTGCCGTTTTACTACGAAGACGAGCACGCGATCTATGTCCATGCGGGTTTGGATGAAGGCAAGCATCCGAGTGAGAGTTCACGGATGTCGTTACTGTGGATGCGCGACATGGATTTCTACAAAAACTATCGTGGCAAGCCTTGCGTGTTTGGACACACGCCGACGCCGTTATTGCCGCTGCGTGGCCGGCTGGGCCGGCATGGCATCTACATCTCTCACAGCGCGGTCGGGCTCGACACGGGCTACAATCATCACTCGCCGCTCAGTTGTCTCTCGCTGCCGGAGTTTAATCTTTATCAGACGTTCGCCGACGGCCGCGAAGAAACCTATCAGATAACCTCTTTCATTCCCGAAACGTTACGTGAGATGCAGCGACGTGCGGGCATCAGCGACTAAGTTACGGAACGCAACGCTGCTCGCGCAAAGGCACCAGATCCAGATTTGTCAGCTTGTGAGTTGCGGGATCCAGCGCGATGCGCGCTGCGATCGGACCACCATCACACGTCAACCGGATCGAGCTGTTGCGCGTGCCGTTGCCACTGAGCGATTCGCCGGCCTTGCAACTGCCCCATGCTGAAGCTGCCGTGATCTGGCGTCGCAGTTTGTCCATATTTAAACTGGGCGCGGCGATGGCTTCAGCCGCCTTCTGATCCCATGCGCCAACCAGTTTGACGATCGAGTCTACTGTCTTCGTCATCTCCGCGTCTGGTGGCAACACAGGTGTGATGCCGATCGCCTGGATCTTCGGCGTCGTTGTCGGCGCCAGCGTGATGAATACATCAAGCCAACCACGATCACACATCATGCGCCAACCTCCGCGCAGCGCGTTCTCCGGGTTGATTGACGTTGCCGGCCGGCAGGTTCCGTGATCCTGCGCCAACGACTGCCAGCGACTCTTGCGTACCTCCGCTGGCGCGTCGAGGAAGAAGTTGTCGGCCGTGATGCGGTTTGCGAGCGCGTCGTCCCACTTAATGATCAGTTGTGAGATTTCCGCCTGCGCTTTTAAGAGCGCGGGCGAAGGTTTCACTACTCGCGGCTGTAACGCGCCGGTTCGATAGAGCGTGTTGATGGTGTCGTTGAATAGCGTGTTGAATCCACCGTACGTGAGATTGCTCAGCGCGATCAGTCCCACGCCATACTCCGGCAGCCAGCGCATTAATGAGCCGTAGCCGGGCAGGCCGCCGCCGTGCTGAATGACGTAGGAAAAGCGGCAATCCTGTCCGATGCCGAGACCATAACCGTAACCGGATACGTTCACCTGCAACGGTGCATCTGTGCTGGCGCGAAACGCGCTGGCGGGCGAGATGCGCCAGAGCTGTTGCATCTCGCGTGCGCTGCTGCGTTTGATTGGACCAGTTTCAGGCTCGTCGCGCGGCGGAAATGCTGACATCAGAAAGGCGACCCAGCGCGCGAGATCGTGAGCGTTGGTCCAAAGACCGCCCATCGACCCAAACGAGCCATGCGCCAGGATTGGCTCCGCTTTCCATGCGTTGTCTTCACGACGATAACCGATCGAGATCTGGTTCTTGGGTACCGCCGTCATCTCGAACGTGGTGGAATTCATGCCGAGCGGCCGGAGAATGTTGTCGCGGACGTAATCGGCGTATGGCCGGCCCGAGGCACGAGCGACAATCTGACCAAGGATCGCGAAGCCGTAGTTTGAGTATTCGAACGTAGTGCCGGGCGCGGTGGAGAAAGGAATGCCGGCTTTCATCCATGCGCGCATCGTTTCGTCTGTTTGGGCCAACTGGCGGTCGCCCCACGGATTGTCTTCGGGAAAACCTTCGGAGTGGGTCAGCAGGTGGCGAATGGTGATGACGGGCGAGTCGGCGGTTGGATAAGGCAGATCGGCGAGCGCCGGGACGTAGCGAGCGGCCGGATCGTCGAGCGAGAGTTTGCCCTCATCACGCAGCTTCAGGATCGCGACGGCGGTAAAGCTCTTCGTCATCGAGGCGATACGAAAGACTGTGTCGGGCGTGACTGGAGAGTTATCACTCGTTTCGCGAACGCCAGTCGCTTTCACCCAAACGAGTTCGCCGTCGATAATGATTCCCATGACCGCGCCCGGCATCTGCACCCGCTCAATGGCGGCTTTGAAAAGTTTCTCAATCTCCGGAAACGCCGCCGCGAGTTTCTGTTTACGCTCCGGATCGGCAAAAGTCGCCGTCGGCACACTCCCGGTCGCGACGCGCTTCTGCGCGTGCGCCTCTGGTGACGCAAACAAAGACATCAGCAACCAAAAGACTGCTCCAGCTACGGCCAACGAGCGCATCACAACTCTCCCTTCACCAATCCTGTAAATTCTGCAATCCTGTCAAAATACTTTTCGGTTTGTACTCTCGAAACTTGCGCTTAACCTGAACCGAAGAGCCGAAGTTGATAAGTAGGCCGTTGTCAATATGAGTAGCCGTCAAGTAATGCACCAGTTGAAGCTCATGTTGTTTCAGTAGGTTCTGAACGGCCTTAACCTCGATGATCAACTGGCTATCGATCCAGAGATCCGGGTGGTAAATGCCGACCACATGTCCTTCATACCAGACTTGAAGCTCTTGCTGTTGCCTGGCCTCGATATTGAGCTTGTCCAACTCTATCTTGAGTGCGTTTTCGTAGACCTTCTCCAGAAACCCCGAGCCAAGAGTATTGTGGACCTTGTAAGCACAACCAATGATTGTGTGAGTGAGGTTACTAATCTCCATCGCATCCTCCGTGAGGTAAAGGTTTCGACAGGATTTCAGAATTTACAGGATTAAGTCGTATTCACTCAAGCCGCTCGTATTCAAAGCGGCCCAGGATCCTCTTGTGCATATATTGGCCCTTTGACTTGGCACTCATTAAGCCTTCGAATTCCAGTGGCGGAACACGAAGATACCGGTACTTGTCACCCGTGCGGAAGATCACATCAAGGTGCTGAGCGTCAGGGAGATAACGCACAGCTACGATCATCTCAGATTCAACCGGAATGAATTTATTTCCGGTAGATTTCGCCGCCGCCATGTACGAACTCCGTAGCCTTCTCTTTCATGCCTATCGTCAACGCAGCGGCTTCGTCGACTTGTTTTTGTGCCGCGTATTCGCGGACGTCCTGGGTGATCTTCATGGAACAGAAGTGTGGGCCACACATCGAACAGAAGTGCGCCAGCTTCGCCCCTTCCTGCGGCAAGGTCTCGTCGTGATACTCACGCGCAACCTCCGGATCGAGCGAAAGATTAAACTGGTCCTCCCAACGAAACTCGAACCGTGCTTTCGACAATGCGTTGTCGCGATACTGCGCGCCCGGATGCCCCTTCGCCAGATCCGCCGCGTGCGCCGCGAGCTTGTAGGCAATCACGCCATCCTTGACATCCTTCTTGTTCGGTAAACCGAGATGCTCTTTCGGCGTGACATAACACAACATCGCCGTTCCAAACCAACCAATCATCGCCGCACCTATCGCCGACGTGATGTGGTCGTAACCAGGCGCAATGTCAGTCGTCAGTGGACCAAGCGTGTAGAAGGGCGCTTCATGACAAGTTTCGAGCTGCTTGTCCATGTTCTCTTTAATCAAGTGCATCGGCACGTGGCCGGGGCCTTCGATCATCACCTGGCAATCCTGCTCCCACGCAATCTTCGTCAGTTCACCAAGTGTTTCAAGCTCGGCAAACTGCGCTTCGTCATTCGCGTCAGCAATCGAACCCGGCCGCAACCCGTCTCCAAGTGAGAAGGAAACGTCGTACGCAGCCATGACCTCGCAGATCTCTCGAAAGCGCGTGTAAAGAAAACTCTCCTCATGATGCGCGAGGCACCACTTCGCCATGATCGATCCACCGCGACTGACTATGCCTGTGGTCCGGCGTGCCGTTAAAGGTATGTAAGCGAGCCGCACGCCCGCATGAATCGTGAAGTAGTCGACACCCTGTTCGGCTTGCTCAATCAACGTGTCGCGAAAGATCTCCCACGTTAGCTCTTCCGCTTTTCCGCCGACTTTTTCCAGCGCCTGATAAATCGGCACGGTGCCAATCGGCACCGGCGAATTGCGAATAATCCACTCGCGCGTGGCGTGAATGTTTTTTCCGGTCGAGAGGTCCATCACTGTGTCTGAGCCGCAACGAATGGACCAACGCATCTTGTCGACTTCTTCTTCAATCGAAGACGCCACCGCAGAGTTGCCGATGTTGGCGTTGATCTTCACGAGGAAGTTGCGCCCGATGATCATCGGCTCCGACTCCGGATGATTGATGTTCGCGGGAATGATCGCGCGTCCTCGCGCAACTTCGGAACGCACAAGCTCCGGCGTCACGTACTGCGGTAGCGCCGCGCCAAACGACTGCCCCGGATGCTGATGGAGCAACGAATCTCGTGGCGCCGCGCCCGCTTCCCACGCTGCCTCGCGTCCGAGGTTTTCACGAATCGCAATGAACTCCATCTCCGGCGTGATGATGCCTCGCCGCGCGTAATACAACTGCGTTACGCACGAACCCGGCTTCGCACGCAACACAGCACGCCGCGATGGTGGAAACTCTTCCAGCCGACCCACGTCTTTCACGCGCGCGCGATTCGCAGCCGCAAAAGTCAGGTAACCGTCGTCAATCGGTTTTACTTCACGACCGGCATACTCCTCGACATCGCCACGACCGAGAATCCATTCGCGCCGCAAGCTCGGTAATCCTTTCACGCTATCGCAACTAACTTCAGGATCACCCCAAGGTCCACTCGTGTCGTACACGCGCACCGCCGCGTTTGGCGCGAGTGTGCCATCGAGCTCACGCGATGGACTCTGCGCGATTTCGCGAAAGGGCACGCGCACGCCGGATAGTTTGCCTTCGACGTAAACGCGTCGCGAGTTTGGCAGTGATTTGTTATCGACAGCGTCGGTCGGTGTTGCTTTTATTCCTGCGCTCATAGCTCTCCCAAGACGAAATGTACGTCCTATCCAATATCTTTTCGTCAAAGTATAATCTCGGCGCTAGGACCCAACCTAATCGACTTTCCGGAGACACTGATGCTGAAACGGTTTGTTACCTTCTCGCTCGTCTTGTCGCTGCTGACGCTGCCAGTCATTGCTCAGAATGGAAGCGGAGACTTGTTGACCCGCATCCGCGCTGAAGCGACGGAGCGTTCGCAAATCATGAAAACCATGCACATGTTCACCGATGTTTACGGCCCGCGGCTGACCGGCTCGCCAAACCACAAAGCCGCAGCTGACTGGGCTGTCAAACAGATGACGGCGTGGGGACTCGAGAACGCACACCTTGAACCGTGGAACTTCAATCATCCGGGATGGCTGAACGAGAGGCTCACGGCGCACATCATCTCGCCCGTGAAGGATCCGCTCGTATGTGAAGTGCTCGCCTGGACGCCCAGCACGAAAGGCGCCGTGCAGGCAAAGGCCTACCACTTACTGCTGCCGGAACGGCCGACGCAGGAACAGTTGACTTCATTTTTCGCGAACAACAAGGCACGCGTGCGCGGGCGAATCGTGCTGGTTGGGAAAGCCGCTGTTGTGCCGGTGAATCTGAGTCCTCCAACGAAGCGGATGAGCGACGAACAGTCAGAGCAGCGTTATGGTCCAAATGCGCGGCCGTTTGCGTTTCCCACGCCATCACCGACGCCCACGCCGGCGCCAAATGCACCGCGGCCGCTAACCAATCGCCAGATCAACGAACAGGTGAGTGCGTTTTTGAAAGACAGTAGCGCGTTGGTCCAGGTGAACGATGCGGGACGCGAGTTTCGGCAGATCCGCGCTTTCAACAACAGCACGTTCGATGTGGATAAGGTTCTGCCGACCGTGGTGATGAGCAACGAAGACTTTGGCCGCATCACGCGCATCCTGAATGACGGCACCGACGTGATGCTGGAATTCAACATCGTGAATCGGGTTTACCCGGACGGTGCGACGTCTTACAACACGATCGGCGAGATTCGCGGCAGCGATAAAGCTGACGAAGTAATCATGGTCGGCGGCCACCTCGATTCATGGCACGCCGCGACAGGTGCGACAGACAATGCAATCGGCTGCGCGATCATGATGGAAGCGGCGCGCATCCTGAAGACACTCGGCGTCAAGCCACGCCGTACGATCCGTGTCGCGTTGTGGAGCGGCGAAGAGCAAGGTCTGCTCGGATCGCAGGCTTACGTCAAGGAGCATTTCGGATCGTTTGAGGAGCCGAAGCCGGGTTACGAAAAGTTTGGCGGCTATTTCAACATCGATTCCGGCACCGGTCGCGTGCGTGGTGCGTCTGTATTTGGACCGTCTGAAGCGGCAAGCGCACTGCGCGAGGTACTTGAGCCGTTTAAGAGTGACGGTGTCGTCGGCGCGGTGGTGAGCCGAAGCCGGCGGCTGGGTGGTTCGGATAACACGTCGTTCAATCAGGCAGGACTGCCCGGAATCGGCATGGGCCAAGATCCGATCGAGTACAACTCGCACACATGGCACACGAATCTGGACACTTACGAACGCATTCTTGAAGACGATGTGAAGAAGGACGCGATGGTGGTCGCTTGGTCTGTGTATCAACTGGCGATGCGAGACGACCTGCTGCCGCGCTTGTCGAAAGCGGATATGCCGCCAAAGCCGGCCGATGAAACCACGCAACCTGCACCGGCTCCACGGCGTCCCGATACTACGACAAGGCCGCCGGCAAGAACGTCTACGCGCAATTAATCTGTACGACGAAATGGGAGAGGTTCGTTTGGCAATAACTCGCCGTCAGTTTCTGAGGCGGAGCGCGCTCGCAGCCGCAGGCGCCGGTTTGATTCGAACTCCGCTGGCGCGCGGCACAACCGCAGTAATCACGAAAGGCCCGGCCAAAAAGGTGCTCATTCTGGGCGCCGGAATGGCCGGGCTTGTTGCTGCCTACGAACTCACTCAACTCGGCCACGACGTAACCGTGCTCGAAGCTCGCACGCGTCCGGGCGGCCGCGTTCACACTCTGCGCGAACCTTTCTCGGATGGCTTGTACGCAGAAGAAGGCGCTGCGCGAATTCCCGATAATCACGACCTGACGCTGAAGTATGTGAAGACGTTTGAGCTTCCGCTCGAACCGTTTTATCCGGCGCGGCTCAACGCGATTCGTTTCGATCGCGGCAGCAGAGAGGAAGTATCAATCGACGGTTTCACGGATGCCATGACGCGGAACTACGGCGAAGACCTGGGCGGCGCGCCCGAACGTTGGCACAAGATTAAAGGCGGATCGGATCTGCTGCCCGGCGCGTTCGCCAAGCGCCTGGAAGGCAAGATTCTTTATGGAGCACCGGTCCTCCGTATTGAACAGGACGCAAACGCAACGCGAGTTGTTTTCCTGAAAGCAGGCGCGCCACACACATTTACCGCGGACAGTGTGCTGTGCACCATTCCGTTCTCTGTTTTGCGCAACGTCGAGTTGCCGGGACTCTCGCAGCGCAAACAAGACGTGATCAAGGGTGTTCGTTACGACGCGGTGTCGCGTGTTTATCTCCAGACGAAGAATCGTTTTTGGGAAGAGAAGGGATTTAATGGATTTGTGTTCACTGCCGGCGCGATCGAGATTTGGCAGCCGACGTGGAGCCAGCCTGGACCTCGCGGGATCCTGATGACTTATGCACGTCCGGGCGAGGCTGAGCGCATTACTAGTTTAAAAGAGAAGGACCGGATCGAGACGACGTTGCAGCAGCTCGACGGCATCTTTTCCGGCCTGCGCGGAAACTTCGAACGCGGCGCGACAAAGTGCTGGCTGGATGACGAATGGGCGCGCGGCGCGTGGGCATTTGTTGGCTTAAGCAACTTCCCGACGGCAGTAGCGGCTGACGGCCGGATTCACTTTGCCGGCGAGCACCTGTCGCCGTGGTTTTCGTGGATGCAAGGCGCACTGTGGTCAGGATTGCGCGCCGTGAAAGAGATCGACGAAGTGCGATATCCAGCCGCGAAGGCTGTCGGGATTTAGCCGCAAAGAGGGACAAAAGACTGGAAGAGTTGCGACGCGCGGCTTACGGATTAAGCCTCTTGCTCTTTCAGGAAGAGGTCATCAACCTGCATGGTCCAGCCGGGCAGCGCCGGTTCTGCTTCTGCGAGCTGGCCTCGTTTGTAAACTGTGGGCGTCGCCAGATCAGTAGCTCGGTACACTCGCACTACGTCCTCGCTGAGTATATCTACGTCCCAAACGACAAGCGTTCCGGCAGCGAAGTAGTCGCTGCGCTTCTGCGCCATTTGTCGCTCTGCGTGCGGACCGTAATCGCCTTCGCTGCGAACCTCGACTGCGAAAATTGGTGCGCCTTCACCGAATTTCATGGTGAGTTTACCCGAGTAGAAGGCAGCGTCGGGACTGAATGATCTGCGATGCGGCAGATTCACTACAAAGGCAGTGTTATCTCCAATGGCATAACCTCTTCGTGTAGCCTGCTCATAAAAATAAAGCGATATAGTGATTTGCCGGGACGCATAGTGAGGTAAGAGTCCGGTCGGTGACATGAATACGATTTCTCCGTTGACGAGCTCAGCCTTGCCCTCGACCCGGTAGAGATCTTCGATTGTGGCTTCGACTTTAGTGCTCATAGGCAGTTGTGAGTATTCTAAATTACTTCGTTTGAGCGCATAGTAACACGGGTCGCGCGAAAAGCAACCGGGGTCAAGGTTTGGCGATTACTAATGGAGTCGCTTCCAGCTCGCGGCGGTAGAAGACGCGCGGGCGTTGCACACTGCGCTTCGATGGGTCGCTGATGTTTGTTTCGCCTTCGGTGAACGAGATCTCCAAACCGACGCCGCGGCCCTGCGTCATCTTTTCCTGCTGCATCTGCGGCACGCGTTCGGTGGCGAAGTCGAGCCATTCGCGCGCGATGAGCAACCCGTCCTTTGGTTCAGTGTCAGCAACCGGAGTCTTCAATCCTTCTTCAACCAACGCGTAGGTCAAATAACCGTGGCCGAGTTGCGCGGCTTCGAGCGCGGCTTGAAAACTCTGCGCCGCCGTCAGAATGTACATGCCTTTTTCATACGCGAGCTGCGCTAAGCCTTTGGAATTCATCGGCCCGCGCCGCTTCTCTTCCGCTTCGAGTGCCTGACCTGAATTACACGCATCAATGATCAACAACAGGTGTCCCGCATCGAGCCCTTCGACCGCCGCTTCCAGCTCCAAATCAGAGATACTGTGCGCGAGAATCGTCTTCAGTCCTTCTTCGGTTAACTTTGTGCGCTCGCCGGTGTAGCCAAGATCGTGCGGGATCAGATAGAAGCGTTGCGCCTGCGCCGTGCCGTGTCCCGCGTAGTAAATGATCACACTATCTTCCGGCTGGACGCGCTGCAATGCATCGAGCGGTCCAGCTTTCAGTGACGGCGGTCCCGGTTCGCCGGCGAGACGTTTGATCGCCGCGAGAATGTTTGCCTTTGTAGCGTCCTGATCGAGCAGTTGAATAACTTCAACCTTTTCAAACTCGCCGATCTGCCCGATGCGGCGACGCACTTCATCACCAAAATCGCGCGCATCCGCCGAGGCATACTTCAAGTTGTATTGCGGATTCGCATACTCGTTCACGCCGACCGCGATGATGTAAGCCGTGCCTTTCCGCTTCAAACTCTCAGCGCCCGTAAACACCAGCGGCGCATCCTTGCTCTTCACGTTATCGCGATTGAACGCATACGCAACGAGCCGATTCGGCCCAGCCGTAACCGTGATCTCCTGCTCCAGCGACGCCGAAGACTGCCCGTTCAAAACATCGCCGTGCCAAACCTTCACCAACGATCCGTTGCGAAACAGACGAACGTCGCGCGCGCCCGCGCCCTGTGGATTGTCTTTGTCCGCCGGCGCGTCAGTCACCTCGATCTTCACTTTAATCGTGCGCGCGGCAACGGCGGCGTCAGGCGCCTGTTGGCCCACTTGCGACAACTTCACCACCGGTTGTCGTCGATCCTTCTTCGAAACGTCCTGCGCGACCTTGGGCCGCTTGCCCGCGAAAATCTCCGACAACAAGCCCGGATAATAAAACTCGTTGAAGAACCACTCGATCGGAGCAACGTTGAACGTCTCCTGGTTGTAGCGCCACAAAATCTGATTCCAGGAAACAGGCGTGCCGTCGAACAGACCCTGCGGCGTCACGACCATCCACTCGCCGCCGTCGTCGAGCGAGATCAACGTCAGCAGGTGTTCGCCGGTCTTTGCGTCCCACAAAAATGTGCTGCCGTCTTCACTCGCGGACGCGAGCAGCTTCCCGTCAGGACTGAAGTCGAGCGACTCGATATTGGCCGTGTGACCCGCGAGCGTGAGCAGTTCGCGTTTCGTGGCAAAGTCCCAGATCTTGATCGTGTTATCTGTGCCGCCGGTCGCCAGCAGTTTTCCGTCGCGACTAAACGCGACCTTGCCCACAGCTCGTCCATGTCCTTTCAACGTCCCGATCTCGCGGCCGCTCGCCACATCCCAAATCTGCACCTGCCCGATCGCTTCGACCTTCAGATCCTTCATCATGTCTGCCGGGTCCGGCTGCTTCGAACCTTTTTTCGGCCGCTGGCCACTCATCGCACCGCTCATCATCGCCGCCAGATCGATGTTCGCCTTCGACTCGACACCGCCCGTGACCAGAGTTTTACCATCAGGACTGAAGGCCATCGAGGTCACGGTGCGTCCCATCGTTCCCGCCGCCATCGTGCCCATGACGTTGGTCATCGTCGCCGCCATGTCGGCCATGTTTGGCATCGTCGGCATTTGACCGGGTTTGAAGACCGGCGGAGTAAACGAGCTCATCGGCGACTTCGTCAGATCGCGTAACTTGCTTCCCGACTGCACGTCCCACAAAGAGATCTGGCCCGTCGATCCAAGGCTCGAACCGATGGTGGCGAGGACGCTGCCGTTGGCGCTGAACTCTGCTTCGCTCGGAATGTCGTTCGAAGCCAGCGAGTGCAACTCACGCCCACTTTTCACGTCCCAAATCTTTACCTGACTGCCGCGCGAAAACGATGATGGACCGCTCGGCGTTTGCCGCTGATCATCACTTGGACCATAAACCACTGCCAGCAGCGTTCCGTCAGCGCTGAAGCGCATCTTTTGCACCACGCCCACTTCGCCCGACGGCGTGAGCTGTTGTAACTGCCGCCCGCTAGGCGCTTCGACAAGCGTGAGCACGCTGTTGTTTGGCTTCATCACAGCCAGCACGCGTCCGTCCGGACTCGGAATCTCGTAAGTCTTTTCCGGCGAAGCCGGGATTACTCGCAACCCGCGACCGGTGCGCAAGTCCCAACGCGTGCGGCCGCCGGACGAAAGTTGAGTTCCGTCGGCGCTGAACGCGACGTTGTAAGCCATGTTCGTGCGGCCGCTGAGATTCGAAACGCGCTTGCCGGTTTCAGCTTCCCAAATGATCGTGTCGGTATCGAAACCGCCCGTCGCGATCCGTTTCCCGTCTTCGCTCAAGGCGATGAACGCATCAGCCTGCGCAGCAAACGCGCCGCTGTTTGGAACTTTTATTTGCACCAGCTCACGCGCGGTCGCCGCGTCCCAAATCTTCACGACGTAGTTTTCCGACAACGCGAGCAGTCGCCCGTCCCGGCTGAATTTGATCTGGCTGTACTCCTTCGTCGTGCGGCCCAGGTCCTGTTCCTTTTTAGTGTTCAGGTCCCAGAGTTTCAGTTGCTTGTCGATGTTTCCGGCAGCGAGCAGGTGTCCATCAGGGCTGAAAGAAAAGCTGATGCTGTCGATCTGTTTGTCGGACAATTTCACGCGGCGCACTTCGCGTCCGCTCGACAGATCGATCATGCGAACGTGAGCTTCAGTGTCGTTGTTGAGAATGACGAGTTGCGTACCGTCGGAAGAAAGCGCCATGCCGCCGTCTGTGCCCGTGAAGGCCGAAGCGTCCGGCGCGGACGATTCCAGCGTTCGCAATTCGCGTCCGGTGGACAAATCCCAGACCCGCGCGGCATCACTCACGGTCACAAGCCGGTTGTCGGAAGTGAAAGCGATGAAATAGACGCCGAAAGCTGCGGCGATACCGCCTTGTGGACCAGCGAGTGTTTGCAACTCGCGGCCACTGTTGACCTCCCAAATCTTGACTGAGTTATCCGCGGCCGAAGCAGCAACGAGACGGCTGTCACGACTGAATGCGATCGTGGGCGCGAGTCCCGGCGCAGTTTGGCCACTACTGGAAAGATCGCGCAACTTGCGATTGGTCGCGGTTTCCCAAAGCTTGATCGTGTTGCTGCGAAAGGTTGCCGTGGCTAACAACCTTCCGTCAGGACTGAACACGAGGCGAGTCGCACCGAAAATGTTGTTGTAGCCGGTTTGGAGAACGAGCTCCGGTTTCGCTTCGCGCGACTGCGAGGTCGTTTGCGTGTTGGTCGAGGTTGGACCAGCCGCCTCGATTCCGAGGCCGCGCTTGTCGGGAGGTGTCGGAGAGGGGGATTGTGCCACAGCCGTACCTAGCGAAATCAACATCAACAGCCAAGCAAAAACACCAAACTTCTTCATAACACCTCTCAAAACTTCGTGTGCTCGAGTACGAGCAACGCGATCGCGACCGCCGCCAGCACAAACATCACCGGGTGCACGTCCTTTCGTCTCCCGGTGACCAGATAAAGGCCGACGTGCGAGATGAAGCCCCAGAGTATTCCCTGGGTGATGGAAAAGGTCAGAGGGATGAGGATTATAGTCAAAAATGCGGGCAGACCCTCTTCAATTCGGGCGAAGTTTATTTGCCCGACGCTTTTGAACATCGACGCACCAACAAGAATCAACACCGGCGCGGTTGCGTACGGCGGCACCATGCCTGCCAGCGGCGCCAGAAAGAAGCACGGCAGAAAGCAGAGCGCCGTAAATATGGACGTGAGTCCAGTTCGTCCGCCGCTATTGATGCCGGCGATGCTTTCGATGTACGCGGTGCCCGACGATGTACCGGCGACGCCCGCGCCGAGAGTCGCAAGTGAGTCAACGATCAAACCCTGTCGCAAATTGCGCGGGTTACCGTTTTCGTCGAGCAGATCCGCAGCGTGAGCCACGCCGATGAAGGTGGAGATCGAGTCGAACAGATCTGTGAACAGGATCCCGATGATGGCCGGCAACAGCGACAGTTTCAATGCGCCGATGACGTCTAGCTTCAGAAAGACCGTCTTGAAATCCGGCGCGGTGAACATCTGTTCCGGAGCTTTCACCTGACCGGTAGCCCACGCGATCAGTGTGACAACGAAGATGCCTGACAGAAATGCCAGCGCGCTCCGGCGAATCCACAAAACCACGGTGACGATCAGTCCAAGGATGGCGAGCAGCGTTTTGAAATCCAGTGTTCCCAGTTTTACGAACGTAACCGGATCGGACGTGATCATCCCCGCATTTTTCAGACCAATAAAAGTCAGGAAGATGCCGATGCCTGCGGCGGTGGCGATGCGCAGTTCGGAAGGAATTGCCTTCGCGATCGTCTCACGAATCGGTGTGATGGAGATGAGGAGAAAGAGCACGCCGGCCCAGAACACGATCCCGAGTGCCACCTGCCACCAAACCTTCTGCGTGAGAATGACTGTGAAAGTGAAGTAGGCGTTGATACCCATTCCCGGGGCCACGGCAAACGGGAGCTTCGCGTAAACACCCATCAGCAGCGTCATCACAAAACAGATCAGCACAGTCGCGGTTAAGACGCCGCTGAAGGCCATGCCTGTTCCGGGTGTGGACAGGATCGACGGATTCACCACCACGATGTAAGCCATTGTGAAGAAGGTGGTGATACCGGCGATTGCTTCGGTGCGAAGATCGTGTTTGGTTACAGGACTGGCGTTCATCGGCACCGGGTTCTTCTGAACGTGCGGCGAGCGCGAGCGAGTCTAAGGCAGGTCCGGCAATCCTGTAAATTCTGAAATTCTGTCTAAACAACAAACCCGAAGCCTTTCGACTTCGGGTCGTTGTTATTCAGTCCGCAAGGAGTTCCCCAACTTCTGCGGCTGATACCCTGCTTGATCAAAACGCGCTGACTAATGCGACGATCGCTTTACTCGCCGGGCGTGCAGCGGCCGCCGCCTCGGTTCGTTCGGCATTCGACTTCACTGCCGTTAGTGTCGTTGATTCTCCAACTACCCGCGCCTGGGCGAAGAAATAAGTAGCGCCGTAACGATGGAACACGAGTCTCGAGCTTGCGGCTGCGTTTGCGCTTGTGTCGAACGTCTGGATGATCGCGCTGGCTCGTCCATCGAGACTTCTGATCTGTAACACCTTGTGATCTGAGTTGGGATTCAGGACGGTGATGTTGTATTTACCCGCCGGAAGCTCCTTGTTGCCGACGTGAAAGGCGAAGGGGATGCGTGCCCGCATGCTGCGCGAACCGGATGTCTGGGCGTGGGCTGTCGTGGCGATTAGCGCCGCAAACGTCATTATCGCAATCGTTAGACTGACATATCTTTTCATGACCAATCTCCATTTCTTTCTGGCCTTCACTAACTAACGCGGACGTTGGGCGCGGATTCCCTCACGTATGGCAAAAATATTGTTGTAGAATTTCGGCCTATTCTTGGCCCAGAGACACGAATTTAACGAATGCAGTCAAACGAGGGCATAACCGAGCTTCTGATCGACTGGGGCAAGGGCGACCAGGCGGCGCTCGAAAAACTCATG
>DASXRE010000140.1:0-22506 GCA_036506775.1 Pyrinomonadaceae bacterium | reverse complement strand
GCAACCCTTTTCGATTCTTTAACACCGCGCTCGGAATCAGAACCGCTTCCGATCTCCAACGCGTCAAGGAAGCGATCATCGAGCATCCGCCGAAACTGGTAATTTATCGCGCCGACGACAAGTACAACACCGACTCTTCCCGACAGATCATTGACTTGGTCAAGCAACGATACGAATTTCTCGGCGAGACCGGGGGATTTGAGATCTATCGCTCGCGCTGAACGGAATTCAGATAAACTCTGAAGAGCCATGGCGACCCCCAGACCCTACAGGAGCAGCCGTTATCGACAGCGTCAGCCGCTCGATCTGGATGTGTCGCAGGCCTTACCTCTGATCTCGATTGTCGCCCCAGCGCACAATGAGGAGGAATCACTACCGAGCTTCGTTAGTAACGTGACGGCCAATCTCGGCGCCATTGATCATGAATTGATCGTCATCGACGACGGCAGCACGGATCGAACCTGGGCCACGATCCGCCAGCTACAGGAACAGTTTCCAAAGCTGCGCGCCATTCGTTTCACACGCAACTTTGGACATCAATCAGCAATACTTGCCGGCCTCTCAGAATCACGCGGCCGAGCAGTAATCATGATGGACTCCGATGGGCAACATCCCGAATCGTTGATTCCGGAGTTAATAAAGCGATGGGAAGAAGGTTACGACGTGGTGCAGGCGGTTCGCGTCAGAAGCGCCGACGAAGGGTTCTTGAAGAAGATCACGTCGAACCTCTTTTACCGGATTCTGGTTACACTCTCGGGGGTTGATGTTCCGCATGGTTCAGCCGACTTCCGTCTCCTTAGCCGCAACGCGGTGAATGCGGTCTTGCATAGCGCGGGCTCGCAATTGTTCCTGAGAGGCTTGATTCCGTGGATGGGTTTTTCTACGGAATATGTTTCATTTGAAGCCGCTCGGCGTGTTGGTGGAACTTCCAGCTACACCTGGAAACGCATGATACGTCTGTCTGTGGACGGACTGATGACCTTCTCGATCATTCCGCTGCGTCTGGCAATTGCGCTCGGCTTATTTATCTCGGTTCTTTCGTTCCTTTATCTGATCTACATTGTTGTCGTTTGGGCCACAAACATTCACGTAGTCCACGGTTGGGCCTCAATGACGGGACTGCTGTCGTTGCTCGGCGGGATCCAGCTATTAACGATCGGAGTAGTCGGCGAGTATCTGGGCCGTTTGTATATCTCCAATCTCAACCGTCCACACTTTGTTGTTAAGGAGCAGCTCTAGCGGTGAACAGTAGAGCCTCCGAAACAGATAACAAGTCGCGCTTTTACGATTCAATCGCGTCGGATTTCGACGAGATCATGAATCACTACGACCTGCAACGACGTCTGGAAGTGATCTTTGATCAGTTGCTCAGCGGAGAGAATCTCGCGGGCCGCAGGCTTCTCGACGCAGGCTGTGGTACGGGTTTTTTCAGCCGCAGGTCTCTGGCTGCTGGTGCCGATGTAGTGAGCGTCGATATCGGCGTCAGTCTTCTCAGGGAAGCCCAGAAAAAAGGCGCCAGGAAACCGGTTGCGAGCGACGTAACGAAACTGGCGTTCGCCGATGAGACCTTCGACGTGGTTATCTCTTCGGAGTGCATTGAACATACTCCGTCGCCCGCGACAGCCGTTGCTGAACTCGTTCGCGTCCTCCGGCCTGGTGGCATCTTTGTCATCACTTGTCCCAATCGCTTCTGGCACTGGTCGTGTCGTTTAGCCAACGCGCTTGGCATCCGGCCATACTGTGGTCTTGAGAACTGGCCCAGTTGGTCCTCACTGCGAGACTGGAGTCGTGCCAACGACATTGAGATCCAACGGCACATCGGACTCCACCTCTTCCCTTTTGTGCTCACACCCACTCACGGATTGCTGCGTTTGCTGGATCGGGCAGGAACCAGGCTTGGTCCGTTGTACGTCAATCAATGCTTGCTTGGGATGAAACGGCAGCGCGCCTCCAGATAATTGCATCGACCACGTAGTGGTGAAAGTTGATGGCCTGAAAGACGATCGCGAATAACGGTAACGAACTTGCCGTTGCGATTGCGATCCAGCTTAACGAGTACTGGAGTGCGCTGTAGATTGCGGTCGAGAGCAACAGACAGACGCCGAGGTACGTAAAGACCCGCCTTCGTTGACTGATAAAAGACAGAAAACGATGTTTCGGATCGACCGCCTCTTTGAAGCGGTTGTTATTGAACATCCAGACGGTGAGGATGTACTGGCAGTTGTGCCAGACGGTAACGACGAGCCAGCCCTGATTGATGTTACTGATGGCCAAGTAACCAATACCGAATATCAGCAAGTGTGAACAAAGGTAGAGACTGTGGGCCACAGACAGAGTCCCAGCAAACCAGTTCCTGATCGTCTGAACAACCCACCATGCGATAGCCAGCAGAGTCACTGACCCAGCAGCGGCTACCAACCACAACGGCACCGGAATCACTCGAACTTCGGTGAAAAGAAATTGTTCTGGCGCTTGCCAGGACCGATAAAGGATGCCCCAAACGGGCAACGCGTAGATGACTAACTTGTGCAGCAGGTCGTCATCGGCAGTACTGGTGAAGTTTGAACGGGGCGCCTCCTTGGAGTGCGCCGACTGGTCGGCGCTTTGGCCAAAGCGGTGACGAGTCCCCGCACTCCAAGGAGACGCTCGAAGAGTGGATCGTGCTTCCAGTCCGGCTTTGCGCTGGTAGATTCGGGAGACGCCGTACGACTGCCGTGTGTAATGCCACCATTGCCAATAAAGATAGACCGTCGTCAATATCCACGTTCCGAGGAACGCGCACGCCACGACGGCCGCAGCCAACACAATCAGCGGTAACCACGTCACCAGAAAGCGATGTCTTTTGAAGCTGCCCGAATCGAAGGTGAGCCGCGTGAAAGTCGAGACTACGTGGTGATAGCCCAATAACCACGCGTTCAGCACGAAGACCGCGGGAAAAAGAGAAGGGTTCGAGACCACGAGCCAGCCCGATGCTATGGCTAATGAGGCGGTGCCAAGAATATAAGTGGAGTCAAAAACAACTCCCCGGAGCCACCCGGCTCGTTGTCCGTTGACGACTGCTACCGCTGAAGACACACGTGCTCCGTAAAAGTCGAAGAGTTTGCGGCCTCAGGAGCAATGTGTATGCCGGCAGAGTTGCTAACAAAAGTCGATCTTTCCGCTTGGGGGAGTGCTCGCTGGCGAACACTTGTGGTGAAATGAGCGTCCGGCGGCCGCCAAAACCTTAATTAACGCAGGTAATCGGCAACTTTGAGTCGGGCATGGTCATTGCAAAAACTTCCGGCGCTGACTTGTGCAAAGACACTGACTTGAAGATTCGAAGCATCACAATCCGGCTTCTTTGGTTTGCGATCGGACTCGGCGTTGGCGTAATCGTTGCCGTGAAGGCTCCGGTCATGCGCCAACCTGAGGTGCTCGTCTCCGAGAAGATCTCTCTGGACACGAACGTCAACGAACTGATCTCCATTCACAGCAAGCAAGATGCGGCCACACGCCGTGCTGAGCTGGTCAGTTTTATCTGGGGAGCAAACGGCTTACCCAAGAACCTGCCGGCGAACGTAGAGAAAGCGATTCAGGACGATCGCTACTCTGACCTCACCAATCTCAAACAGATCGATCGCTTGATCGTGCCGATGGAGTGGGGAGTGACCTCCGCGGTCTACCACTTCGTTCCCGCTGAAGCTAACGGCAAACTGCTCATTTATCACGGCGGTCACGATGGCGATTTCATCATCGCCAAAGACCTGATTGCATACTTTTTGAAGAATGGCTTCGCGGTGATGGCTTTAAGCATGCCACTCGAGGATCCTAATAATCGTCCGGTCGTCGAGCTGCAACACATCGGAAAGGTGCAGTTGAGTTTTCACGATCAGCTCAAGCTCTTGAAAATGAAGAGCGGACATCCGGTGCAACTGTTTCTGACGCCGGTGTCGGTGGCCCTCAACTATGCGCAGTCGATCGGCTACAAATCGTTTTATATGACCGGTGTGAGCGGCGGCGGATGGACCACCACGCTCTACTCCGCGATTGATCCCAGAATAAACCGTAGCTTCCCTGCCGCCGGCTCCTTACCGCTGCATTTGAGAGAAGACCGGGACCGTTTCAACTCCGCCCAACGGCCAGCCGACTGGGGCGACTACGAGCAAACAATTCCGGAACTCCATGCGATTGCCAATTACCTGGACCTCTACATTCTCGGGTCGTTTGGTGAGCAACGCCGGCAACTTCAGATACTCAACAAGTATGATCCCTGCTGCTTCGCCGGAGAATCATTCAAAGCCTACGAAGCGGCGGTAAACGAACGAGTCAAGACTCTCGGCGGCGGGCGCTTCGCTGTTTATCTCGACACGACGAACCGGGAGCATTCCATTTCCGCGGACGCATTTGAAGCAATTCTCAACGGCATCAACGCTGACTAGCGGCGCCTGAACATCACACTCATATCGTCCTCATAAATCTTTTCCCACGCCGGCGCCTCAGCCAATTCACGCGCCAGCACTGTTCCCGGCTCGATCAAAACTATCTTGACGCCACGCTGATCGAATGGTCCACGCCAATCTATGCGGCCGAAGGTAATGTCGACAAACTCCTTCACAAACGTGTCCGGGTAGACATCGCGCCCGTCGATATACACAGGATTGTTTGGCGCGGACCAGAGAACATACGCGCCCCAGACGTTTGGCGCAGTGAAGGTATTGCCGGTTATCCCGTTCTGTTTCAGATACTCGACCGCCTGAACCGGGACGCGCAATGACTGCTGTGTGGGCGTGGAATAAACAGCGGACTTCAGTTTGATCGCAAACGCAACCAGGGGCAACAACAACGCAACACTGAAGAGTATTGCCAGCCGCCGATTCGAGTCGGCGCGACCCGATCCAAAGGCCTTCCCAAACCTCGTTGAATCGATCCAGATCTGGAAATAGTTCGCAAACAATGGAGCGGAAACGAGCGCAAAGATGACCGAGTTACGCTGAGTCTTGAGCGTGGCGTAGAGCGTCGCGAGGAACAGCAATACTTCGCTTGGCTTGGGCCTTTTCGGACTCAGAGCGAGAACGGCCGTCGTTGCCAGCAGCAAAAGCAACAACGGTCGTGCTGTTGGTAAATGAAAGTCCGGCGACAGCCAGTCAACAACCAGATCCTGAAAAATCGACGAGCGCAACACTGCGATCGGCGCGGTGTAGAGTTTGATTCCATAAGGATTCACGAGGACGGCCAGGACACAGCCGACAAAAACCAGCGCGAGCACACGCAAACGCGACCTGAGTTTCTCCGGCTCCTCGAGCACACCCGCCCAGTAATCAAAAAGCATCCCAACCGCCGTAAGACCAATCAGCGCCAGTCCGATAAAGAAGCCGCCATGAACGTTGGCCCAGAGCGCCATCAGCGGCACGAGTAACCAAATCCAGCGTTCTTTAACACCCCTCTGAAAACGGTCGAGTAAAGCAAGGAAGATGCTGGCGAGCAGAATCGTGAAAACGCGTGGGCGTACGCCAATGTTGGGGAGCACGGTCCAAACGGCGACCAGCGCCGCTACGCCGGCAATAAACGGATGGCTGTTTGCACGTTTGAAGGCGATCCAGAAAGCGAGCGCTGTGAGTACCGCAAAGATGAAGATGAGCAGCTTCGGTCCGGCCACGGACCAGATCGCATAAAAGATCACTCCCGACAACCACCCGTGAGCAATATAAGGAATGCCGTGATAAGTAAATGAATACGGTTCCGTCCGCGGCACGCCGCCCATGTTGAAGACATACTGACCTGTCTTGAGATGAAACCAGAAATCAGCGTCGCCCATGGGCCTGGAAGCGAAGAGGAAAGCGTAAACAAAAACGTAGATCTGGAAGACTTTATAGAGCGACTTATTCATTAAAAAGACGGCGGGCAGACGGCGGGTTCAAGCTCGGAGAGCACCTGGAGGAGCGTAGCGCGATTACTATTCCGATGGCAATACTTCAGTAGCCAAAAACATCGGAAATGAATTGTCCGCACGTTTGCATCAGTCCTGAGATGCTCCGGTTGGGAAGAATCAGTGCTGCTCCCAATACGAAAACCAGGATCAGGATGCTGCTTGATATAAACCTGTCTCTCATAACACTACTACTTACCGAAAGATTAATGGTGAGGTTCTTCGGCCACCTTTGTATCCTTGCGAGCCGTTATCGACTTGACTCGCGAGCTGTCGACAAAAGAGACCAGGCCGCTGCGGCGGTACCAGATCCCTTGCTTGTCTTCCCAGGCAGCATCCACGTCGAGTTTGCTGCCATCAGTCATTTCAATGACAGTCTGAGCCGTGCCCTCGCCTTCGGCGGTGGTGGATTTCTGTCCCGTCGAGATTGGGCCCTGGTTCAGTTGAACGGATGCGGTTTTGTTTTCAGTATTGGTAGCGGGCGATGGTTCAGCTTCAGGCTGAACTTCAGAGTCAGGCGATGGACTCGCTTCCGGTTGGGGTGTGGGAACTGAGTCAGAGGTAGTAGCTGCACGATACGGGAGAACTTTCTCGTGAACTTGGGTAGCCTGGGTCGTCTCTGGACGTTCTTTGGATTCAGACGTCGAGAGCATGAACGCCACGGCGAAAACGCCGGCTCCGAAGATCACACCAATCAACACTCCGAGCGCGGCCGCGGGCCACCAGACTGGCTTCGCAGGCGCTGCGGTCACGACGACTTCAGGTTTTGGTGATGGAGCTGGGTCGGCCAGTAGCTCATGGCCGTCAGTCTCGCAAAACCTTGCTTCGTCGTCGTAAGGTTCGTAGCACTCGGGACAACGTTTCATGCAATGCTCCGTAAAGCCAGCCACAGATTACACAGATCGGATTCTGCGTAATCTGTGGCTGGCTCTTTCGTTACTGGCGGCGAGTGCGCGTCGCACGGGCGCGGGCGTTTTGCCGCGCAAACGAACTGCGTCCTACCGTCGTGGGCGTGATATAGCCCATTGCCTTCAACTGATCAGCGTAGTGATAGATCGGCTGCTCGCCAAGTTCGTCCTTGTTCAGGTTGCTCACTGAAGGGCCATACGGCGCCTCAACCATCGCCTGGAGCACAGCATCGGGCACGCCACGCCGCTTCATGTCCTTCAGCACCGGGGGGAAAGTGTCGAAAGTGCACGGCGATGACTTGATCGCTTTGACGATGGCTTCTTCAGGCAAATGATTCTGGACCATCATCAGCACATCCTTGTTGCTGAGCGGAGTGAAGTCAGTCTCACCCGGCAACGCCATGGCCAGAGAAGGGGCAATGAGAAGCAATAGTCCGATAGCTACGGGCAAAACGGGTCTTTTCACAGCGCAGTTCCTTTCAGAGATCGCGACCGCCAACCTCAACCTCAGTTGAAGCCACACCTGCTTTGAACAGAAGTGATCACAAAGACGAAGCAACGAATATGCCAACGTCCTCCGGCTCCATAAGCTAATGAACACTGGGTTTTGCTGAAAAATGGCTGCGCACGCGCGCTTTCCGCTGCGATGTTTTGTCGCAGGTGCTCGCCAGCGCGCACCTGCGGCGAGGTGGACCAGACACAATTCTGCGAGCAACGCGCGTAATTCCGGTCAATCGCTAGCGGCATACCCTTTGCCAAAGGCCTGAGACACACGCATGGAAGTGCTGCCGTGATTCGGCAGGGAAAGCGGGTCAGCTCAGGTTTCCTGGGATGACGCCTGCACTGCCAGCGTGCCGATTTGGCCTCGTTGAGACGTGCTCGGAAATCCGTAACGAACCAGCGCAGGTCGTAACCCCAAAACTTAAAGACTTCAAGGAGAGAAACCAAAATGTTTAAGAACTTTTTGATGGACGAGACTGGTGCCGAACTCGCGGAATACGCAGTAGCGGTGGCCCTCTTGGTCGCGATCGGTGTTGTTGTTTTCAACGTGCTCGGCCAGGGCGTCAGCGATGCGAACTCCCAGACCGGCTCAGCAATCAAGAACGCGGACACCAAAGTTACGGTGACCTCATAAGCGGGAACGCAATTTAGCGTGCGGCAAAAATACAGGGAAGCCGCATGGTCCAACAACTGCGGCTTCCCTGGTTCACTCACTGGAGAACCGTCAATGATGCACATCACACGCTTTATGAGAGACGAGGCAGGCGCCGAGCTCGCCGAATACGCGGTCGCTGTTGCGCTGCTGGTGGCCATCGGTGTGATTGTCTACAACGTTCTCGGCCAGGCCATCTCTGATCAGAACTCAGGCACGGGAGCCAAAGTAAAGAACGTACCCAGGACCTTCCCGTTCTAGGGCGTGAGAATTTTCCCGCATTAGAGATTTACTCAAAGGGAAACAGATCAACCAGGCAACGCACCCTTGATCAGAAATGTTCCGACGAGGAAGGGTTTCAGCAATGAACTTACTGAAGAAATTTTACAGCGACGAAAGCGGAGCAGAGTTGGCCGAATACGCAGTAGCGTGCGCCATTCTCGTTGCCATCGCCGTGATTGTCTACAACGTCCTCGGACAGGCAATCAACAACAAGATGAACGACGTCGCAAGCGAGATCGATGCGCCGCCGGCTCCTTAAGTGAGGCGTGTTGCTCGTTACGAACGATTGGGGTCGAGCCGATTATCAAACGGGGTCTTTAAGACCGATCAAGGGAAGAGACAAGAGAGATATTCACATTCTTTAGAAACGTGCGGAGTTAAGAAGCGAGATGTCCATAACCCCCGAAGCAGTGAAGTTAGCAGCTCTGATCCCACTCACGGTCGCCGTGACCTATAACGACGTGCGTTACAGGCGCATTCCTAATCTGCTGGTGCTGACCGCGCTGATTGCCGGTTTCGCAATCAACATTAGCTTTGCTGGATGGCATGGATTGGGAAACAGCCTCGTTGGTTTTGCCTTCGGATTTGTTCCGATGCTGCTGTTGCACATCTTCGGATCCATGGGAGCAGGGGACGTCAAACTCGCCGGAGCCGTCGGTACGATTCTCGGCGGCGCCATGATGCCTGGCACGCTGGTGCTGGTCGCAATCCTGGGTGGAATACTCGCTATCTACTCTACCCTGCGCGCCGGCACGATGCTGTCCACCTTGCACGGAGTTCTCAGAATCTTTGTCGGCATTCTTCCCGGTTGGGAGATGCCGCGATTCGCAACGGGCCGTGATCGACGCCATATGATTCCGTATGGCGTCGCCATCATGATCGGCAGCGTGATCTCTGCCGCGTTCTTCCGGGCCTGACGCGCTCGGTAACACACAACCCGCTAGTTATACCGCTCGCGGTCTCGGAAAGAAGCGGTCTTGTTTGAAGGAGATAAATAAATCATGCGGAACAAACGCTTGATCATCGCGGTTCTGGCGGCGGTAGTTTTCGGACTAGTCGCTGCCGTCTCTGTTAGCCGCTTCCTCGCCAATGCGCAGGAGTACACAAAGAATCTGCACAACGTCGTGATTGCGAAGACGGAGATTCCGGTGGGCTCTCGCATTATCGCCGAGCAATTGCAGGTTGCGCAGATGCCGCGCACCGTCGCGCCGGACGGAGCTTTCACAAAGATTGACGAAAACCTCGTCGGCCGCGTCGCAGTGACAAAGATCTCGGCGCGCGAACCGATCACTGAGACCCGGCTGGCGCCAATGGGTTCGGCCGCCGGTCTAACCTCGCTGATCCCGGAAGGCTACCGCGCGATGAACGTCCGGGTTGATGACGTGGTTGGTATTTCAGGTTTCATCATGCCCGGCACCCTCGTCGACATCGTCGTGGTGATCGAACCGCCCGAGAACGGTAACCAGCGCGAACGCATTTCGAAGATCGTGCTCCAGAACATCAAGGTGCTCGCCAACGGTTCGAATCTGGACAAGCCCAAGAATGAAAAAGAGGTTGAGCGCGTCAAGACGGTGACGCTTCAAGTGACGCCCGAGCAAGCCGAAAAGCTCGCACTCGCGTCCAGCGAAGGACGTCTGCAACTGGTGATGCGCAATTCGATCGATCAGGGCGACGAAGTCACCACCGGAGCGACCAAGAAAGATCTGCTGTCGGGTGAACGTGCGCAGCCGATACCCGAGCCCGGATTGGGTTCTGACAAGTCGGTCACACCGCGCGCCACGCCGAAGCGCCCGCGTACCCGTCCGGCAGCCACTCAGAGCGCAGCCAAAGTGAGCACGCCTGCACCGGCGCCGGAACGTCCTTCGATAGAAGTGATCGAAGGTTCGAAGAAAAAGAATGTGGACTTCCCGTAGTCCGCTGCAAGGAATGAGTAGGCGCCGGAATGAGCCGGCGCCGAATATCAAACTGCGAAATTCGTAGTAAGGAGAGTAAACATGGCTAATCAGTATTCGATCAAGCGCTCCCTGATTCATCTGTTGATGGGTGTGCTGCTAACGCCGGCTCTGGGCTGGGCAATCGTCGCGAATGCGCAGGAGAGTACTTACGATGCCTCATTCAGCAGTGCGACCAAGGAAGGCATTCCTATCAACGTACTCGTGGGCCAGTCGCGCGTAATCAACTTCGACCGCCCAATCGGTCGCTTTTCCATTTCCAACCCAGAGATTGCGGAAGCCGTCATGGTCTCTCCCAATCAGGTGCTGGTTAACGGAAAGGCGTTCGGGCAAGTGAACTTTATTGCCTGGGAAAAATCGGATCAGAAATTCATCGTGTTCGATGTTTTCGTGCGAGCTAACCTTTCGCTGATCGACTCCCAGATCCGCGCGCTGTTCCCGCGTGACGATATTCGCCTCAGCCAGGCAAACGGCTCCGTCGTGCTTTCGGGCACGGTGAGTCAACCGCAAGCCGCCGCACAGGCAGACGCGGTGGTCCAGGCTGCCGGCTTCAAGACGGTGAACATGCTGCAATCGCCTGTGACTGATACTGCGCAGGTTCAGTTGCAGGTGCGCGTTGCGGAAGTGAGCCGCTCGAAACTGAAAGAATGGGGCAGCTCATATGCGTCGGCGAACAGCACCTCCGTATTCGCACAGGGCGGTGGGCCAGCCACCTTGAACAGGCAAGAGGGTGGCGCTCTGTTCAGCGACTTTGCCGGTACCGCATTGAACCTGTTCCTGTTCAACTCCGGACTCAACACTGCTGCTTACATTCGCGCCCTCAAAACCAACGGCGCTCTTCGTGCTCTCGCCGAACCAAACCTGATCGCGATGAACGGTCAGACAGCGAGCTTCCTCGCTGGCGGCGAGTTTCCGATTCCGGTCGTACAGAGCGGCCAATCGAGCGGCGCAGTCAGCGTGCAGTTTAAGGAATACGGCGTGCGCCTGAACTTCAAGCCCACCATCATCGACGAAGACCACATCCGCCTCGAGCTCGAGCCTGAAGTTTCGACGATCGATTTTGCAAACGGCGTGCGATTCAACGGCTTCGTGATTCCCGCACTCCGTACCCGACGCGCGCGGACCGGTGTGGAACTCCGCGATGGACAGAGCTTCGCGCTCGCCGGACTGCTCGACAACAACGAGACTCGCTCGCTCTCGAAGATTCCGTTGCTGGGCGATGTTCCCATTCTCGGCAACTTGTTCAAATCGTCGTCATTTCAGAAGCAAGAGACTGAGTTGATGTTCATCATCACCGCGGATCTCGTGAAACCGATCAATTCCGATGAACTGCCGAAGTTGAAAGGTGTCGACGGTCTGAAGAATGGATCGCCACTTGGCGTCGAACCGCCGGGAGGCGACGGCCTCAGCGGCCGCAGTGGTTTCTCCAGCGACAACGGCACGGAAGGCGCTGCCGCGACTGCAAACACAACGACCACGACCAAGACGAGTGCGGCGCCGCAGAACAACACAACTACGACCGCGACGCCAGCAACGACTACGCCGCCCGCACCAGCCAACGGCGCCCCGGCAACTACAACAGGAGCTAAGACAGCCCCGCAACCGGTGGCAACACCCGGCGCAATAAAGGGTGCCACTCCTTAGCCCGACAGTCTGGTCCTTAGACCAGATTAACTAAAAAAGAGTGGTAGTCATTCTCGACAGCGGCTACCACTCTTTTGACCCTTTACAAGGTGCGGTTGTAAGCGATCCAGGAGTAAGACGATGAAAAGAGAATGTTCAGCAAACCTGGTTCATCGGAAGAACGAACGCGGGAGTGTCCTGGCTTATACGGTTATATCTGTTCTCTTCCTGTTTCTTGCCGTCGGACTCGGGGCAGACCTGAGTCACCTGTATCTCGTCCGAACCGAATTGCAGAACGCCGCTGATGCCGCCGCACTCGCGGGAGCATCTGCGCTGCTGCTTCCCGAAGACCAAAGAATTCCGACCGCGGTCCAACGTGCCGTAGATACGTTGAACAAGAACAAGTACAACTTCAACAACCAGGAATTCGAAGCGATCATGGACAAGGCAAAGCAAGCCGACCTCGTCGAGTTTGCGGTCAATCTCAATGATGACCCGTACATGAGCGCTGCGGCTGCTGCCAAGACGGCAAACATTCGCTTTGTGCGAGTCAAGACTCCCACGGTCGACGTTAATATCTTCTTCTCCATTCCCATTCTCGGTCTCGCGCGCAACATGACGGGAGTCGCGACTGCCGGGCTTTCCAAGTCAAACAACGTGTTCTGTAACTTCATTCCGATTGCGGCGGTGGAGGGTCCCGCCGGCGGAGGCTTGGGTTGGCAGGATTTCAATGGTGACGGCAAGCTTGACTACAACACCGATTGCACACCGCCGAAGGATGCAGAGGAGTGTGATGCAAAGAATTTCTTCTGTCCGGGATGCAGATACAAGATGATCGCCGGACCAGGTAACTGGCAGGACACGGCCCCGGGAAATTATCAGGCATTAGACTCCGGCTCCGGCGCCGCTGATCTCAAACTCACAATCGCTGGTGGAGCAACTCACTGTCTCACCACCAATGAAGACGCTGACTTCATTACCGAAACCGAGACCGGAAGAATGACCGGACCAATCCTCAAGGGTCTCAACACGCGATTTGACGACTACAAAGCCTTTGGTGGTGGCGGAACAGTAACGATCGGCGGTGTAACCAAGCCCATCGAAGAAGCGTTCCCGCCTGATCCGAACATCTACGAGAATCCGGCAAAGAAAAAGACCGATCCCTATCCGGGAATCTCTCACAATACTTATCTGGATCCCACTGCGCCCAAGGTTGCCCCGAAGCACACGCCGGCTGATAACCGGCGGGAAATCTTGATGCCGATCATCAACTACAAGGAGTTTCAGGCGGGCAAAGACGAAGTCAAGTTCAGCAAGTTTGGCAAGTTCTTTTTGAACCGCAGTGTCGGCGGTATTCCCTCGAGCCCCGAAATCTACGTTGAGTTTCTCGAGCCTGCGCTGGGTTCCGGTGGATTCGATCCGACTGGTGGGCCAACCGCTCCGGTCGTGGTTCCAGTTCTCTACCGGTAACAGGAGTAGTGAACATGAGAAAACTACGCACGACTAACAAACTACGGTTCTTCACGAGAAACGAACGTGGAGGCGCTCTGGCTGAGCTGGCCATCCTGATTCCATTTCTGGTTTTGATGGTGGCAGCCGTGTCAGAACTCGGAAGGCTCTTTCAGACCTTCGATACGCTCTCCAAATCTACCCGGTCTGCTGCTCGGTATCTGACGACCGTCGCGTACACGGACGACTCGATCACCAAGACCAAGAACATGGCGCTTTGTGGCAAGGCAGTAGCGGACTGTGGCGCTACCGCTCCATTGGCGCCGGGTTTGACGATTTCGAACATCGACGTGGTACCGGAGTGGAAAGACGGCGGCGTCGGCGGTGGTAATCCGATCAGGGTGACCGTAAGCATTAAAGACTACAGCTTCACACCCATTTTCAATCTGAGTTCGATGTTAGGGGCAGACCGATTTGCCGCGTTACCAATCAAGCCGGCTACCACCATGTATTACTGGCAGGTTGATCCTGCTGACGGTAAGGAGTGAACGCCGTGAAGATTCGCAGTCACAGACAAAGCGAGAGAGGCACGACGGTCGCCGAGTTTGCGGTGGTGGCGCTTCTCTTCTTTACCCTCATCTTCGGGATTATCGAATTCGGCCGTTTGCTTTACACGCACAACGCTTTGACCGATGCGACCAGAAGAGGCGCACGTTTCGCTGTCCTGCATCAGGGATTGACGGATGGTGACAAGACCGCCGTCAAAAATGAAGTTGTCTATGGTCCAAACGGCACCTTTGACGACAAAGGAAATGCGACTAGTCCACCGCTGATCAACGGACTGACCACCGACATGGTGGAAGTGAATTTCGAGGGCGTTGATATCGACGGTGACCCTGACACTCCCGAGAAGACAGCGTTCGGCACAAATTTGGGCATGGCGACGGTCAAAATCAAGGATTACAAGTTCTTTCTGAGTATTCCTGTAATAGGCAGGACTTTAACTCTCCCCACTTACGAAACTACTCTGACGGCTGAGAGTGCGGGTGAAATACCTGACCCCATTTGAACAAAGGTGCTTTAGGGCTGACGGACCAAAGGGAAAGTTCAATCGTAATGAAACGAAATCTGACATTCATAGTGCTTTGCAAAGACGCAGCCGATCTTAAAGACATCGGCCGCGCCTTAAGTAACCATGCCGGAACGAGCGTGCTGGTGATGAGCGACGATCCGGAGCAGGTGTTTACTGAAACAGCGCGGCTTCGTCCGTCGGCCGTCATTCTTCACCTCGGCAACCTTGGTGAACCCGGAGTCAAGTTGGTGCAACGGCTGGCCAGCGAATTCTCCAACACAGCCGTCATCTGTGCTTCCCGCGATTCATCTCCGGATCTGATTCTGCGCAGCATGCGCGCGGGCGCGCGGGATTTCATTCGTTTGCCAATTAATGACGAAGAGCTTTCCACGGTAATCGAGCGAACCAACCAGTTTGCGAACGAACACGCTCAGGACGAACCAGCAAAGAGAGGACGGGCGATTGCCGTTTTCTCAAGCAAAGGTGGTTGTGGCGTTTCGTTGATCGCGACCAACCTCGCGATGCTACAGACCCAGCCAACCGTGTTGATGGATTTGAATCTCCAGTCGGGCGATCTGGAGTTAATGCTTGGCGTGCGGCCGAAGTTCTCTTTGGCGGACATCGTGGAGAATCGCGACCGTCTCGACGATGCGCTACTGGCCAGTTACCTGACACAGCGTTCGAAGAACGTGTCGTTGTTGGCCGCGCCGCTGAAAGCCGAGAGCGCCGAAGACATCGAACCGCGCCACATCTACGAAGTGATGGAACTGCTGCGGCAACGCTTCGACACGCTCATCATCGACACGCCGCATAGTTTCGACGCCGTCACTATCTCCGCACTCGATCACGCCGATCAGATTCTGATGGTTCTGACACTCGAGATTCACGCCATCCGCAGCACGCGTCGAGCGCTGGAGATATTCGACCGCCTCGGTTATCCACGCAAGAAGATCCGGCTCGTCGTCAATCGCTGGAACAAGAACATCGAGCTCGATCAGAAACAGGTCGAAGACTTTCTCGGCGAGCGCGTGGTCGGTTACGTCCAGAGCGATTATCGCGCGGCCGTTAACTCAATCAACTTGGGCCAGCCGCTGATCGAATCAGCGCCGACTTCGAAAGTAGTCGCCGATCTCAAAAACATCGCTGCGAAGTTATTCGAAGGCACGTTTGAACAGGTGACCGCACCGGCTGGCGAAAGCAAACGCTCCTTCAACTCGATTTTTCGGCGCCAGCAAGTAGGCGTTGAAGACTTTGGTTTAACCGCCGCTTTAGACCGGGCGAATTTCTAATTACGGGCAGCAACATTCATAGGGAAACAGAAACATGGCATTACGTGAACGACTAGTCAGAGAAACTGGAACGACGGCTCCGCTGAGTGAAGATGTGATCAGCAATCAGCAGGGCTTTCAAGACATGAAGGCGCGTCTCCACCGAATGCTTATCAACCGGATGGACCTGACGAAGCTCGGCACGCTCGAGCCGGAGCAGGTTCACGAAGAGGTCGCACGGCTCGCCACATCGTTGCTGGCCCAGGAAGACACACCGCTCTCGACAATTGAGCGCGAGCGTCTCATTCACGAAGTGCGGCACGAGCTCTTTGGTCTGGGACCGCTGGAGCAGTTGCTCGCCGACATGTCGATCTCCGACATCCTCGTGAATTCGCCGTACAACATCTACATCGAACGTGGCGGCAAGCTGGAGCGAACCAACATCGAGTTCAAGGACAACGAGCACTTGATGCGCGTGATCGAGCGCATCGTCTCCTCGGTTGGCCGCCGCATTGATGAGTCGTCACCGATGGTCGACGCTCGTTTGAAAGACGGCTCGCGCGTGAACGCGATCATTCCGCCACTCTCGCTTGATGGCCCAGTGCTCTCGATTCGCCGTTTCGGCGCCGAGCCGCTGCGCATGCACAGGCTGATTGAGAACCAGGCGCTGACGCCAGACATGGCTTCCATGTTCGAGATGTGCGTTCAGGCCCGTTTGAACATTCTGATCTCGGGTGGCACCGGCGCCGGCAAGACGACGCTGCTCAACGCACTCTCGGCCTATATTCCGGTCGACGAACGCATTGTCACGATCGAAGACTCGGCTGAACTCCAGATGCAACAGCCGCACGTAGTTCGCCTGGAAACTCGCCCGCCCAACATCGAAGGCAAGGGCGAAGTTACCCAGCGCGATCTGGTGAAAAACGCACTGCGTATGCGTCCCGACCGCATCGTCATCGGCGAGGTGCGCGGCGGTGAAGCGATCGACATGCTCCAGGCGATGAATACCGGTCACGATGGTTCACTGACCACCATTCACGCGAACACGTCTCGCGACGCTCTCGCACGTCTTGAAACGATGATCCAGATGACCGGCTTGCGCCTCTCCGATCGCGCAATGCGCCAGCAGATCGCTTCGGCCATCAACGTGGTCATCCAGGTTGCACGTCTGAGTGACGGCACTCGCCGCATCACGTCCATCTCTGAAATCACTGGCATGGAAGGCGAGACGATCACGATGCAGGACGTCTTCATGTACGAACGGAGAGGTGTGGACCAGAACGGCCGCGTCGTTGGCCGCTTCCGTCCGACCGGCGTTCGCCCACGCTTTGCGGAACGCCTCAAGATTTACGGCATGCAACTGCCGCGATCGTTCTTCGAGGAGGTTGCCTAATGTTTCTGGTTCTCTTTTTTGTCTTCGTCGCCAGTCTGTTTCTTGTCTACGCGCTGTTTGTGTTCACGTCGCGCAAGTCTGACGCGAGACGCGCCTTGCTCGACGAACGACTTGCCGAGGCCATTCGTTCTTCAGCACAGTCGACTGACGTTGAAGTGCAGCTCGCGCGCGAGGAACTGCTGAGCGAGATTCCCTGGCTCAATCGCGGTTTGGTGAAACTGGAAGTCACGTCGCGGCTCAAGCGCACGATCGATCAGGCCGACCTCCAGATCACGGTCATGAGACTGGTGCTCTTCTCGTTGACCGCAGCGGCACTCGGCTTTCTTGCCGCGTCGATGATCACTGTTTCACTGCCGCTAAAGGCGCTGTTTGGCTTCATAGCCGGCGCACTTCCCTTCCTGTACGTCATCCGGAAGCGAAAGGCGCGACTGAAGAAATTTCTCCAGTTGTTGCCGGATGCGCTTGATTTGATGAGTCGCGGACTGTCAGCCGGTCACGCGTTCACCGAAGCGCTGCACATGGTTGCGACGGAAATGCCCGAGCCGATTTCCAGCGAGTTCCGCAAGACTTACGACGAGCAGAATCTTGGTCTCTCGTTGAAACTGGCGCTCGAGAACCTGGTCCAGCGCGTTCCCATTCTCGACCTGCGCATGTGCGTGACCGCCATCATGATTCAACGCGAAACGGGCGGTAATCTTTCCGAGTTGCTGGAGAAGGTCGCGTACACGATTCGCGAACGCTTCCGCATCATGGAAGACCTGAAGACGTTGACGCTGAGTTCGCGTTGGTCAGCATGGTTGCTCTGCGCGCTGCCCATCTTCCTGGCTATGTACATGTCGGTGATGAACCCGCAATACATGGAAGTGATGTGGCGGGATCCGCGCGGGCACAACCTGCTCTTCATCGCTGCCGTGATGCAGGTGCTGGGCATGCTCATGGTCCAGAAGATCATGAAGATCAAGATCTAGTGTTCTGAGTAGGTGAGACTATGTTGATTATTTCTGTTTCCACTTTTATCTGCATCGCCTTTGGGGTGATGGCCATCTACTGGACGATGTTTCGTCCGGCGAGCGCGACCGCCGCTCGCCTGAAAGAACTAGGCGATGACGGCAACGGAGGGGTAGCAATCCTCGAAGAAAGCCCCGTCATAAAAATGGCGGAACGCATCGCGGAACCGATTAACCGTCTGGTGCCGCCCTCGGCCGCCGACGCAAAGAAGCTGCAAAAGCAACTGATGCAGGCCGGTTTTCGTTCCGCTCATGCTCCGGCCATTTACCGCGCGCTCCAGCTCTTTTCGATGTTGATCTTTCCGGCGGCCATCATGGTCCTCTGGATGTTTCTGACGCGCCCCTTTAGCGGCGTTATGGTTCCCGCACTCTTCGCCTTTGCGGCCGGCTTCCTGCTGCCGCGATTCATCCTGAACAGACTGATCGCCAGCCGCCAACTGCGTATCACCTGGGGTCTTGCTGATGCTCTGGACCTGATGGTGATCACGATGGAAGCGGGACTGGGTTTGAACGCGGCGATGCTCAAGGTTTGTGAGGAGTTGAAAGAAGTTCACCCGGACATCAGCAAAGAGTTCGAACTCGCAAACCTCGAAATTCGCGTCGGTCGCGAACGCAGCGAAGCTTTGCGCAATCTCGCGGAACGCACCGGTGTCGAGGATCTCAACAGTCTCGTCGGTATGTTGATTCAGGCCGACCGCTTCGGTACTTCAATCGCGAGAGCCGTGCGCGTTTACTCCGACAGTCTGCGCACGAAGCGACGCCAGCGCGCCGAGCAGGCAGCGCAGAAAGCAGCGTTCAAGCTGTTGCTGCCTTTGGGTGGCCTGCTCTTTCCGACAATGTTCATCGTCATTCTTGGTCCAGCATTGCTGAATATTCTCGACATGTTGTCCGGCAGCGGTGGCGTTTCCGGCAACTTGATACTCAAATAGGGAGGGTGCCGTGCTAAAGAGATTCACAGTTATTTTCGTTCTCACGCTCGCTTTGGTTTTGGGTTTCGCTCCACACCGTCAGGCTGTGTTCAGCAGTGTGTTGACGGACATGGAGCTCGCAGCCATCAAAGACGCAGCGTTGGCCACCTCGAATGGTGCCACGTTGCCGAAGCAAAGAGACGACGGTGGGAACGGTTTCGTCAAAGTGCTTGCGGCGCCGTTCAAGGCAATCGGCCGTCTCTTTGGACATGGCGGTAAGAAAGACGACAACAAGCTTCATCGCCTGTCGGAAAAAGACGTGAAGAAATTTGAAGCGGCGAAGATGACCCGCGTTATCGATGCACGGACCACTCCGGCGACCGAAACAACAGCGCCTGACATCGATCCAGCCACCGGTCGCGACATCGACAGTGACGCAAATACTGTTGAGACCAATAAAGAACTCGCTCGCAAGGCCCTGCAACGCGGACGAGAACTCTTCAGCCAAAACGATATCAACGGCGCGATCAATTTCCTCTCCATGGCCGTCTCCCTGGATAAAGAACTGTGGGACGCTCACAACCTGCTGGGCATCGCGTATGAGATGAAGGGTCTGCGTTCCAAGGCACTTGAGTCTCTCGAAACGGCAATCAAGGCAGACAAGCCTCAACCCGAACACCTCAACGATTTTGGTTACATTCTCGTCAAGAACGGCGAATACTCCCGCGCCGTCAAGTACCTGAAACGAGCAGTCAAAGCGCAGCCCGGCAATCAACGTTTCCTCAACAACCTCGGACTCGCGCTGGTCCAGATTGGCAAGCTCGACGAAGCTTACAAGGCTTTTGCAAAGGCAATGGGTGAGTTTGATGGACGGATGAACATGGCCACGCGTCTCCTGCGCATGGGCTACGATGACGAAGCCATCAAACATCTCGAGATCTGCAGAAAGATGCAGCCAAACAGTCTCGACATTCTCTATCGATTGTCAGTGCTCTACGCCCGTAACGGGCAAACGGCAGAAGCTGAGGAAGCGAACAAGGCGTTCTTGTCACTCAAGGCAGCGGCACAGGCCACGGGTCAAAAATAAAGTTAGCGGCAACTTTAAAAAATGGGAGCTACCTCAAATGGGACATCTGAGCATCTTGAGCCGGGCTGAAATCGAAAGCATGGGCCCGCCAACTCCGGAGGAGTTGTCGGAGACCGGCGTACACGAGGCTTTTCTTTGTGACCTCGCCCTCAAACACGTGGCGATGCTGCCGGAACCGACCACGATTTCGGTGGCCGATCAGCTTCACCTGCCACGCGCTCTGACTGAAGAGATTCTCTACCATCTCTATCGCGAAAAACTGATCGAGATGCGGCTCCAGAGCGCGGTGGGCGCCACGCGTTACGCGATGCTGGACCACGGCTGGGAACGCGTGACGCGCCTGCACACGCAAAGCGGTTACCTTGGACCAGCGCCGGTCTCGCTCGAGGATTACTCGCACATGATGCGGTTACAAGCCGTCCCCTCGCGCGCCGCGACGATGGAGAACGTTCGCTCAGCTTTTCAGGATCTGGTTTTACCCGATTCGCTGTTGCAAACGCTCGGCTGCGTCATCAACTCCCGCTCTTCCCTCTTTCTGACCGGCCTTCCGGGCACAGGAAAGACTGCTGTCTCTGAGCGGATGAACTCGGCGCTAACCGGTTCAATCTGGATACCCCACGCAATCGAAGTCGACGGACAGATCATCAGGATCTTCGACGCGCACAGTCACCGTGCCGTCCCGCAACACGACTCGTTGATTGAACACGATCGTCGCTGGATCGAAATTGAACGTCCCTTGGTTATCGTCGGCGGCGAGTTGACGCTGGACAATACGGATCTCACGTGGTCCGAGTCGGCCAGGTTTTACGAAGCCCCGTTCCAGGTGAAGTCTAACGGCGGCACGCTGGTGATCGACGACTTTGGCCGCCAACGAGTGTCTCCCCATGATTTGTTGAACCGATGGATTCTGCCGCTCGAAAGACGAGTTGATTTCCTGACGCTGCACAGCGGCAAGAAGATCGAAGTACCGTTCGAGCAGCTCGTAGTTTTCTCGACCAACCTCGATGAGCGCGATCTGGTGGACGAAGCGTTTCTGCGCCGCATGGGTTATCGTGCGCGCGTCGAGCCGCCCACGCCGGGTGCCTTTGTCGAGATCTTCAAACGAACTGCGACCAGTCGCGGCATCGTGGCGAATCAGGAATGTCTCGATCACATTCTCCAGAAGTACATGGTTGAGAACCGCATCATGAAAGGCTGCGAACCGCGCGATCTGCTGAACAAGGTCAGGGACATCTGCCTGTTTGAAGGCCGCCCGTCACAGTTGACCGTCGAGCTGATCGATCTGGCTTGGGGCAACTACTTCGGCACCGCTCACCGTTTCGCGTCCGACAAGCAATTTGAGTTGGCCAGAACCGTGTGAAGGTCGTAGATGACGAGTGCGGCTCGGATAATCGGCGTTTCAATTCTTTGCCTCGTGCTCTGGCAATCGGCCGGAATTGTATTCGCGCAGACTGATCTCCCCGCCCAGCCGGCCGCTCCCACGCGCTACCAAATCACGCTTACCGACGGCTACACGTTCGAGGTAGATGAAGTCTGGAAACAAGGCGACCAGGTCTGGTTCCGCAAGGGCGGAATCTCAAAAGGCCTTGAAGCCTCGACCGTAAAGAAATTTGGGCCGCTCGCAGCCAGGATCTCTGTGGCCAAATCTCTTTCCACTGACGCCGCCCCAGCAAAACCCGCCGATCCGGCGCAGCCCTTGGCGATCTGGATTTACCTGAACGGCGGCGCTCGCGTCCGCGTCGACGAAGTCAACGAGACCGCCGACGGCGCGTGGTACCGTCGCGGCAATTTATCGATGTTTCTTGAGCGCGAGCGGATTGGGCGTATCGAACGCGAACAGCCCGAGACGAGTGCCACGGCCTGGCGGCAAGGAGGCTGGACCTCCGGAAATGAGCGTATTGATCATTTAATAAAGATTAACGCTGTCCGGTTCGGGGTCGACCCGTACCTGGTGTTTTGCGTGATCGAGCAGGAATCGCAGTTCAAGACCTTCGCGCGCAGCCCGAAAGGCGCTCAGGGCTTGATGCAGTTGATGCCCGGCACCGCGCGCCGTTTGGGCGTGCGACGCCCTTACGATCCCGCGGAAAACATCATGGGCGGTACGCGTTATTTAAAGGAATTGCTGACGATGTTCGAGGGCCGGGTCGAGTTGGTGCTGGCGAGTTATAATGCCGGCGAGGGGGCAGTCATGAAGTATGGACGAAACGTTCCCCCTTACCGCGAAACGCGCGAATACGTCAAAAAGATCGGCAAGCGTTACGGGATCGACGGCCGCAAACCTCAGGAAGAGAGCGACGCGCCGGTACCCCAACGATAGTAAGTTCCACGAAGAAAGTAGGGTGACAAGAATGAAATCATTCGCCGCAGGTATTCTCCTTTCAGTCTCCCTCGCCTTAATACTTTTCCCATCGGCGCTGGCCCAAACCAGCCAGGAGAAGTCGCTTACCAACCAGGCCGTGGTCAAGCTGGTCAAAGCTGGCTTCAAAGAAAAAACGATCA
>DASXRE010000139.1:0-15158 GCA_036506775.1 Pyrinomonadaceae bacterium | reverse complement strand
GGAAGCCGGGCGAGTTTCTCAACACACCGGACAATCCCGGGCGAGTTCCTTAAACCAAATTCTCATCGCTGCTCTGCCGGAGAAGGTCTGCGGCTGAGGTTTGTGTTTAAGGGTCGGCGTGCCGATGGTTAAGGTGAACTCTGAGTTATTCCGCGTGCAACTCACCCGGTTCGTGCGCCGTCAGAGTGGTTGAGAGAATTCACAGGTTGCGCTAGCATTCCGATCAACCGAAGGTCAGCACGAAATCGAATGAAGAAGACAACGCTAAACAGAGTGCACGCCTGTGCTCGCTTCATCCCTTTCGGCTGCGCCCTGCTCGTTCTTTGCGTCAGCATCGCCGCAGCGCAAAGCGCTTCGCAAGGTTCTCCGCACCCGACAGCCACGCCGCCGCCACGCCCCGACACTCCTGCTTCCGACAAGGACGATCCACCTCTCGGCAGTTTTGAAGAAGAGATTCGCGCCAAGCGCGCGATAAAACTGGCCGAAAAAGATCATCAGGAGAATGTGAATCGTGCCCACGAGATCGCTGACATCGCGAAAGACCTGCAAAAAACTCTGAAAGACAAGAAGACAATCGATCGCGATTGCGCAAAGAAAATCGAGCGGCTCGAGAAACTTACGAAGAAGATTCGCAATGAAGCCGGCGGCGAAGATGAAGAAGTGGAGATAGTCGATCGCCCGGCGGACATCACTGTGGCGATCAATCAAGTCGCCGAAAGCGCGGAGGCGTTGTCGAAGGCCGTGGAGAACACGCCACGCCAGGTCGTGTCCGCATCAGTGATCGGCAAGGCTAACGTTTTACTTCAACTGATCAAGTTACTGCGCGCGCTCGACACTCGCCCTTAAACCCATGCAGCGTTCTTATTCCGAGCGCGGGCGGCTCGCCTGCATTGAAACGGACGTAGCCTCAAAAGTTCCATGCGGGCGAGCCGCCCGCGCTCCAGGTCTTTTGCTGGTCGCAATCCTGTTTGTCACCGCTGTCACTGCACTGGCCCAGGACGATGATGTCGTTCGCACGAACACCGAGAATGTCGTGCTGAATGTCACCGTAACCGACAAGTCAGGTCAATACGTGAAGGGCCTCAAGGCGGCTAACTTCAAGGTGTATGAAGACGGAGTTGAAGTAAAACCGGAGCTGATCGCGAGCTTCTCACTTCAAGAATCACCTTACGCGGCGGTGGTGCTGCTGGACAGTTCCGGCAGCATGGAGGCGCGCTTTACCTTGGCGCGCTCGGCGGCGATCCGTTTTCTCGATGGGCTGCGTGAGGAAGATGTCGCGGCGGTCTATCGTTTCGATACCAAGGTCGAACGCGTGCAGGAGTTTTCCGGAGGCAGAGACCTCGCTCCGATCGCGTACGCGATTCGTGCCAAGGGAATGACTACCCTGAACGACGCGATCGTCGAGGCCTCGCGCACGCTCGCGGACCGGCCCGAACATCGCAAGGCAATCGTGATCCTTTCCGACGGCATGGATACTTTCAGTAAAGCTTCAGGCGAGAAAGCGGTGGAAAGCGCGCTCGCAATCGGCGCGAGTATTTTTGCTGTGGACATGTCTGCGCTGGAGATGAGCGGCTCGATGCCGCGTCAGGGCGCCACTTCACTGAAAGGTTTTGCAGAGAAGACTGGCGGACGATTCGTCGCGACCGCGGGTGGACCGGCGTTGCGCGACGCCTTTGCGGGTATCGCCGAGGAGTTGGGCCACCAGTACACGATTGCTTACCGGCCGCTGAACAAAAATCGCGACGGCAAGTGGCGAACCCTGGAAGTGAAACTGAACAATCGCGATGATTTGATCGTGCGCACGCGGAAAGGTTATCGCGCGCCAAAGAAATAACCTTGGAGTGCGGGGCCTTGTCACCGCTTTGGCCAAAGCGCTGACGAGTCAGCGCACTCCAAGGAGGTGCGCTATCTGGAAGTCTTCGTGAGCGATTTGTCGCGATGCCGTTCGAAAGCGAGATCGATCAACGTCTCGAGCAGACGCGCAAACGGCAGTCCCGAAGCCGCCCACATCTTCGGGTAACCTGACACCTCAGTCAGCCCCGGCATCGTATTCAACTCGTTGATAATCAGATCGCCACCATTGCGCGGCAGAAAGAAATCAGCCCGCGCCAGACCCGCTCCATCAATCGACTGAAAGGCTCTAATCGCCATCCGCTGAATGCGCGCCGTCATTGCCTTCGTCAACGGCGCCGGCACAACAAAACTCACATTCCCGGTGTTTGAGTATTTCTCCGTGTAGTCAAGAAAGCGCGCGGCCTCGTCATAAACCACATACTCACCGGGCAAGCTGGCCTTCGGTTCATCATTACCGAGCACCGCGCATTCGATCTCACGCGCGACTACCTCTTCCTCAACAATGATCTTGCGGTCGTATTCCGCGGCGAGTTCGATCGCGTCACTCAGCGATCGCCTGTCGCTGGCTCTTGAAACGCCGACAGATGATCCAAGATTCGCCGGCTTGACAAAGCATGGAAACGCGATGTCCTTGATCACCTTGCGTAAAACTTTATCCGGCTGCTCGCGCCACTGCGATCGCAGAAACCATACGTGTTTACAGATCGGCAAACCAGCCTGAACAAACAGCGTTTTCATCGTTACTTTGTCCATGCCGCACGCGGACGCAAGCACACCGCAGCCGACGTAAGGAACGTCCGCCATCTCAAGTAAACCTTGAAGTGTTCCGTCTTCGCCGTACGTGCCATGCAGCGCGGGAAAGACGACGTCGAGTTTTTCTGCAACGAGCGGTTGCGAATCGCCCTTGAGTGAGATGAGACCTTTGTGTGACGGATCGCCGAGCAGCGCGACGTCGCCCGTCGTTGCCGAAACAGCGAGCAACGTTTGAACGGCGTCTGGGAGCAGTTGCGCGGAGTGCGCGGGCGGCAGCCACTTCCCTTCCTTGGTAATCGCAATCGGAACAACGTCAAACTTCTTCCGATCGATACTCTCAACGATCGCTCGCGCCGAGCGAATGGAAACCTCGTGTTCCCCCGAACGTCCGCCGAAGATCACTCCGACGCGAAGCTTTTTTGGCACTCTTGTTGGTCCAGCCTTTACAGAATTGTCTTGCCCAAAGCCGACAGGATCAGTTCGACGCCTAATTCCGCCGTCTTATTATTAACATCCAAAGCGGTATTTATCTCGACTATTTCCAGCGAACGCATGCCGCCGTGTTCGGCAATCTTCTCCATGCCGAGATGCGCTTCGCGATAGGTGAGTCCGCCGCGCACGAGGGTGCCCGACCCCGGCGCATCACCGGGATCAAGGGCGTCGACATCAAACGTCACACCGTAGCCGGCAGTGCCTTTGGAAGCGATGGCAATCGCGTCGTCCATGCAGGCGCTCAAGCCGCGTTCATCGATCTCTCGCATCGTGAAGAAGCGAACACCAAGCTTCCTGATCAGTTCTCGTTCGCCAGGGTCGATATCGCGCGCGCCGACGTGCGCACACAAATCGGGATCCAGTTTGGGAGCGAAACCGGCAACGCGCGTGAGTTCGTGTGCGCCGTAGCCGAACAAAGCGGCGAGCGGCATTCCATGAATGTTTCCTGAGGGAGTAGTTTCAGGCGTGTTCATGTCCGCGTGGGCGTCAAACCAGATCAGGCCAAGGGACTGCTCTTGCTTGCGATAGTAAGCAGCGGCACCGGCAAACGAGCCGACGGCGATCGAGTGGTCGCCGCCGAGAATGATCGGAAACTCGCCGGCTTCAAGTATTGATTCAACTTCGCCCGCGAGTTGTTCACAGACGTTGCTGATCTCGCGAACGTACTTCAGTTTCTCATTCTCTTCGGGAATAGTCTGGGGCCGTTCCAAACGCAGATCGCCGAGATCGCGAACCGAATATCCGAGCCGCGCGATGCGTTGATTCAAACGAGCAACACGCAGCGCGGCTGGACCGATATCGACGCCAGCCATGCTCGCACCGTAGCCCAGAGGAACACCCAGGATCGTCACCGCTTTTTTTGCTTGCGTGTTCATGCGAAAAACTCTGTGCCTCTGTGTCTCGGTGCTTTAACCACAGAGGCACGGAGACACAGAGATACCCTTAGCCTAAATCGATATTGAATCCACCGCCTCCACCGCCGCTCTGACTGGGGAAGAACGGTTTGAGCAATCCGGCCAGCGCCGCAAGATTGCGCGTTTGAATCAGCAGTTCTCCAGGCCCGCTGAACTCAGCCACAATTCCTTCACCGCTCATCATGCTGCGGAAGAATCCAGCAGCCGCTTTGCGCAGCGTGTACTGCATCGAACCTTCCCACGCGACGAGGTGACCAGTATCAACGACATAACGCTCGCCCGGTTGCAGCCGCTTGCGATGGATCGCGCCGAACGAAGAGACGAGCAACAACCCCTGACCCTGGACCAGCAGGACAAACAGTCCTTCACCGGCAAAGAAACTCTTGGCGCCGCCCCACTTCGTATCGACGGTCAGACTCGCATCACCAGCGAGATATGAGCTGGACTGCACAAAGAACGGTTGGCCGCTGAGTTCAATCGCCGCGATATCGCCCGGCGCGCCCGGAGCGAGCGTGACTTCGCCTGGTCCACCGCGAGCGGTAAACGTCGAGATGAATGCCGACTCGCCGCCGGCCGCACGTTTGATCGCGCCCAGCAGGCCGCCCTTCATCTGCGATTGAAGTTCTACATTAGCTGACATCGACACCATCGCGCCCGATTCTGCCTGAATCGACTGCTCAGCCTGAAGCTGCAACACAGCCAGCGAGAACGACGGTTGATGTAATACCTGATACTGGTAACCTCTGCCCTGCCCACGCGAATCCTGATCGATCTGCATTACGGCGCTCCTTGAATCACCTCGAATTACGGGCGGATACGATAAATCATTCGCGGAAACGGAATCGTTTCGCGGATGTGTTCAATCCCGCACATCCACGCCGTGCAGCGTTCGATCCCCATTCCGAAGCCGCCGTGCGGCACGCTGCCATAGCGCCGCAGATCCAGATACCATTCGAATGCTTCCTGCGGTAAATCGTGCAACGCGATCTGCTCTTTCAAAAACTCCAGCGACGTAGCGCGTTCGCCACCGCCGATAACTTCACCATAACCTTCCGGCGCGAGCACATCGACTCCGAGCGCGAGTTCCGAACGTTCCGGATCGCGAGCCATGTAAAAAGCCTTAACCGCAGCCGGATAGTGATGAACCATCACCGGTTTATCGAATTGACTCGAGATGTATGTCTCGTCAGGCGCGCCAAAGTCTCCGCCCCATTCGAACTTCGCTTCCAGCGCGCCCTTCTCGAAACCGTCAACCAGCATCTTTACGGCATCATCGTAATGAACACGTGGAAACGGAGCCACAATGCTTTCGAGTTTGCTCGTGTCGCGCTCGAGCACCTTCAACTCTTCTTTTCGATCCTCGAGCACGCGCGCGGCGATGTAGGAAAGCATTCGCTCGGAGAGACTCATCACGTCGTCGAGCGTGGCGTAAGCCATCTCCGGTTCGACCATCCAGAACTCGGTCAGGTGCCGCCGCGTCTTCGATTTTTCTGCGCGAAACGTCGGACCAAAACAGTAAGTCTTGCCAAGAGCCGCGGCCGTGGCTTCGTTGTACAACTGGCCTGATTGCGTCAGGTAAGCCTTCTCGCCTTCGAAATAGTCGACTTCGAACAGCGTCGTCGTTCCTTCACAAGCCGCGGGCGTGAAGATGGGAGAGTCGGCGAGCGTAAAGCCGTCGTTGTCGAGAAAATTCCTCACGGCCTGCACGACCGTGTGTCGCACTTTGAGAACCGCGTGCTGCCGGCGCGATCGCAGCCACAGATGTCTGTGGTCCATGAGAAACTCCGTGCCGTGTTCCTTCGGAGTGATCGGATAGTCGTGAACCAGTTGTAAGACTTCGCCACCGTTGACGTCGATCTCGAAGCCGCCCGGAGCACGGCTGTCGGCGCGCACGCTGCCTTTGATCACGAGGGCTGATTCCTGACCCATCGCTTTGAACGCTTCCCAGAGTTCCGGGTCAACAGCATTCTTCAGCACAACGCACTGGACCACGCCGGTGCCGTCGCGCAGTTGCGGAAAGAGAATCTTGCCGCTCGAGCGCATGTTGTAGAGCCAGCCTTTGAGGACTACGTCCTGGCCTTCGTGCTGTGCGAGTTGGTTGATGTAGGTGTGTTTGTCCGAAGCGAGTGCGAGTGATTGCGTTGTCATTAAAATCGAGTTCTCAAATTAGTTGATTCGTTCTTTGATCATGCGGCGCAAGGTGGGAAAGCGTTCGAGCCATTCAGCGGCCTGCAAGACGATCTGCAAGGTTGGTTGAATGAAACGTTCGTACGCCGCGCCACGTCCGAATACGGCAGTCTGACAGGAGAAGGTTCCAGTCGCCTTCAGACCTCGCTGAATTGTCATCAGGCGAAACTCCTGCGCGAAGTCGTCGGGATCGATTGCGCTGAGACCCTGCAACCGCCGCTGTTCGAGAAAATAGAGTCGATGCGCGCGCAACTCAGCCAGCGAGGGCAGGCACGGTTGGCGATCGAGCAGAAACGAGACGAGATCGTAACTCGCCGGTCCCATGCGTGCGTCCTGATGATCAACGATGCGCATCTGCTTTCGCTTGTCGATCATCAGGTTGGCGGCGTGATAGTCGCGATGACACAGCACACGCGGCACGGCCGCCAGTTCCGCCGCGATGTCGTTCAGTTCTGCTTTCAATTCCGCGGTTTCAGAATGGCGCAGCTTCTCGCCGCGCAAGCTGCCGAAGTAGTGTTCAAAAAAGAAGTCGAGTTCCCACGAGAGTTTCGCTTCATCGAACGCCAGACGGCTGGCGATTGAGTTCATCTCGTAGGCTTTTTGAGTCGCCGTTTGAATTCTGGCTATGAGAGCAATCGCCTCTTCCTTGTATTCGTCGCACTTCTCTTCCGGCTCATTCTCGTAGATCTGAAACAACTGCTGGTCGCCGAGATCTTCCTGCACGATGATGCCAGCCGCACCGTCGACCGAGTAGATCTCGGGCACCGGAATGTCGCATTCCAGAAAGAGGCGCGTGACGTCGAGATACGGATGAAACTCCGGGTCGAACGGTTCAGCGTAGACAGCGGCGATCGCGGTCCGTTTCTTCCAGGCGACGCGGTAATACTTGCGGGTTGAGGCGTCCGGAGTCAGTGCGACCACTTCGCGACTGGTTATTCCCTGCTGAGTGATGAATCTCGCCAGTCGGTCTGTTGCGGTAGACTCAAATACGTTGGAAATCACCTGTTTTGCAGAGCTCATGAAGTCGGACAACCCTGATTTGGCCCGGATTGTATCACAAGGGCACGACAAAGTTTTCACCGTAGAGGTAACCGCCGTGCACCGCTTTTTCCGGTGTTAATTTATCCTCGACGAGCTCGCGTCGCACCACCACCGAATTGTCAATCACCTCGCCCTGAAACAGGCTGACGCCGTCGCCCAGAACGCTGTGATGAATCCGCGCTTTGTCGCTGACCGTTACGTTATCCCACAAAATCGAATCTTTGACGGTAGCAGTGCCAGGAATGATGCAACCAGTTCCCGCGACATATGCCTGACCCTGCTCCTTCAGCATCTCGATGCTGATGTCGAGGTAGCGTTTGAGCGTTGAGAGTTCACGCCACGTTCCGGAAGCGACGTGAGCCGCGATCGTCTCGCCGTTGGTGATCGCTTGCGGGTAGACGTCGGTAGTTGAGTGTGAGAAGACTCCGCGCGGGATGTAGTCGAAGATTCGCGGTTCGAGGATCTGTATGCCGGTGAACATCAGCGGAGTTGGTCCATCGTCGTCTTTTTCTTGCGGCATGCCGCCGAAGCGTGTGATGCGTCCTCGATCGACTTCAACGACACTGAAGCGTTCGCGTCGTGTGTTGGCGAGTAGCACGAGTGTCGCGAGGGCGTTCGTGTTGCGATGCGTTGCCAGCGCGGCCTTCAGATCGATGTCGGTGATGATCTTGCCGTTGATTGCGAGAAAGGTTTCTCGTTGGAAAAACTCGCGCGTGTTGTCGAGTGCGCCGCTGGTGCCGAGGATTACCGGTTCTTCAACGTAGTGAAGTTTGACTCCAAACTGGCTGCCGTCACCGAGCGCAGCGCGAACCGATTCCGGCCGGTGATGCAGGTTCACGACGATATCGTCGAAGCCGTAGGTCGCGATGTACTCGGCAACGTAACCAACGAGCGGTTTGCCAAGAATCGGAATAGCTGGCTTGGTGCGGTCTTCTGTGAGCGGCCAGAGGCGTGTGCCGTAACCGGCGGAAAGAATTATCGCGCGCATCGCGGGCTCATTTTATGAAGCCTTGGACGCATCGCGCATCACCAGATCGAAGGTGCCGGGAGCGACTTTGCGGAACCGTGTGTTGCGATTGAGCGAGACTGCAACGCTGATGGTCGGGTTTTGACCGGTGAAGCGGAACCCGCCTTCGAGCAGGCGGTTGTAGATTTCATTGACGTGGAGTGGACCACCTTCCTCGCGCAGTAACAGCGTGACTGCCTGCGGAATGGTCCGATCCATGAAGCGATCGCTGAGCGCCTCGACGTTGTTGCGCACAGCGGGAATCTGTTGCCGGCGCTCGATCGGTGTCTGTATCCGGGCGGGGGCTGATTGCGACTGGCGCATCGCCACTTCCAGTTCCGCATCCGATGGCAAGCCGAGCGAAAGATTACTGGATGCGAGCACCGATGAAAGAAGTCGATAAATAGCCGCCTCTGTCTGGCTGGCGAGCGTGTCCATCTCGGCGAGTTCGGCCCGGACACTGTCGGCCTCGGCTTCGAGTTCTCGCAGGCGTGCAGCCAGGTGCATGCGGGCCGCGCGCGACTGGCGCAGGCTCTGCTCGAGGCGTGACAAGAGGTTCTCGTTGGGCCTATCCATCGCGGCAGATTCTAGAGGCGTTTCGTGGTTTAGACAATAGGCTTGTTGACACGATTGCCAGGATTTGCAGGATTTAGCTTAGGCATCCTGCCAATTCTGAAATCCTGTCCAGTCTGCTACCGGTCGCGGTTGAGGACGTAGGACGGGAGTGCGCGCAGCGAGTCGCAGTACTCGGAGTCGGGTAGATTTTCGAGCGCGGTGCGGGCGTTTTCGGCAAATTCGTCGGCGAGAGCCCGCGCCCGTTCGAGAGCGTCGGTCTGGTTGAGAGCGTCCAGAAGCTCTTGCTGACTGACTGTTTCGTAGTTCCGGTTACTCAACACTTGCTGGACCAGTTTGAGAGAGGAAGGATGGGATTCCAGGAGATAAATCAGCGGCAAGGTGACCTTGCCACCCAACAGATCGGCGCCAGCGGCCTTCCCTAACGCCTCCTCAGTGGAAGTGAAATCGAGCAGGTCGTCAATCAACTGAAACGCCGTTCCGAGGTTCAATCCGTAATCGCCCAACGCTGTGCGCTGCTTCTCAGTCGCGCCGCCCAAAATCGCGCCGATCTCGCAACTCGCGCTGAACAGGTGCGCCGTCTTGCGTTTCAACACATCAAGGTACTGCGCTTCCGAAACATCCGCATGGCCCAGGAGCGTCAACTGGAGGATCTCGCCCTCGGTCATCTTGCGCGTGACGCTCGTGAGAATGTCGAGTATCGACAACGATCTTTCAGCAAGACTGGTTTCAAACGCCGACATGTAAAGCCAGTCGCCCATCAACACCGCCGTCTCGTTGCCGTAGAGCGCATTGACAGTGGGACGATTGCGGCGCGTGTCTGCCTTGTCGATGATGTCGTCATGCACGAGTGTGGCCGTGTGCAGGAACTCCATCACCGTCGCCATGCGAATCGAGTTGTAGCGGCTGCCTTCACCACCGACTGCGTAGTTTGAAAGAATCGTCAGCGCTGGACGCACACGCTTGCCGCCCGACTTGCGCAGGTAGTCACCAAGATAAGCAATCACCTGCACGTTCGAACGCGCCTGCCGCTCAAACTCAATCTCGACCTGCTGGAGTTCGTTCGCAATCAAACTGAAGATACGGCGCGCGGAAATCCTGGCCTCTTCGTCGAGTGCGAGTGTGTTACCTGAAAGAGTCATGAGTGCTATGGCGCCTGGCTCAGTTTGAGCGATAGTTAGTGAACTGCATGTGAATGCCAAAATCTTTAGCTTTGAGTTTGGCGATGATGTCCTGCAACGTGTCGCGATCGCGACCGGTGATGCGCACGACGTCGCCCTGAATCGATGCCTGAACCTTTGCCTTGCTGTCTTTAATGAACTTTACGACTTCCTTCGCCTTCTCTTGCGGGATGCCTTCCTGAATCTGCGCTCGCTGTCTCACGGTGCCACCGGCGGCTGGTTCAATCTTACCGTAGTTGAAGGCTTTCAACGGCACACTGCGACGGACCAGTTTCTGTTGCAGGATGTCGTTCATGTTGCGCAGCTTCGTTTCATCTTCGGCGGTGAGCACGAGTTCGTTTTTCTCCATCACGACGGTAGCTGCACTGCCTTTGAAGTCGAAGCGCTGGCGCACTTCCTTGATTGTTTGGTTAAGAGCGTTAGAGATCTCGGCGGCATCGACTTGCGAGACGATATCGAAGGAGTTCTGCTGTGCCATTGACGCTGGAGCATAACATCAAAGCGCCTGCATGTGAAAGTTATCTCTAACTCCGTGTCTCTGTGCCTCTGTGGTTAATAAACACAGAGACACAGAGACACGGAGGATTTCCAAAGTTATGGTTTCCAGCCCTCCGGGGCTTCGGGCCAGACTCTGTCGGGGCTCACCGGCTCTGCCTGATCTGGTCCAAGGCGCTCTTCCCTGATCTCGGCAACGATGAAGTTCTCCGGTGGCACTGGCGCGCCAGCCAGACGCCGCAATAACGCGAGCTGGCCCGCGTGCGTCATCGCGTCAGAAAACGGTCCTTGCAACAAGCGCTCTTCGGTCATTCCTTCCAATAACGCATCGCCTTTGCGGAGATGCTGGGCAAGCATGCCAAGCAGTTCGTGAAACCGCTGCACCTCTTCCTCAAAGGAAGCGAGCGGCTCGGGCCGGTAATGCCCGCCGACGAAAAAAGTGCGTGCGTAACCAAGCACGCTGGCCATGTGACGAACCAACTCAGCGGGCGTGCGCACGCCTTCGCCGACACGAAACGAGCCGAAGTCGTCCGGCGCCTCGCGCAAGGCTTTCTGCGTGCGATAAGCAAGCGCAGCCAGAAAGTGATTCAGCAGTTTTCGCCTGTCTTCCATCGAGCCACTAATCAAACTCAATTCTGTGCACAGATTGATCGGAGCGTACTCTTCCCGCTTCGATCTCAGCCCGGTAATAGTTTTCACCCTTGATTGGCCCACCAGCGATGCGGCGCAACATCGCGATCTGTCCGACGTGCGTGAGTGCGTCGGCGATCGGTCCCTGAAACAACTTCTCCTCCGGCGCGTGCAACGCCGCATCTGAACCCAGGTACAAATCAAACGCCTCAAGCGCGGCGAAGAAGCGAGCGATCTCATCGTTCCACGCGAGCGGTGTGGAGTTGTTCCAGGTCTGTTGTCCTTTCGCGATCGAGAGACCCCAATCGAGCAGATCGCCAATGTGGGCCAGGATCTGTCCCGGCGTGCGCGTCGAGTCGTTCGCATGAAACTGATCGAAACCTGCCGGCGCGTTCGCGACCGCTTTGCCGCCACGATACGCCAGCGTTGCGACCGTGTGTCTCAGTAGTTCCCTTTTATTCGTGGTCATTAGTGGCCCTCTGCAAACTTTTTCTCATCGGCACCAACTCCAGCTTGACGCCGTCTCGCAACTCCAAATCGTAATCGCCCTGGCCCAAATACCCGCACGCCTCGTAAAACTTTACTCCCGGCAGCGTAGCCATCAACTCAATCGCCCTGAACCCTTGCGCCGCGGCTTCCTCTTCACACCGGTTTAAACTCGCTCGTGCAACTCCCTTTCGCGCGTGGTCCGGGTGAATAAAGAAAGCGCGAATCTTCGCCGGCTCTGAATTCGGATCGAGATAACTCGCGTCTCTGTCAGTGAACTGATCGCCGCCAAAAAGCGTCTTGCGCCGACTCCAACCACCGCAACCAATCAACACGCCGGCGTCTTCAGCAACGAAGTACGTGCCGTCCTCGATGAGATCGGTGTCAACGCCAAACACCGTGGCAATCGCGGCTTCAATCTGTGTGTCATTGTAATCCGCGCGACTGAGGCCACGCGCCGACTCCGCAATCAACTGTTGAATGTTGCTACGATCTTCCCGTCTTGCTTTGCAGATACTGTAACCCATAGCCGTACTTGAAAAGCGGATCGTACTTCGCGTCACCAACGTTGATCGGGATCTGGTCCATTGAGCGCGGCCACGAGACTGACAGCTTGCCCTTGAAGTTGAAATCACCAAACAGCACGTCAGTGACGCCGCGTCCTTCAGTGCCCGGCAACCACGCGGCCACGAACGCGTCGGCTTTGTCGAGCACTTTGTCGATGATCATCGGACGACCGGAAAGCAGCACCACCACGACCGGGATGCCTGCCTGTTTCACTGCCTCCACCGCGGCGACGTCCTCGTCGGACACAGTGAGATCTTTCCGGTCGCCGAGCATCTCGGCGTAAGGTGTCTCGCCAATGACTACGATTCCAACATTCGCGCCGCTCGCGCCCGAGCCGTCTTTACTAAACGTGACTTTCGTTTGCGGCGACACACTCTCCTGAATCGCTTTCAGAATCGTCGTACCGCCCGTCGTATTGTCGCCACTCTTGCCCTGCCAGGTGATGGTCCAACCACCGCATTGATTGCCGATGTCGTCGGCGCTCTTGCCCGCAACGTGAATGCGACTGGCTCGCTTCGACGCCGGCAGCGTCTGTCGTTCGTTCTTCAACAGGACGAGCGTCTCGCGTACGCATTCGCGCGCGACCTGTCGATGTTCCGCGGAACCAAAACGCTGGTGCAGTTTGCGATCGGCAAGTTGTGAGCGGCCCTCGTCCATTAATCCCATCGCGAACTTCACGCGCAGAATTCTCGTCACCGCGTCGTCGATGCGCGACATCGCCACGCGGTTCTCCTTCACGAGCTCGAGCAGGAACGCCTCCAGCTCGCGATACGTGTTCGGGACCATGAACATGTCCATGCCCGCGTTCACTGACGTTTCGATCTGCGTCTTGTAATCACCGGGCATCTCGTTGATCGCGTTGTAGTCGGAAATCAGAAAGCCGTCGAACCCGAGTTCGCCTTTCAGGATCTCAGTCAACAGACGCTTGCTGCCCGAACACTTCACCCCGTTCCAACTGCTGTACGACGGCATGATCGTGCCCACGCCCGCTTTGATCGCACTGACATAACCCGCCTGATGAATACGGCGCAGTTCCTGTTCGCTGAGCCGCACGTCGCCGCGATCGAGGATGCGCACGTCTCCTTTCAACAAAGTTCCCGTACCGAGAGTGGTGCCGCCGTCACCAATCCAATGTTTTGCGCAAGCAAGAATGCTTAACGGATCTTTCAGGTCGCTGCCTTGATAGCCGCGCACGGCTGCTTCGCCAAGCAGGCGCGCCAACTCGGGTGACTCACCAAAGCCCTCGTAAGTCCTGCCCCAGCGTTCATCCTGTGGCACGGTCACGCATGGCGAGAAGGTCCACTGAATGCCCGTTGCACGCACCTCAATCGCAGTGATTCGCGCTGCCTTTTCAACCAGCGACGGATTTCGGCTGCATCCCAGACCGATGTTGTGCGGGAAGATGACAGCACCGATGACGTTGCTGTGACCGTGAACAGCATCGATGCCGTAAAGAATCGGAATGCGCAGACGCGTCTTTTGTGTGCGCACTTGCAGACTGTCGTAGAGATTGGTCCAGTCGTTCAGACCGTTGCCGGTCTTGGGATCGGAACTGCCGCCGCTCAAGATGGAACCGAGAAAGTAGTTCTCGACGTCGCTGAGTTCCTTCAGTGCACTCTGCTCGGCCTGAAGCATCTGCCCGATCTTCTCTTCGAGTGTCATGCGTCCGAGCACCGTCCGAACTCTTGCGTCCTGTGATTTAAGACTCGTGCTGCCTTTCGCGCACAGCACGGTGGCGGCCACAGTCAATGCCGATGCTTTTACAAATTCGCGTCTGTCTATTTTCATGTCGATTCTATTAGTTGTTGAACGATCTCCCTGGCAGCATTTGGCCGGCCCATCCGGCGTGCGTTTGTCTGCATGGTTGCGAAACGACCAGGATCGGCCAGCAGGCGATCCAGTTTATACGCGAGTGTGGGCAAGTTGTTGCAGCGGATGGCAACGCCCGCTTCGAGCAGATGATCGGAGTTTCGCTCTTCCTGACCCGGAATCGGATTGACGATTGCAAAGACCAGTCCTTTCGCCAGCGCCTCGCAAGTAGTCAGACCACCTGGCTTGCCCAACACGATATCCGACGCAGTCATCAACTCGTCCATCTCTTTCGTGTAGCCGAAAGGTTTGACGAGCACGGTCGCATCCTGCTTTAGCCGCGCGGCCTGTCGCGAAAGGCGTTGCCGCAGCTCTTCGTTGCGGCCGCAGATTGCCAGGACCTGAGCCCGATGCTGCAAAGACATCAATGCCGCGATCAGCGCATCGACCGACCCGACGCCAAAGCCACCCGCCGAAAGCAATATGGTAGTGCGATCAGACGCGAGCCCGTGCTTGGCTCGCATCTCCTGCTTGTTCTTGCGACGCGCGAAGACCGGATCTATTGGAATGCCGCTGACGGTGATCTTCTCCGGCGGTATGCCAAGCGTTTCAAGATACACGCGCGCCTCCTCCAACGCCACGAAATAGCGCTCGTAGTGATGGACCAGCCACATCGCGTGGACGTCGAAATCTGTAACGATGATCACCTGCCGGCTCGAGAGCCGTTCCTTGGCCTTGAGCCACGAAACGATTTCAGCGGGCAGAAAGTGCGTGCAGACTATCAGGTCAGGCTGGTGTTCGCGAAGTAGTTTTACGAGCGGACGCGTGTTCAGTTTGTCGAGAGCGAGACGCCGGCGTTCGTTCTTCCACGGCTTGTCGAGTTTGTCATAGAACCAGCCGGGCACTTCCGGCATTTTGTTGACGAGATCGATGTAGGCCTTTGAATAGAGATGGCGAAAGACCTTGTTGGTGTAGTTAAGAATGTCGAGGTGATGAACTTCTCGACGCTCACCTGTCTCTTCACCGATCTCTTCGAAGGCCTTTTCAATCGCCTGAGCCGCGCGAATGTGGCCCGCGCCCGCGGAAGCGGAGAGTACAAGGACTCGTTTCAGCATAGGTCTCGCAAAATCGCTTTTGAGCTGCGGGCCTCCTTGGAGTGCGGGACTCGTC
>DASXRE010000138.1:0-9012 GCA_036506775.1 Pyrinomonadaceae bacterium | reverse complement strand
TGTGACCAACACCGGCAAGCGCGCGGGTGACGAGATCGTTCAACTCTACATTCGTGATCTGGTTAGCTCAGTCACGCAACCGATTATGGAGCTGAAGGATTTCAAGCGAATCTCTCTGGCGCCCGGCGAAAGCAAAACGGTGGAGTTTGTGATCACGCCTGACAAACTTTCGTTTCTCGATGTGAATATGAAGAGCGTGGTTGAGCCGGGCTGGTTCGACATCATGGTGGGTACGAGTTCAGTCAAGTATGAAACGGTCAAGCTCGAAGTCGTTGCGAAGTAGTTTCATCGCTCTGTGCAATCTCTGTGTTCTCTGTGTCTCCGTGGTGACTTTAGCCACAAACAATGAACCGCAGAGGCACAGAGAACACAGAGATCGCACAGAGAAAACGCTTGCGGCAGAGCAGTTGCGCGCGCTGAAAGACGTCTTCAAAAACGACTTTATGATCGGCGCGGCGCTTAACCGGCGGCAAGTCTTCGAAGAAGATACACGCGGCGCCGCGATCGTGAGCGAGCAGTTCAACACGATCACGCCCGAAAATATTTTGAAGTGGGCGCTGGTTCATCCGGAACCGAACCGTTACGACTTTGCCGCTGCCGATCGCTTCGTCGAGTTTGGCGAAAAGCGCGGGATGTTCATCGTTGGACACACGCTTGTTTGGCACAATCAAACTCCGCGCTGGGTTTTTGAAGATGAAAAGGGAAATGCGGTTGATCGTGAGACCCTGTTGAAGCGCTTGCGTGAGCACATTTTCATGTTGGTCGGACGCTACAAGGGCAAGATAAAAGGCTGGGACGTGGTCAACGAGGCGCTTAATCAGGACGGCACGATGCGCCAGTCGCCGTGGTTCAAAATCATTGGCGAAGATTATCTCGCGCTCGCATTTAAGTTTGCGCACGAGGCGGATCCGAGCGCGGAGCTTTACTACAACGACTATGATCTCGAATTGCCGGCGAAGCGAGCCGGCGCGGTCGAACTAGTCAAGAAGCTGAAAGCCGGCGGTGTACCGGTCAAGGCGGTCGGTTTGCAGAACCATAATTTTATCGAATTTCCGTTAGTCGCTGATGAAGATGCGACCATTGAGGCGTTTGCAAACCTCGGCCTGAGAGTGAACATAACCGAACTCGACGTTGATGTCCTTCCGCCTTCAAGCCGGCCGGAAGTGGAGGTCAATCGTGCCATCGATTTTCTGGTCCCTGCGGAGTTGGACCCTTACAAGGAGCGCTTACCGGACGCAGTGCAGTTACGCCTCGCGAAGCGTTATGCGGATTTGTTTAAGGTTTATGTGAAACACCGCGAGGTAATCGACCGCGTAACTTTTTGGGGAGTGGCCGATGGAGATTCGTGGCTGAACAACTGGCCGATGAGAGGCCGAACGAATTATCCGTTGCTGTTCGACCGTTACGGCCGAGCCAAGCCCGCGCTTGCCGCAATCACGAGCACGAGCAGCGCGCGTTTCGCCAAGGAATTGAAATGGCCGGTTGAATTGACGGCCGAGCAGGACCAGCGGCGGTTACTCGACCTCTTGCACATCGCCTCGCTGCGACCCGGTGTGAACGGCAACGATCCCAACGCACCGAACGCTGCCAATTACGATGAAGCGAAGGCGAATCCGTATCCCGTGCTGCCCGATCCGTTGTTGCTGAAAAGCGGCAAGCGGGTGCCCGATGCGAAGACATGGTGGACTCAGCGCCGGCCGGAGATCGCTGAAGATTTCGATCGCGAGATCTACGGTCGTGTTTCGGCGAAGGTGCCGGCAGTTACGTGGGAAGTGATCGAGACAAAACGGGAAGTGAAGTACGAGATTCCCGTCGTCTCAAAAAGAATCATTGGTCATGTGGATAACTCCGGTTATCCGTTGGTGAATGTTGATATTCAGTTGTCGCTGACGACGCCCGCGAATGCAGTGGGACCCGTGCCGGTGATCATGGAATTGAGTTTCGTGTTTCCTCCCGGGTTTCGCTTTCCCGCTTCAGCCGCGCCTGCTGGTCCAACGTGGCAACAGCAAGTGCTGAACAGAGGCTGGGGATACGCGAGCCTGATCCCGACCAGTGTGCAAGCCGACAACGGCGCGGGTTTGACGCTTGGCATAATTGGACTCAGCAACAAAGGGCAACCGCGCGCGGTCGACGATTGGGGCGCCTTGCGCGCATGGGCCTGGGGCGCGAGCCGCGCGCTCGATTATTTCCAGACAGATAAATCTGTTGATGCGCGCCGCGTCGGCCTCGAAGGGCATTCGCGTTACGGCAAAGCGGTGCTGGTAGCGATGGCTTACGATCCTCGTTTTGCGATTGCCTTTGTGAGCTCATCAGGCGCCGCGGGCGCAAAACTCCACCGCCGCAACTGGGGCGAGCTCGTCGAAAATGTCGCTGCTTCAGGCGAATATCACTGGATGGCCGGCAACTTTCTCAAGTACGCAGGTGCCCTCCACTGGAACGATTTGCCTGTCGACGCACACGAGTTGATTGCCCTGTGCGCGCCGCGTCCGGTGTTCATCAGCGCGGGCGACAAAGGCGATGGCTGGGTCGATGCGAAAGGTATGTTCATGGCGGCTGCGGCTGCCGGCCCGGTCTATAAACTTTTAGGCAAACGAGGTCTCGGTGTTAGCGACTTTCCGGAGATCGAAACCGCGTTGACCGACGGCGAGGTTGCGTTTCGCCAGCATCGCGGCGGACACACACCGGGACCAAACTGGCCCCCGTTTCTTGATTTTGCGAGTCGTTATTTTTCGGCGGAGAAAGTCAGTACCACATCGCGGTAGCGGGTGGGTTCTTATCATCATGTGAGGGCGAGATGCCAAACAACAACTATCAACCGAAACCGGAACACAAGTTTACTTTTGGTCTATGGACTGTCGGCAATCGCGGACGCGACCCGTTTGGCGATGCGACGCGCCCAACGGTAAGTCCCGTGACGATCGTCAAGCGTTTGAGCGCACTCGGTGCGTACGGCGTGAATCTGCACGACAACGATCTCGTGCCGATCGACGCAACGCCGGCTGAGCGTGATCGCATCGTGCGCGAGTTCAAACAGGCGCTCGACGACTTCGGCATGAAGATGCCGATGGCCACGACGAATCTGTTCTACGATCCGGTCTTCAAGGATGGTGCTTTTACGTCGAACGACTCGCAGGTGCGGCTGTACGCGTTGCAGAAGACAATGCGCTCAATGGATCTCGGCGCGGAGCTCGGTGCGAAGATTTACGTCTTTTGGGGCGGCCGGGAAGGCGCTGAAGTCGATGCCGCGAAGGATCCGCGCGAGGCGCTGAAGTGGAATCGCGAGGCTTTGAACTTCCTCTGCGAATACTCGATCGATCAGGGCTACGACTACCGTTTCGCGCTCGAAGCCAAACCGAATGAACCACGCGGAGACATTTATCTCCCGACGACCGGCGCGATGCTTGGCTTCATCGAAACTCTCGATCATGCCGAAATGGTCGGGGTGAATCCCGAAGTCGGTCACGAACAGATGTCGGGGCTCAACTTCTATCACGTCGTAGCGCAGGCCATTGAGGCCGGCAAGCTCTTTCACATCGATCTCAACGATCAAAAAGGGCCGCGTTTTGATCAAGATCTGCGTTTTGGTTCGGAGTCGATCAAGAACCTCTTCTTTTTGGTCAGGCTGCTGGAGTCCGCCTACGATGGTCCACGCCACTTCGATGCGCATTCGTATCGCAGTGAGAACGAAGAAGGTGTTTGGGAGTTCGCCGCCGGGTGCATGAGGAATTACTTGATTCTGAAAGACAAGGCGCGACAGTTTGACGAAGACCAGGAGATCCAGTCGTTGCTCGCTGAGATACGCAGCAGTTCGGGAGACCACGCCGAGCCGCTCGGTCGTTACAGCCCAGAGAAGGCGAAACACCTGAAGGAACTTGCCCTGGATCGAGCGGAGTTAGCGCGCAAGCCGCTGCCGTACGAGCGCCTGGACCAGTTGACGGTAGACATCCTTCTCGGCGTGCGCTAACACAACGCCAACCCGTCGCTACCGCGTTACGGTACTGACTGCATGCATGTGCCAGCGCTGTTGGTCTTAACAGTGAAATGAGGTCAGTACCGTAACGCGGTAGCGTACGGGTCAGTCCTGCAAGACCAGCGTACGCAAGATGAAAAAAACTCAACTAACATCCTGTCTGTTGCTGTTGTGCGCATTGCTCTCAACTGTGTTTCCGCTGCGCAGCGTCGAAACACAGTCGCTGCCGCCTTACAAGAATCCCAACCTGCCGATTGAAACACGCGTCAACGATCTCGTGTCGCGCATGACGCTGGAGGAAAAAGTCTCGCAGATGATGAATGCGGCTCCGGCGATCGAACGGCTCGGCATTCCGCAGTACGAGTGGTGGAACGAAGCGCTGCACGGCGTTGCCCGCGCCGGTGTCGCCACGGTCTTCCCGCAAGCGATCGGTCTGGCTGCAACGTGGGACACAAAACTGATGTACCAGGTCGCTGATGTCATCTCGACCGAGGCGCGTGCTAAGCATCATGAGTTCGTGCGCAACAACCAACACGGCCGTTATCAGGGCCTGACTTTCTGGAGTCCAAACATCAACATCTTTCGCGATCCACGTTGGGGCCGCGGTCAGGAAACCTACGGCGAAGATCCTTATCTGACCGCAAGACTTGGGGTGGAGTTCGTGCGCGGACTACAAGGTAATGATCCGCGTTATTTCAAAGTGATCGCCACGCCGAAACACTATGCCGTACACAGCGGTCCGGAACCGGAGCGTCACGGCTTCGACGCCACAGCCTACGAACGCGATCTGCGCGAAACGTATCTGCCCGCTTTCCGCGCGACGATTGTCGAAGGCAAAGCTTACTCGGTGATGTGTGCCTACAACCGCACGAATGCGCAGCCATGTTGCGCGAACAAGAAGTTGCTCTCCGATATTTTGCGCGGTGAGTGGGGCTTTGATGGTTACATCGTCTCCGATTGCGGCGCGATCAGAGACATCTGGCAGGGCCATCACTTTGTGAAGACTGAAGCCGAAGCCTCAGCGCTCGCCGTCAAGGCCGGAACGGATCTCACATGCGGTGGCGAGTACTCAACCTTGATTCAGGCCGTAAAGGACGGCTTGATCACCGAAGCGCAAATCGATGTTTCGTTGAAGCGTCTGCTTACCGCGCGCTTTCGGCTCGGCATGTTTGATCCGCCCGAAATGGTTCCTTACGCGCGGATTCCGTTTTCCGAAAACGACACTCCCGAACATCGCCAACTCGCTTTGCGAACGGTGCGCGAATCGATGGTGCTCTTAAAGAATGCCAACCGCACGTTGCCATTGAAGAAAGACTTGCAGAGCATCGCCGTGATTGGACCAAACGCCGATGCGCCGGAGGTGTTGTGGGGCAACTATAATGGCCGTCCTTCGCGATTGATCACACCGCTCGCCGGCATCAAAAACGCAGTTTCGCCAAACACGAAAGTTAATTACGCGCCGGGTTCCACGCTTGCGGGAGAGTCCGTGGTGACGGTGCCATCGTCAGTTTTGACGATCAACGGCAAAGGTACGGAGACGGGACTGAAGGCGGAGTATTTCAACAATCAGGAACTGCGTGGTCCAGCGGCCACTGTGCGCACCGACCAGCGCGTTGATTTCAACTGGGGACGCTACAAGCCGGCACCGGAGTTAAGTGAAAACAATTTTTCCGTTCGCTGGACCGGCAAACTCACGCCTGCTGAATCCGGGAAGTACACACTCGGATTTACTGCGGACGATGGCGCGCGTTTGTTTCTGGACGGCCAGCTCCACATTGATGCGTGGGCCAGCAGCCCGAACAAGACCGTCACGAAGGAAGTCACGCTGGAAGCCGGACGCAGTTACGATTTGCGGATGGAGTATTTCCAGAACAACCGCGAAGCGGTGGCGAAACTCGTCTGGTCTTATCCGCGTCTGGCGGAACGACTCATCGACGAGGCCGTGAATGCCGCAAAACAGTCAGATGCGAGTGTTCTCGTGCTGGGAATCTCCGCGGGACTTGAAGGCGAAGAGATGACCGTGAACGTTGAGGGTTTCCGCGGCGGTGATCGCACTGACATTTCGTTGCCGAAAGTGCAGGAGGCGTTGCTGAAGGCTTTGGTGGCGACGGGCAAGCCGGTTGTTGTCGTGTTGCTGAGTGGCAGTGCACTGGCCGTGAATTGGGCGAACGATAATGCTCCTGCGATTTTGCAGGCGTGGTATCCGGGTGGTGAAGGTGGTACAGCGATCGCGGACGTGTTGTTTGGTGATTACAACCCCGCTGGGCGATTGCCGATTACGTTCTACAAGTCGGTAGATCAGTTGCCACCGTTTACTGATTACAGCATGGCCGGCCGCACTTATCGTTACTTCAAAGGCGAGCCGCTTTATCCGTTCGGATTTGGGTTGAGCTATACGAAGTTTGCTTATAGCAAGCTGAGGTTTGGCTCAAGCTCGGTGAAGGCTGGTGAACCGATGAACGTGAGTGTTGAGGTGACGAACGTTGGCGATCGCGAAGGCGAAGAGGTGGTGCAGTTGTATCTGACTGATGTGGCCGCGTCAGCGCCGGTGCCAATCCGAACCCTTGTCGGCTTCGATCGTATCTCGCTGCGGCCGCGAGAAAAACGCACCGTGACGTTCACCATCACGCCACGTCAGATGTCACTGATCGATGAGCGCAGCAAACGCGTCATCGAACCGGGTGAATTCGTTGTCAGTCTTGGCGACGGCAAACCTAACGCGCGTTTTCGCGTGAGCGGTAACGTCACAGAGGTTGGAGAGCGGTAACACGGATTACACGGATGGTTTGTGCCTTTTGTGCTTCTTTGTGGCTTTGCTGAAGAAAGCGCGGAGCCAGAGAAAACCGATCGCCAAAAACGGTAGCAGATAGAGCAACAGATCCCAGCGACCTAACCCCTGCGGTGTGGGCTCGACGAACGCCGTCGTCTCTCCACTTCCTTGCGCGCTGTCGAGTTTGATGCGCACCCGCCATTGTTCCTGCACGTCGAAGTTGACGAGCGTCTTGTATTGCAACTGTCCGCGCAGATCTTCGCGCTCGGCGCGATAGCTTGTTTCCGGCAAGCGACCACTGACTGGCTGCACGAGGAGTTGCACCGACAGGTCGTTTGGGATCGAACCGTTCGGCGCCGGTTGAATCATGACAAAGAACGAACCCTGTCCGATGTCCGGATCTGTCCAGACCGAAATGACGCACGGCCCAACTTGTTGGTCGACGACAATGGGAAAGGGCGGTCCGTTATGCGCCAACGCGGGAATGTGAAATAGCAGGATGAAAGAGATAACGGCGGCGAAGTAGCGCATCACCCACCCAGGATTGTCCCACGCATTTCCATCGGTTGCGACATCAACCAGATCGCTGCCAAGGAAATGATCGCGGCAAGACTGGCCCACGGCACAAACACTCGCAAAGTTTTGCCGGGTGCATCTTGCTCCGCAAGTCGATAGCTGACCAGCAGTGAGCCAAGAAATCCGAGTCCGATGAAGCCGAACTCGATCGCGTGAACCGGTGCAATCGGCAGACCAGTCAACCCCCACAACGGCGTTCCTAAAACGTTTCCTCCGAGTTCCGAAGCAGCGCTCTGGAATACCGGTATGAAGGTAAGCAAACCGGTAAAAAAGTGAAACGAGTAATGCGCCAGCCAGATGCCAAAGCCGAGTGGCACCAGCGCATACGAATAACGCACCAACAACGATATCGGCGATCGTGGACCAGCAATGGACGTTCGCGTCAGCCACACCGGAATTATCAACAACACGATCGGCTCGACCACGAGCGCCAGCGCAAACAGAACGCCAAGCACCGGCGCCTCGTGACTAACGTTCAAAGTTCGCGCGAGCCAACTCTCAACCGCGTAAACCGGACTAACCATGCCAAACGCATTCAACAGCGCTCCGAACACAAACAACAGCGACACCGCTGCCAGATCTTTTCGCCGCGACAGAAAACCAACACCCGACCGCAACGGATCAACCGTCAACTCCGACGCCGGAACACGCGCGAGAATCCCAACGTTGTCGTGCGGACACGCCTGCACGCAGTCGAGACAAAAAGTGCAATCCATGTTTCCAGTCTTGCGTGGCTGAAACAACGCCAGCTCACAACCCCGCTGAATAACCACCAGCGACGAAACCGGCTCCCGGCGTCCGCGGATGCAGTCTTTCGTGCGGCACGCAGTGCAGACCGCCTCATCGCGAATCTTCACTTCGAGCGGCGAGATCGTTGAGGCGAGAAAGTTAAACTGTCCAATCGGACAGACAAACTTGCAGAAAGATGCGTGCTTGAAGAAGCCGTCGACAATCAAGGCGGCCACGAAATAGAAGCTGATGAGCAGCGCGGTCCACCACGGCGAGGACCACAAATCGAAAAGTTCATAAGCGAACAGTCCCGCAACCAGCAGTGACGCTGAGAGCCATTTATTCCGCAATGCCCGCGGAAAGTTTCGCACCGGGTGAAAGAACTTGCGCGCGAAGTCGCGGACCAGGATGAACGGACAAGCGAAGCAGAAGAAGTTTCCCGCGACCAGCAACACCAGCACGAGCGCGCCACGAAAGTGAACCCACGTCAAAGTAGTCGCAAGGTTCTTTGGTGCGATTGCTGGTCCAAAAAAGCCGTGCAGGATCATCAACACGCTCAGCAACACCACCGGCACCTGGAAGAGTGTTCGCGCGTGTCGCCAGTGCAACAGGCGGCCAATAACAGGAGTTTCCAGTAAGTCAAAGGATTGATTGCTCAAGGTAGTGATGCAGTTAGGACTTAGTACCTCCTTGGAGTGCGGGGACTAGTCACCGCTTTGGTCTGAAAGCGGAATGAAAGCGGCGACGAGTCGCCGCACTCCAAGGAGGCGTCCTTTGGAATAAGCTTTTGTGGTTCAAACTGCATCAGTGCCATTGCTCAACGCTAATTCGACCTGACTCCGTTGAGTTCGATCTGGTGCTGCACGTGTTCGCCGTTTGAGAGTGTCACGTTGACGAGTACGATCCAGTCTCCAGCCATGCTGAGTGGCAACGTACCCAGGTATTTGCCGGCCTCGATTTCTCTGGT
>DASXRE010000137.1:0-8486 GCA_036506775.1 Pyrinomonadaceae bacterium | reverse complement strand
CAGATCTTCGTTGACGGTTTCACTGGCGGCCGCCTGCCACCGCGCGCTTCCATTCGCGAGATTCGCATCAACTCGAACCCGTTCTCGGCGGAATACGACCGGCTCGGTTTTGGCCGAATCGAGATTCTTACGCGACCGGGCACAGATCGTTATCGCGGGCAAGCTTCATTCAGCTTCAACGACGACGCGCTAAATTCGCGTAATCCGTTTGCGCCCAACCGTCCGCCGATTCAAACTCGCCAATACGGCGGCAATATCAGTGGGCCACTGCTCAAGCACAAAGCGTCGTTCTTCTTCGACTTCGAAAAGCGCGACATCGACGACCAGTCGTTGATCGTCGCGACGATTCTGGACGCAAACAACAATATCGTCGACTTTAACCAAACGTTTCCCATTCCGAGTCGACGCACGACGTTCAGCCCGCGCATCGACTATCAGATCAACCCAAACAACACTCTCGTCTTTCGTTACAACTATGCGAAGACCACGCGCGTGACCGGTGTCGGTGGATTTTCGCTGCCGACGCGCGCCTACGATACCTCGAACACCGAACAGAGCATTCAGTTGACGGAAACGGCAGTCATCAACAAGACCATCGTCAACGAGACGCGGTTTCAGTTTGACCACACCCGCACCGAGCAGAATGCCGACAACTCAACTCCGACCATCGACGTGCAGGAAGCATTTACCGGAGGCGGATCTCAGATAGGAAATTCGCACAGCGACGAGAATGAGTGGGAGTTGACCAACAATACTTCGTTTGCGAAGGCGCAGCATTCGTTCAAGATTGGCGCCCGGATTCGCAACGACCACCTTTCGCAGTTTTCGCCGCAAAACTTCGGCGGCACGTTTACGTTCTTCGGTGGCATTGACGGTCTGACGAGCATCGAGCGATATCAGCGCACGATCGTTTTGCAGGAGCAGGGCTTCACGCCCGCTGAGATTCGTTTGCTCGGCGGCGGCGCCAGCCAGTTTCGCTTGTCTTCCGGCAACCCAGAGTCGGCCGTTAATCAGTGGGACTTTGGCGGATTCGTCCAGGACGACTGGAAAGTGCGGCCAAATTTTACGCTGAGTCTCGGCCTGCGTTATGAGAACCAGGAAAACATCGACAGCAATTTCAACTTTGCGCCGCGGCTTGGTTTTGCGTGGTCACCCGGCGGACAACAATCGAAGACCGTGATTCGCGGTGGTTATGGCGTCTTTTACGATCGCGTCAGCGAAAGCCTGACCATGCAAGCCTTTCGTTTGAACGGCGTGAATCAGCAGCAGTTCACGGTGCAGAATCCGGATTTCTTCCCGAACATTCCAACACCAGATCAGTTGCTTGCCTTTTCCGTTCCGGGAACTGTTTACCGGCTCGAAGACGGACTTCAGGCGCCGTACACGTTGCAATCGGTGTTCAGCGTTGAGCGCCAGTTGCCACGCAATCTCACGCTCGCCGCCAGCTACATCAACGTTCGCACGCTGCACGTGTTGCGCACGCGGCCGCTGAATGCGCCGCTGCCGGGCACCTTCATTCCGGGCTTGCCGAACAGTGGTGTTCATCCGTTGGACTGCGCGGACTTCATTCCGCCGGACGTCAACCCGTCGCCAAGCTGCAATGTTTTTGAATACGAGTCGAGCGGCCGTTACAACCAGAATCAGTTCATCGTTAACTTCAGCAGCCGTTTTCATCGCAACGCATCGATGAACGCGTACTACGTTCTGTCGAAAGCGAACAGCGACACTGACGGTGCTGGCAGTTTTCCCGCGAATCCGTACGACCTGAGCACGGAATACGGCCGCGCGTCCGGCGATATCCGGCATCGCTTCGTGATGACTGGCAATTTCCGCGCGCCGTGGGGCATCTCGCTCAACCCGTTCATCATTGTGCAGTCGGGCCGGCCTTTCAACATCACGCTTGGCCGCGACATCAATGGCGACACACTGAACACCGAACGACCGGCGTTGGCGCCGGTCGGCGTCGACTGCTCCGACACCGATCACTTCAGGTGCACGCCGTTTGGCAACTTCAAGCTCACACTCGCGCCGGGCGACCTGATGATTCCGCGCAACTTTGCCGAGGGCCCCGGATCGACAACTGTTAACTTGCGCGTGAGCAAAACGTGGAGTTTTGGTTCAGAAGGCGGCGGCGCGAATGCGAACCAGCAGAATCGTCAGGACGGTCAGCGCAATGACGGTCAGCGCGCGATGATGGGCGGTGGTATGGCCGGCAGAGGTCCGGGCGGTGGCGGACCAGGTGGTGGCGGTGGTGGAGCGCGCGGCGGCGGTGGCCCCGGCGGCGGCGGTGGTGGTTTTGGTGGTGGCGGTAACGGCCGCTACAACCTGACGTTCTCGCTGAACTTTCAGAACCTGCTAAATCACGCGAATCTCGGAATTCCGGTCGGTAATCTTGGTTCAGCGTTCTTCGGTCAATCGACGTCGACGACTGGCGGTTTTGGTGGCTTCGGCGGCGGTGGTAATCCCGCCTACAATCGCCGCATCGACGCGTCTATCCGGTTCAGCTTTTGATCACGGAGCGGTGCTGCCATCGATCGATGGCCGCATCTCTCCCACAAACTGGTCGGAGTTCTTGATGCTCGACAGCACGATCTCGATCGCCTTGTCGGGAAACCCGGACTCAAGCGTGAACGTGTAGCCGGTGAAGACATCGCCGCTGTCATCGACTCCCCAAAACAAAAACGTCGAATCATTCAACTGCGCGATCTTGCGCAAGAGCTGCGCCGTGTTTTTGGCTTTGTCGATGTTGATGTAGGCGCCCTTGTAGTGTGGAAAGATCCGGAATCCGATCGTCTCCTTCGCGGTTACGCTGATCACGATCTCAAACGAATCGCAATTCTTTAGTCCGTCTCGCATCATGCCCGTAAACACGTACTGCGATTTCGAGCTCGGTTTGAACGCGACGTTCATGTCAGGCCCGAGGCGTTGCAGCAGCGCGCTGAGGCGTTCTCTTGTTTTCTCTCGTACGGAATCGTTGTTGTCCTGAGAAAAGGCTCTCGGCGCAGTCGCTAGAATTCCCAAACAGATTATTAAGCCAATCACGCGGGGGATCTTCATTGTGCGCATCTCCTTTGGCAAACGTGTCTCACCTTTAGGTGAAGTGCGACGCAATGTCAATAGTTTTGATTCGTTGAGCAGTGGGTCAGTTTCAGTTGGACGCCTCCTTGGAGTGCGGCGACTCGTCGTCGCTTTGGTCCGGTACTATCGCCTGCGAGATCGTCAGGCCAAAGCGGTGACAAGTCCCCGCACTCCAAGTAGGTACTAAGTCCTGATTGCATCACTACCGATTCGTTGTATGCTAGGCATCTGTGTTCGCGCAGCGTTGTATAAATGCCGAGTGTAACAGCGCGTTTGATCTCGACGATCGAATGTACGTGTGTTCGCGCTGCGGCGATTTGCTCGACATTGAACGAACCGAACCTCACGTTCAACATGCTGAAAGCTTGCGCTCGTTGTGGTCGGAGCGGCTGAAGTCCGGTGAGGCGCGCGATCGCAGCGGCGTCTGGCGCTTTCGCGAGTTTCTGCCTTTCGATGAAGGCGTTCCTGTCGTTTCGCTCGGCGAGGGTAACACGCCGCTTTACGATGCGCCTCGTTCCGCGGAGTACTCCGGTCTCACCTCACTGCGACTCAAACACCAGGGCAACAATCCAACCGGTTCTTTCAAAGATACGGGTATGACTGTCGCGGTCACGCAGGCGCTGAAGCTGGGCATGCGTCTGGTTGCGTGTGCCAGCACGGGTAACACGGCTGCCAGTCTTGCGGCTTATGCCGCGCGTGCGCGAATGCTTTGCGCGATTCTCGTGCCCGAGGGCCAGGTGAGTGAAGCGAAGCTGGCGCAAGCACTCGACTACGGCGCAAAGGTGCTCGAGATTGAAGGAAACTTCGACGTCTGCATGCGGGTGATTCAGGAGCTTGCGGCGCAGAGTTCGCTGTATCTTGTTAATTCAATCAACCCGTTTCGCATTGAAGGACAGAAGACGGTCGCGTTTGAACTTGCCGAACAGCTTCAATGGCAAGTTCCGGATCATCTCGTCGTGCCGGGCGGGAATTTGGGAAACAGTTCAGCGTTTGGAAAAGGATTTCGTGAGCTATTGAGCCACGGATTGATACGGAAGCAGCCGCGGATCAGTGTGATTCAGGCGGAGGGTGCGGCGCCGTTCGCTCGCTTCTTTGCAGAGAATGGTGAGTCGGAGTTCGTTAACGAAAAGCATCCGCAGACGCTCGCGTCGGCGATAAAGATTGGCGCGCCTGTTTCGTGGAAGAAGGCGTGGCGTGCTGTTCGCGAAACTGGTGGTTGCGTGATCACTGTGAGCGAGCAGGAGATTGCTGACGCGAAGGCGGTGATTGGGCGCGACGGTGTCGGTTGCGAACCGGCGTCAGCGACCACTGTCGCCGGCATTCGCAAGCTCGTGAGCGACGGTTTCATCAAGAAAGACGAGAGCGTCCTGGCGGTGCTCACCGGACACTTGCTTAAGGACACCGAGTATGTGATCCGTTATCACAGCGAAACATTGATCTCTCCCCAAACCGGGGAAAAAATCCGTGGCACGTTTTCGAACTCGATCATGAGAGTGGCCGGCAGGCCGTGTGCGATTGAATCGGTGTTGAAGAATCTGTCGTGATGTCGAGAGTTCGTGTCCCAGCGTCGACCTCAAATCTAGGATCGGGCTTCGACTGCTTTGGTCTTGCGCTGAAGCTGTATCTCACCGTCGTCGCCAGCGCCGCACCGGAAGCGTCTGAACCATGCCGCGTCACAACTACCGGCGCGCAAGAGAATGAAGCTCTGCCGCGCAATACTACGAACCTGATCTATCGCGCGATGGCCTTCGCCGCACGTCGCGAAGGCGTGTCGTTGCCTCCGGTCGAGCTGGCGGTTCACAACGAGATTCCGCTTGCAAGTGGTCTCGGCAGCAGCGCCGCGGCAATCGTGGCGGGCATCAGGCTATGCTCGCTGCTCACCGGTCACGACCTGACGGATCAAACAATTCAAAACTATGCGACAGAATTCGAAGGTCACCCGGATAACGTTACCGCTTCGTTGTACGGTGGCTTCGTTATCGGTTGCGTCAGAAACGATCGAACTGTCGTGACCGCGAGGTTCGACTGGCCGTCACAAGTTCGCGCTGTTGTGGTCTCACCACACTCGCAGTTGCCGACACACGTCGCGCGAGCCGCATTGCCGCGGATGGTGAGCCGCGGGAACGCCGTGCACAACTTGCAAAGAAGCGCGCTCTTCACCGCCGCGCTCGCACAGCAGCGTTACGATCTGTTTTGGGATGCAATGCGGGATGAGTTACATCAACCGCAACGCGAATCACTGGTGCCGGGATTGGCTGAGGCGTTGGCGTTGCCTCGTATGCCAGGACTGTTGGGGATCGCGCTCAGCGGTGCTGGTCCAAGTATTCTGGCTCTTGTTACGGATCGCGACGATGAGATCGGTGCTCGCATCGTGAGTTGTTTTCGCGCCCACAAGATCGACTCAACCGTGAGAACACTCGAGATCGATAACGCCGGCTGCCATCTACTTCAGTAACTTCACCAAACGAAACACCGGATAACTCGCAGCCAGCAACAGCAACGCATAAAAACTGTTTTCCCGATCGCTGTAGATCGCGCCCGCGAGGAACAAAACTGATCCGATAAGCGCGAGCCCGGGCGTAACCGGATAACCCCACACGCGATATGGCCGCGGCTTGTCTGGTTCACGCCGTCGCAGCACGAACAGCGACACGAAAGAGAGGCTGTAGTTCGCCACAAAGAAAAATGCGAGTATGGTGATGACCTTGTCGAACGTCTTGCCAAAGACGATGAAGATCACGGCGACTGCCGCACTCAGGAACAACGACACGGTTGGCGTCCCGCCCCTGTTGACCACTGCGGCCTTTTCGTTGAATAGACCATCACGACTCATCGCGAAGATCACGCGCGTGGCCATCAAGTGAAGGGCGTTGATGCCGCTGAGCATCGAGACAATCGTGAGCGAGCGAAAGATTGTGTCGCCGTAACGGCCGAAGATGACGTTCGCCGCTTCGCCCGCCGCAAACTCCTTCCCGGCGATTCCCGAAATTGGCAACACGTAAAGCAGCGCAATATTTACGAGTAGGTAGATCGCGGTGATCGTAAGCACGCCGCCAAACAAGCTCCGCGGAATGTCGCGCCCTGGGTGTTCCACTTCCTCCGAAAAATAGATCACGCCGCTCCAACCGTCATAGGTGTAGATCGCCGACTGAAGTGAAAGAACAACAGCCGTCAGCGTTATGGCTGAGGTCGAGTAGGTTTGCGTGTGAGTCAGGGCGCCACCACCGCCGAGTGCGAATGCCGCCACGATCAAGGCGACGAATGCCAGCGCCTTCAGCAAGCTGGTGAGGTTTTGAATCGTGCTTCCCCAAACAATTCCGTGCCATTGCAGCGCCGCAAACAGGATGGCCACCGTTGCGGCAACCGCTGGTCCTTTTCCGCTCAGCGCCGGAACGAGTGCGCCGGAAAAGGTGCCGACGACGAGGGCCACTGCGGCTGTTGAACCGCAGGAAGAGATCCAGTCGCTCCAACCGACGATGAATCCCGCATACTCACCGAGAGCGTAACGCGAGAAGACATACTGACCGCCGGAGCGCGGAAGCATCGTGCCGAGTTCGGCCAGTGAAATCGCGCCGAGCAATGCGTAAAGGCCGCCGAGTAACCAAATTCCAAGAAACAGCCACGGGTGAGGAAGCTGACCGGCAATTTTCCCCGGCGCTTGAAAGATGCCGGCGCCGATCGTGTTGCCAATGATGACCGCGAGCCCAAATCCAACCCCGAGCACGCGCAAAAGATTTCCTCGAGATTTGGCTATGGGCGGAGTCTTTGTCACAGAGATGCGCGGCTCAGGTCGGCGTGGAGCAGGCGGTGGAAGAGATGTTCGCCGGCTTCGCGTCTGACGGAAAGACGGCCGGCGGTGTAGGCCCGCGAGTTCAGACCGCGCTGCACTGACTTACAGATCGCAACGTCCTCGTCCTGAATCCGTTGGCCCACAGCCACGCTCACGGCGTTGCGTGCGCGTGCTTCTTCACTGGCCACGTCAGGAAAGTAGAAGTCGAAGATCACTTCCGTTTGGTCCACACCGCGCGGCACGACGAGATTCGTGTCCATCACACCGTCGTACCAATTGATCATGAAGTTTGGATAAATCCAGTAATAAAGCGCGCGATCGCCTTGTCTGACCGCGCCCGTCTGCACCTCAGCGCCTTCGCTAACCAGCGGGCTCCACTGCAAACAATGGCGCGCGCCGTTTTCGATCATGTAGTTGCTGTAGTCGAGCACGCTGTCCAGGCCTTTGTGCAAGTAAGGCACGTGATAGCCGCCGTCGAGATAGTTGTCGACGAACACTTTCCAGTTGCAGTCGAAGTGGTAATGACGGCGTTCGAACCAGTGAAGATCCGTGAGTTGTAACGGCTTGATCTCTTCCGTGAGATCCGCGGTGAGAAAGTCTTTCAACGTGGGATTTCCCGGATTAAGCTTAACAAAGATCCAATTCTCCCACTCGGCAATCTCCACCGGCGCGAGTCCATAACGCGTGCGATCAAAATCACAAACCCCTGAAAAATCCGGCGTACCTTTCAACTTGCCTTCCAGCGAATAGGTCCAGCCATGATACGGACAACGGAGTTGCGCTGCTTTTCCTTCCACCTCGGTCATCACCGCCGCAGCGTGATGCCGGCAGACGTTGAAGAACGCGCGCAAGACGCCGTCGCTGCCGCGAACCACCACGATCGGCTCACCAGCGATGTCGGTGGTTACGTACTGCCCCGGTTGACTGACCTGGTCCAATCTTCCTGCGAGTTGCCACGTGTTTGAAAAGACGGCTTTTAGTTCGAGCTCGTAGAGATCTTTGTCGACGTACCATGAGGCAGGGATCGTCCACGCGCGGTCGAGTGGAGCATTTGGGTCGTACTCGCTCACTAGTCGCTGTAGCCCTGAACTCATCGCTGATTTCTTGAGCCTCTTGTGCCTTGTGGCTTAAACCACGGGCGTCGCAGTCTTGCGTTTCGGATTGAAAAACGGCGTCTTCGCCACAGTCGCGCGCACGTTATGCCTGACAGCTTCGACAGTGATCTCGAATTGGAGCCGCGTGCCCGGACGCGTGTACTCGCGTTTTACCGTCGCGAGGGCGATCATCTTTTTCAACGTCGGTGACCACGTGCTGGTCGTAGCTTTACCGATCTGAATACCTTCTTTGTAGACGGGCACAGCGACGCGCGACGCGATCGGCGAAACCGCCGGCGGCAGGCCCACGGCTTCGTAAATACTCTCGACCTGCGGCCAGTCGATTTCCAGACCGACAATTTCTCGCGCATGTCCGCGCTTCTGTTCTTCCGTCAACACCGCCTGGCCCACAAAGCGATTCTTGTCGAGGTTCACGAGACGCCCAAGCCCCATCTCGTACGGTGAATAGCGTTGTTCGTCAACGAGCGCCTTCTTGCTGCTGTTGAAATCGACGTCGATGAGCA
>DASXRE010000136.1:0-2972 GCA_036506775.1 Pyrinomonadaceae bacterium | reverse complement strand
GAAAGCTTCTGGATCGATGGCTCGAGTGAACTGATCTTATCAACCAGCGGCTGAATCGATTTGAGGTAGCGCTGGTTACTGCTGCCAAATACTTTGGTTAAAAATTTGTCGAAACTCATAGGGTGTTGATTTTATTCTAATTAAACTCCGGGCTCCAGTTGTCGCTTGATCATATCTACGACACTCTGCCGAGGCATGGAAAAGTTCACCAGCACTCTCTTCCCGTCAGGCGTCGCACTCGTATTCTTCATGATCACTTCTTCATCCTTGCCGGCTCGCGAGTCCGCACCCAACACCAGCATGGTGTTTAGCACTTTCGCCAGCGTCTCTGCTCGTGTCGTCGATGACGTTTCTGACGCCACGGATGCCAAAACCTCATTCTCGCCCTGCTTGATCGTAATCACTACCTTCGCCCCTGGGTTATCTTTGCTGATCGGCTGTAAGTAGATCAAAAACCCACTATCGTTCAGAGCCGCAACCATCCGGCCAAACAGATCGACGAGATTTTCGTCGCCGGCCTTCTTCGTGAATCGCGGATTCTTCAGCTTGCCCTTCTCATCCAGCTCGGCTTCGATCACAACCTCGAAGGGCTTGTTCAAATCGAGCTTGTTCTGGTTCTTCAGATCGTTCGCGTAGGCTGCGAAGTCTTTCAATACCTTCTTATTGATCTGGTTTTCTTCAGGTAGCGAGAGCTTGTTCTCTGCGGCCGTTTCTTCGAGCTTCTTCTGTGCTTGCTCCGCACTCAGTTGCGTATTGGAGTTCGCGTTCGGAGAAGGCGATGCTTGCGCGACCGCTGAAGCCGCTGGTGAAGCAGACGGACTCGCTTTTGGCGATGCACTCGCTTCGGGGCTCGGAGACGGTGTGTGTTCCGGATCCGGCTCCTTCGAATTCCATTGAGAAATTATTTTCGGCGCGAACGGATCGTTCGCGGCTGCTTGTCCAGGCAGTTGGCCGGCGATTTGCGCTTCGAGAGCGAAGTAGCCCTCCGGATAATGAAATTTCTCATTCGTGAGCTGTACCAGTTGAACTTCGTCGCCGATCTGCGTGCCGACGTAATCTTTTTCTACAAACTTTGTGCTCGCGATCAGGGCAGCGATATTGAGCGTATCGCGCAGGGCCGGAACGTAAATCACCAGCCACAGGAACACGAGATGAAGCACGAGGGAGGCGCCGATGAGTCGCGAAAGTATTGCCCATCTGGAGTCGCGATTAACCTCGAAATTTTCGAACAGATCCGTCATCCCTGTTTGAAACGTCCTGCGGCGGCTTTAGTTCAGTGCCTTTAGACGCCTGCGCTGGTCGACACGTTGTGAGACAGATTGTAACCCGCCCGATTCGGGTTAGCACTTCGCAGGCCACAACGGACGCAGCTAGAATGTGCTGACATGCGCGGAAATCGTGGAAAAGGCTGGTCAAAACAACGGCCGAGGCAACCCAGGCGCCCGGATCATAGAACATCAGCGCAGCGCTCGCCCGAGATGCGAGTTTCACACTCGCGCGACGTTAAGAAGCTGCTGCAAGGGATTGGTACACCACCGCCAGCGCCGTTCAAACCCGATCCGTTTCAACTCGAAGCACTGGCGATGCTCGAGTACGAAGACGTGCTCGTCACGGCTCCGACCGGCAGCGGTAAAACGTGGATTGCGCGCGAGGAGATTCGGCGGCTGCTCGGCGCGGCTAAGCGTGCGTGGTACACGACGCCTTTGAAGGCGCTCACCAATTCAAAATACCAGGAGTTCATCGACGAATTTGGCGCAGACCGCGTCGGCATTTTGACCGGTGACCGAAAAGAAAACTCGGACGCGCCGTTAATCGTCGGCACGACCGAAATCTATCGCAACCAGCTCTTCGATTCACTCCGCACCGGAAGCGAAGTGGATTCCGATCTCGTCGTGCTGGACGAAGCGCATTACCTCGCGGACGAAGAACGCGGACACGTTTGGGAAGAAGCGATGATTCTGACGCCGCCGCGTATTCGATTGCTTTTGTTATCGGCAACCATTGGTAACGCAGGCGACTTTGCGAGTTGGCTGGAAGAAGTGCGCGGGGTGCGTTGCGGAGTGATCACCGGTCCCGGCAAGCGACCCGTGCCGTTGCGATCCGCAGTGATGTTGCCGGACAGGCGACTGCTGCCGCTGATCAATGAAGACGGAAAAGTTAATCCACAGATTGCCCAGTTGATCCATGAAACTGAGAATGCCTGAGATGCCGCCAGCGACGTTGCTGTCGGCGTTGGAAGGTTACAACTTGCTGCCCGCGATCGTTTTCATGCCGACGCGCCGTCGTTGCGACAAGGCTGCATCCGAGGCGGCGCTGGCGCGACCGGCGGCGAGCGATCATCGACGCGACGAGCGACGCGAGTTTATGCGCTCGTTTGTCGAACAGCATCCGGAGGTGCGCGGCCACCGGCACTGGGACACGATCATTCGCGGCGGCGTCGCCTCGCATCACGCTGGTCACATTCCGGCGTGGAAGCTGGTAATCGAAAGATTGATGAGCGCCGGATTGCTGGATGCGATCTTCGCGACGGCGACCGTTGCTGCCGGAGTGGACTTTCCCGCGCGCAGCGTCGTGCTGACTGGCGCAGACGCACGCACGGCGAGCGGCTGGCGTCCGTTATCAGCTTCCGAATTACAGCAGATGACGGGTCGCGCTGGCCGCCGCGGACGCGACAACGTCGGGTTCGTCGTGGCCGCTCCCGGACTGCATCAAGATCCACAACGCATCGCGCAACTCTTGCGCGCCGCGCCCGATCCGCTCGTCAGTCAATTCCGGGCAACATACACCACGCTTTTGAATCTGCTTGATGCGTACGGAACGTTTGCGCACGTTCACGAGATTGCTGAGCGCAGCTTTGCGCACCGCGACGCAGTTCGACAACTCATCAGACTCGAAAAGACGCGCGAAGAGAGCGAACAGACGATCGCGCAAAGGCTCGAAGAGTCGGGCTGCGCTCTGCCGGTTTCGACAGT
>DASXRE010000135.1:0-5396 GCA_036506775.1 Pyrinomonadaceae bacterium | reverse complement strand
ATCCTGAAAAAGTCGCGGCTGGTTTTTTTGTTTACCACGACGGAGCAGTCATTATGGACATCGAGTACTGGCGCAAGGAGATCGATGAGATCGACGCCCAATTGCTGTGCCTTTTGAACATGAGAGCCCGCCTCGCCCTGAAAGTCGGCGCGCTCAAGAAGGCGAAACACCTGCCGTTTTGCGATCCTGATCGCGAGCAATACGTGTTGACGCGCCTGCAGGACATCAACACCGGCCCGCTCGACGATCGCGCCGTCTACAAACTCTTCCGACGCATCATTCGCGAGTCGCGGAGAGTCCAGACCGATGTTTCCAAAGCCGGCGAGTTTGTCAGGAGCAGGAGAATCTCGTGAACTCAGTGGCCCACAAACCGAGAGTCGCATTTCAAGGCGAGCGCGGCGCGTTTAGCGAGGAAGCCGCGCTGAAACTGCTCGGCGACAACATCGAACTCGTGCCGCAGAGAACCTTCGCAGCGCTCTACGGCAGCATCGATCGCGGCGAGGCGGACTATGTTCTCGCGCCTGTGAGAAACAGCATCGCCGGAGCGGTGCTGGCGTCGCTCGACTTGCTGGAACGCAGTTCACTCGTGGCGCTTGACGAAGTGGAGATTCAAATCGAACAGCATCTCATCGGTTGTCCTGACGCTGCCTTCAACAACATTGATACGGTGCAATCGCATCCGGTTGCACTCGCCCAGTGCCAGCGCTTTTTCGCAGAGCATCCCCGTCTCAAACCAATCAACGCAGACGACACCGCCGGCAGCGTTGCCGAAGTCATCGCACGCGGCGACGCAACGCGCGCGGCGATCGCCGGACGGCGCGCCGCCGAACTCTACGGCGCGTCAATCATTCGCGAGTCTATTCAGGATCGACCTGAAAACTTTACCCGTTTTGTTTTACTGTCAGTGAAAGGGAATGAATCATGATCGTCAACATGGCCAGCACCGCCACCCCCGAAGAAATCAATCACGTAATCGATCGCATCCGAGAATGCGGTTTTCAAGCGCACGTTATTCACGGCGAGGAACGCACCGTCATTGGCGCCGTCGGCAACAGCAACCGGCGTTCGGAGATTGAAGCCTTGTGCGCCGCGCCCGGTGTCGCTGCAGTGATCCAGATCGCGCACCCGTTCAAACTGGTTAGCCGGCAATTGCGGCAGACGCGAACCGTCGTTGACGTGCGAGGAATTAAGGTCGGCGGTGACGACTTGGTCGTCATCGCCGGGCCATGCTCCGTTGAATCTGAAGAGCAACTGATGGAGACAGCGCGCGGGGTGAAGGCCGCGGGCGCCGACATGTTGCGTGGCGGCGCTTACAAGCCGCGCACGTCGCCGTACGATTTTCAGGGACTCGGCGTTGAAGCGCTGCGGTTTTTGAGAAATGCGAGCCGCGAAACGGGATTGCCGATCGTTACTGAGGTGATGAGCGAAACGGACGTGGAGATCGTGGCGGAGTATGCGGATATTTTGCAGGTGGGCGCGCGTAACATGCAGAACTTCTCGTTGTTGCGAAAGCTGGCGCCGGTGTCGAAGCCGATCCTCTTGAAGCGTGGTCCGTCTGCGACGGTGAAGGAGTGGTTGCTGGCGGCGGAGTATCTGCTGGCGGGTGGAAATGCCAACGTGATTTTGTGTGAACGCGGGATCAAAACGTTTGAGACGGCGACGCGCAACACGCTTGATCTTGCGGCAGTGGCGCTGGTGAAGGAGTTGTCGCACTTGCCCGTGCTCGCGGATCCGTCGCACGGGACGGGCCTGCGGAGTTTGATCACGCCGATGTCGAAAGCCGCCGCGGCTGCGGGTGCAGACGGATTGTTAATCGAAGTGCATCCGTGTCCGGAGCGGGCGCTCTCCGATGGTCCACAGTCGCTGGATCTGAGTGGCTTCGCGACGCTGATGAAAGAGCTAGGCAAAGAACCCCTGCGCGACGTGAAAGCAGCTTAGTAGACAGGATTGCAGAATTGACAAGATGCCGTTTAGGGCAATCCTGTAAACTCTGTAAATCCTGTCTACAAGTCAGTCGACGGAGGTGATCAGGTCGGGGCTGATGAAGGTCAAGGTGCAGGCGCCGGGCTTAGGCAGACACACCAGCACACCGCGGCGAACGATCTTCGTCGGTGAACTGTCCGGAAACACAAGCGGATACTTCACGGATTTCAGTTGCGACGCCAGCGGCTTCAAACTGTCAGCGCCGTTGATGAACTTCACGTCAACCACCTGCGCGTTGCGCGCCGCATCGGGCGCCAGCACGAGATAAAACTCCGCTTCCGTCGCCGCCTTCAAATCGGCCGGCGCCTTGAAACTCGACGCCAGGTCGAACTTGTTGTAGCGCGGCAACTCCGATTTTCCGGTCTGCAATAACTTCTCAACCGAGTCCGCAGCCGTCAGCTTCAACAAACTCTCGCGCGCCTCAGGCACCACACGATCAGCCACCGCGGCTTGCGCATACAACCGAATCGCGTCTGCCTTGTTGCCGCGCTTGTGGGCCAGCATTCCCATGTGATGGCCGACTTCACTGTGTTGCTGAAGAGTCCACGCAGCCTTGATGTATTTCTCCGCCGCGTCAATGTCGCCCTTCTGAAAGTAAACCCAACCGAGCGTGTCCCAGTAAGCCGCCAACGAAGCGACGTTTCGCAAATCGTCGAGCGTCAGATTCGCCACCTCAACATTGCGCAGATTGTTCGCCATCGAAGTCACCGCCGACTCCGCGTACTGAAGCGCCTTATCAAGCTGCACTCCCTTCACCGCGAGATAGTAGGCAATGTCATTCAGGACGATCGGGCTGCGCTCGAGTTTTAGCGCGTCTTCGAACGACTTGATCGACTTGTCGTCTTCTCCGAGATTCAGATACGCGCGGCCGAGACTCACGTGCAGCATCTCTCGATCAGGTGTGAGCGAGATGGCCTGCTCGAGTTCCGGAACAGCCTCTTTATACTTGCGCCACTCGACGAGCATCTGTCCCAGGTTCGCATGGGCCCACTGGTCCAACGGCGTCACTTCTATCTGCTTGCGAAACGCCTGTTCGGCGTTCGCGTAATCCTGCTGCTGCCAGTAAACGCGCCCGAGCATGTTGTAAGCGTAGTCTTCGAACGGATTGATCTTCGTCTGTTCGCGAAGGACGTCGATCGCCTCTGTAAACTTGCGCTGCTCGGCGAGCACGTAGCCTAGATTGCGTCGAATGGTTTTGTGTTTCGGATCTTTCTCCAGGACACGCTTGAGCAACTGCTCCGCAACGACAAAATTGCCGTTATTCGAAGCCGCCTGCGCGGCCTGGATCAGGTCCTCAGTTTTGACTGAATCAGGAATTGCCGGCGTGCCCGCGACGTCTGTTTCCAACGCGAGTGTTTGCGCTGCATCCGAACGCGCCGCCGCGGCAAACGCCTGGTAATCCTGCAAACGCTCCGCGGGCAGTTCACGTTGCCGCAGATGAAGCGCTCGCTGGCCCAGCAGGGTCTGTCCTTCAAGTTTGTAAGTTGCTGCATACTCGCCGTAGTCACGCGAGACTTTCAAAGGCAGCGGCAGTCGAACTTGATACTTGCTCGGCAAGTTGAGCTTCAGCGAATACGAAATATCGATCGGAGGTCCAAGTTCGATCGGTTTTTTGCTGCTCGCCTTGCGACCAGTGAAGGCAGGCAGATTAAACGGCGGAAACGGCAGTTCGAGTTTCAGCTTCTTGCTGGACCAGTCGAGAAAATCGTTGCGCGTAACGTTGAATTCCACCTCAAACGGCTTCTCCAGATCGGTGGTTTCGGTCGTTTTAATGTCAGTAACTTCACCCTGAACGCCGCCGGCCATGCCGAGATAAAAGCCGAGGCTCTTCCAGTTGGCCTTTGGCGTGCGCCGAAACATGAAGCGCATGAACATCTCAGCGTCGCCATGCAAGACCAGACGCGCATGAGCCGAAAGCTTGCCGAGATCGTCAACCGTTCCTTCGAGCGTTACGAGTTCAGTGGAGAGAAACGGCGGCTCGGCTGGCGTAGTCTCTAGATGCGCTGGGCCACTGGAAGGAATCATCAACGCTTTCTTGTTGCGCAGACGCGGTGACAACAAACCAACGGGCGCGATTTCAGAGGTCGTGTCGGCCCAAAGCGTTTCATTGCCCAACGGAATGGCGCTGATGACGTGATCAAACTGGCCCGGGGAAGGAATGTCGATGTCAATCTTGCGCCCGGAGTTCATCAACACCGGATAAGCGCGCAGTCCCGTAGCCGCCAGCATCGAAGCCAGCAGCGTGTGTTTGTCCTTGCAGTCGCCGTACTGATTGACCATCACATCGGCAGCGGCATGCGGCTGATATCGTCCCTGGCCCAACGAGAGACTGACGTAGCGGAAATTCTTGGCGACGTATTCGTACAGCGCCTCCGCCTTCTCTTTTTCGGTTGTCAGTCCTTTGATTATTTCCTCAGCCTTAACTTTGATCTTTTCGTCGGGCACGATCCGATCGCGTTGCAAATCGGCGTACCACTGTCCGACCTCGTCCCAGCTCTGAAAAGTGGTCAGTTGTACATCGGGTCGAATTTCGTCCGGATCCGGCTTTTCCTCTTCGCTCTCTTCGTCGCCCTCCTTGTCCTTATCCTGTTCTTCGCTGTCAGGCTTCAGGTTCGCGTGTTTCCACGAATAAGTACGCCGTCCCTCCTGCTCTTTGATCGCCGGTTCGAAACCTGGCTCGGTCTTCAGCTTCACCTTGCTGGAGCTCGGGATGTTGACTGTTAGCTCATCGTCGAGAACGATGACGCCTTTCTTTATGAAATCGTGCTCGACCCAGAAGTGATCTTTGGCCAATGGCGTGTGCATGGTCCAGACGAAGTGATACTCAAGCACGTCGCCGGGCCGCAGGCCAGGAACGGTGATGTGTTTTTGTCGCAGGTCGGTGTAGATGGGCGCTTCACGAGCAACGGGCGCGGTCAGATCCTGGATGTCGGTGACGGCCGCGTTAACGACAGTCCCGTCCGGCTTGCGCACGCGCACAAAATCCATATCGAGCTTTTCATTCGCCGAACTGTAACCGAGGATCAGTTGTCCAAATCTTTCGACACCCGCGTCGCTCTGTACTTTGACGCGCAAGCTCAACTCGCGCTGTCCGGTGCCGTCGCGCTCGAAGCGATACGCAGTGCGCACCTGCTCGACTACGACCGCTTCCTGCGAATAGTCAGGCTTCTGCTTCGCGGTTTCCGACGGTTTGGCCGGAGTTTGCGATTTAGTCGTTAAAGGCGCGGCGAATAAAAACGAGAGCGTTAGCAGTATGGCAATGATCTGGGCATTGCGGGGGAAAAGCATTTGTCAAATTCTCCTAAGGCGCTGAGGAATCAAGCTGGCGAGTCAGTCTACTCGGAAGGATCGGATCGTGTAAACAGAGGCAGGACCGTGTGTGTCTCTGTGGCTGACCACAGGTATTCGAGTTG
>DASXRE010000134.1:0-31950 GCA_036506775.1 Pyrinomonadaceae bacterium | reverse complement strand
GACGCCCATGTTCAGAAAACGCCCGATCACGTCGATCACGTTGTTTGCGTGAACAGTGGTGAAAACAAGGTGACCCGTAAGCGCCGACTGAATCGCGATCTGCGCGGTTTCGGTGTCGCGAATCTCGCCCACCATGATCTTGTCCGGGTCGTGACGCAGGATGGAACGCAGTCCGCGATCGAAAGTCAGGCCTTTCTTTTCATTGACCGGGATCTGTGTGATGCCGTGTAACTGATATTCGACCGGGTCTTCGATCGTGACGATCTTGTCTTCTTCGTTTCTGATTTCGTTCAGCGCTGCGTAGAGCGTGGTCGTCTTGCCGGAGCCGGTTGGACCAGTGACGAGCACCATGCCGTAGGGCTCAGCAATGTAGCGGCGGAATTTTCGCAAATCGTCTTCGGCAAACCCGACGACGTTCAGATTGAGATTGCGAAACTCCTCGTTGATCTGTTCCTTGTCGAGAATACGAATCACCGCGTCTTCGCCGTGAATGGTCGGCATGATCGAAACGCGGAAGTCGACGTTGCGTCCTTTATAACGAACCCGGAAACGGCCGTCCTGCGGCACGCGTCGCTCGGCAATGTCGAGTTCCGACATGACTTTGATACGCGAGATCAGCGTCTGGTGATAAGCGAGGTCGATTGGATCGACTTTGGCGTAAAGCGCGCCGTCGATGCGGTACTTCACTTGCACTTCCGTGTCGCGTGTTTCGATGTGAATGTCAGACGCGCGCGACTCCATCGCGTTGTAGATGATGGTGTCGACGAGCTTGATGATCGGCGACATCTCGGAGTCGGTCGCGAGTCGATCGAGATCGAGCACCTCTTCGCCGTGCTCGGTTTCGCGAACGAGAGAGATGCGGAAACCGGAAGCAGCTTCCTGCAACACGCGCTGCGTGGTGTCGCCCTTGCGGAGCACGACTTCAACGGCGCCGGCAGTGGCGACGTGCGGAATGATGCGCGTGCGCAGTGTGCTTGAGAGTTCGTCCAGCCGCTCGAGATCCGTCGGGTCCGCCATCGCTATGTGCAAACCCTTTTCGTCGCGTCTGAGCGGAACGAACTGGTGCCGCACCATCAAATCGACCGGTACTTCCGTAAACAGGTCATAATCGATCGGCGATTCACGATCCGGCGGTAGCAAATCAACAAACGGCAGCCGATAACGCCGCGCGAGTTCCTTCGCGGCCTTCATTTCCGGCGGCACATGCTCGTCACCGTTCTGATGGCCGTTTTCACCCGCGGGCGGAACCACTCTGATCGCCGGGTTGTCTTCTTCCGAAAGTTGTTTCATTACTAATGAACGCCGGTTACACCAGCGCCGCTCGAGATCGATTGAATGATTGGAAGGTAGATCGCGAGGAGAATCGTTACTACCACGCCGCCCATCACGACAAGAATCGCAGGCTCAAGCGTGGTCGTCAACTGCTCCAGCCGGACCTCCGATTCAGCGTCATAGAAAACCGCGACCTCATCGAGCATCTCCCGCAAACTGCCCGATCGTTCGCCAATGCCGATCATGTCGATCGCCAGTGGCGGCATCCAGGCTGCTGTCTCAAGAGACTCGGTAAACGAACGGCCCTCGCGGATCATCGGCAGGATCGAAGAACTGCGCCGGCGCAACTCCAGGTTCGTGATCGACTCAGACGCAATTTCCCACGACTCAACGAGCGTGATGCCGCCCGCCAGGAGCGTCGCGAGCGAGCGCGTCGCCTGAGCCACTGACAGTTGCACTGACAGACTTCCGGCCAGCGGGATCTTTAAAATCAGCGCGCTGAGCTGAAGCTTGCCCGCCGGCGTGCGGGACCAGATTGAAAGCAGTATCGCGCCACCAATGACCATAGGACCAAACCAGATAATGTTTGACGAAAGCCAGCGCGAGATGCCGACCACGATCTGCGTCACAGTCGGCAGTTCATTACCAAAACCGGCAAAGAGTTCCGACATGCGCGGGACAACGTAGATGGTGAGAAACGTGACCATACACGCCGAGGCAAACAACAGAAACATTGGATACGCCAGCGCGCCGCGGATCTTGCGTCGCAACGCGACGTTGCGACGCATGTAGGTCACGTAACGACTCAGCACTTCATCGAGCGCTCCGGATCGTTCACCGGCGAGAATCGAGGCCGTATAGATACGTGGAAAGATGCCGCCCTGCGAAGCAAATGCCTGAGACAATGCCGCGCCGCCACGAATCTGTTCTTCAACTTCGCCGAGCACCGCTCGCAGCCGCGTTGAGGCAGCCCGCTTGCGCAACATCGAGATGGCCTGGAGTATCGGGATGCCCGCTCGCACGAGGGCGGCGAGTTGTTGGTTGAAGAGTAAAAAGTCGTTGGCTTTTACTCGTGGAGCGCCGGAACGGCCAAGTCGCGTCAAGGCAGTCATGCCCGAGGTCTTCGGCGGGGTGACGTTGAAAACGCGAAAACCTTCGCGTTCGAGTCGCACCCGGGCTTCCTGAACACCGGGCGCTTCAATCGTGCGCGTCACCACCTCGCCCGCCGGCGTCCCTAATCGACAGATGAATTCAGCCATTGTTTAATTCGCGGGTTGAACCGATTCGCGAGTATAACACGCGTTGGTCAGAGGAAAGTTTCCGCAAGAACGCCTTTGGCGTTCGGTCAACCGGCTCTTTACCAATACGTCCCGCGTTCGATCAACCGACCCTCTTTGGAGTACGCCGACAAGTCGGCGCTTTGGCCAAAGCGGTGACAACTCACCGCACTCATGGGAAGCAAACTGACTCACTACCTCCAAATTTTCAAAGCTTGCGCGTGAAAGTGCCCTGTCCTAGAATGGCTTGGCCAACACAGCAAACTGAAACGCGCGCGGCCGTCTCCCCGTGAACTTTTCACGCTCCGATTCGAAGTGTCGGGCATCACTCGTTCCCAGACGAGCATCTGTGTTGACAGTTCCCTTACGAGCCTGACCGGTCGTTGAAAAATTTGAATCGAAGAACCGTAGCCGGGGGTGACATGCATTTACCTACTCGTTGCGCCACCAAGATCACGGCGGTTTCTGTATCATTGCTCGCTGCGTTTGCCTTTTCGTTGTCGGTAAAGAGTCAGGAGCAAAACCAGGAAAAGCCGCCTACTGCGACTCCGGCCCAAACGCCGGCGCAAACTCCCGCGCCAACGAGCCCTGCGGCAGAGCCTACCGCCAGTCCAGCGCCCAAACAGAAACTCGGCAGCGAACTCGATGACCGTTCGCTGATCACTAACACCGACCTGATCACGCTCACCGTCACTGTCACCGACACCTACGGACGTTACGTCTCCGGCTTGAGCAAGAGCGCTTTCGCCGTTTTCGATAACAAGCAGCAACAGGAGATCACTTTTTTCAGCGACGATGATTCGCCTGTTTCCGTCGGCGTGATTTTCGACGTTTCCGGCTCGATGAGTGGCGACAAGGTGAGGCGCGCGCGCGACGCGCTGAGCAAGTTCATTCAGACCAGCCACGATTCGGACGAGTATTTCCTGATCGCCTTTAACTCGCGCGCGCAGTTGCTGCTCGACCGTACCCGCGACGGCGACTCGATTCTCAACAAGCTGACGTTTGTCGAAACAAAGAACCAGACGGCGCTCTACGACGCTTGTTATCTCGGCGTGGAGAAGGTTCAGCGCGGAGCGCATCCGAAACGCGCGCTGCTGCTGATCAGTGACGGGCAGGACAATGATTCGCGCTACACGTTCAACGAAGTACGAAAGCTGCTGAAAGAATCAGATGTGACGCTCTACGCGATCGGCATTCTGAGCGGCAGTGACGCGGGTAGCGCCCTCGGCATGGAAGGTCAGGGCGTGCTGGATGAACTCTCGGGCGTCTCGGGCGGGAAGGCATTCTTCCCTCGGTCGGCGGCGGAGATGGACGACATTTTCGAACAGATCGCGCTCGAGTTGCGGCACCAGTATTCGATTGGCTATAAGCCTGAGTCGTTCGTGAACGACGGGAAATGGCACCGGGTGAAGGTTAAGGTCACCCCGCCAAGGGGCTTGCCGCGATTGTTTGTTCGTTCCAAGGAGGGCTACTACGCTACCGCCGGAGCCCGTTGAGCTTCGTGCGCGGCGCCTGGTCCCAAGGGTATATTCGCTACGGCTTTGCCGCCGGATGTGAGGCGTGGCTCTGCCCCGCCATCAACGAGCGGCAACGCAGTCTTGGCTCTGATGCATCTGTCTAGCTGTGCGTGGAGTCGCCCTTGCGACACTGTTTGCCCCAGCGCTCCCGTCCCCACAAGGGTTCGCGGAGCGCTTCGTATGACATGACAAGAATTCTCGCAGTTTTACTCTTGATTTGTGGCCTGATCGTCGTGGCTTCCAGCCAGGAACGGCCGCGCAGTACCCAACCGGCGAGCCCGAGCCCGTCACCGACTCCGACGCCAACTCCCCAAACCCAACTCCCCTCGGGCACCGATCGCGTCGCGCCGACCCTCGGCGAGCCACCACCAGTTCCGCGACTAAAACCGACGCCAACGCCGACGCCGCCGGAAGTACTCGATCCTGATAGCATCGTCCGCGTCAACACCGATCTGGTCCAGTTGCACGTCCGCGTCATCGATCGCAACAACAAGCCGATCAACGACGTGCCGCAGAACGCGTTCCACGTGTTTGAAGACGGAGTGCTGCAACCAATCGAGAACTTCTCGCGTGAGGAAGTGCCGATCAGCTACGGCCTGGCGGTAGACACCTCGGGTTCGCTTCGGTCGCAATTGCAAAGCGTCATCGACGCCGGAAAGACCATCATCAACAGCAACAAGACGGGTGACGAGACCTTCCTCGTGCGTTTCATCAGCAGCGACAAGATTGAGACGGTGCAGGATTTCACGGCCAACAAAGAGTTATTAATGGACGGCCTCGACAGCTTCTACGTTGAAGGCGGCCAGACCGCGATCATCGATGCGGTCTATCTCTCCGCCGAACACGTCTCCGAATACAAAAAAGGAGACGAAGGCGATCGACGGCGTCGGGCGCTGATCGTGATTACAGACGGTGAGGATCGCAACAGCTTCTACAAGCAGGAACAACTGTTTGCCCGTTTGCGCGAGGAAGACGTCCAGATTTTCGTCATCGGCTTTATCAACGAACTCGACAAGGATGCCGGTCTGATTCGCAAGAGCCCGCGCGAGAAAGCAGTGGCGCTGATTAACAAGCTCGCGACTGAAACCGGCGGGCGCGCTTTCTTTCCGGATTCGATCGCCGACCTGCCGCAGATCGCCAGCGAGATCATTCGCGACCTGCGCACGCAGTATGTGATCGCCTACAACCCGACCAACAAGACTCCGGACGGAACTTTTCGGGCGATCAAGGTGGCGGTGGACCAGCCGGCGAGCGGCGACAAGCGAATCGCCTTGACGAGGACGGGACGGCTGGCGCGAAAAGAAGGCCACACCGGCAACACACCGAAGCCACCCGCAGTGCGACTACCCGCGACGGGCGCGAAGAGACCCTAGCGAGAAAGATTGCACCGGACGCCTCCTTGGAGTGCGCCGACTTGTCGGCGCTTTGGCCAAAGCGGTGACAAGTCCCCGCACTCCAGGGAGTAGCGCTACGTCACGACAAGTAGCGCTGGCTCACAACTCAACCAGAAGTCATCCACAGGTTAGACAGAGTTCTCTCTGTGCAATCTGTGGATGCCCTCAACGATCTCCTGCACCTGACCGTCACGTGCCTTGGCCCGGCGCATCAGTTCTTCCAGCAGCAGCTCACTCTTCAGGTTCACCCTGAAATCCTGCTCCGCCGCGAGCCGATCTTTATACGCCGCGCGGTTCTGAGACATCATGATGATCGGCGCCTGCAAGGCCGCGGTCATCGACAGCATGAGATTCAGTAGGATGTAAGGATAAGGATCAAACTGTAGTCCGTTCGGGCCGCCGCCGGAACGGATCAGCACAAACGAGTTCACAGCTATCCACACAAGTAAAAAGACCGAATAGATTCCAATAAATGTCCACGAGCCGCCAAACGACGCCACCTTGTCGGCGACGTGTTGGCCCACCGTTGTCTTCTCTTCCATTTCGACGTTGATGTTGCGCGTGACTCGCGTCATGACAAGTGCGTTGGTTTGGCGCATGCGCGCGCCGATCGCACAGATCACGTCGATCGAAGCTTCCGGATGTTGCAGCAGAAACTGCTGAAAGTCATCACTGCTCAAACGATGCAATGAGGTATCGCCGATGGCTGTCGCGTTGGTCGATCTTGGTCCACGGTCGAGCACCGCGAGCTCACCAAAAAACTCTCCTTCTGTTAGTTCGGAGAGCGTGACTGGTTCGGCGTCTTCATCGATCACCCAGATGCGCACCGAACCGCTGTCAACGACGTAGAGCGCATCGCCTTTGTCGTTCTCGTTGAAGATGGTTTCACCGCCGCCGAATTTCACTTGGTCGACGCGTGTTGCCAGTCGTTCGAGTTCATCACGCTCGAGACGCTTGAAAAACGTCACTCGCGAAAGGCTTTCGGCTCTATCGCTCAGGGCCTGGCCATTGGATTGGGGGTCTTCGTTCACGTCACCTCCTCCTTAAAAGTTGAATTTGCGGGAGACATCATTTGACTTTGATTTTGTACTTCGTGCCGTGGCGAGAAGCCGCTTCCTCGATCGAATGCGTATGGGTGAGATTGTCGTCCTTGCGCGCCAGTTCGATCAGTCTCCGGTAATACTTGCGCAGCGCGTCGATCTCGGCTTCACTCAGGTCTTCAACGTCGATCAGGCGATTACTGGCGCCTTCGAGCGCAGCCACGATCTCATTGAGTTTCAGGTGTAGTGCAACCGCGTCCTTGTTCTGTGCCCGCTGGATCAAGAACACCATCAGAAAGGTGATGATAGTAGTGCCGGTATTAATTACCAGTTGCCACGTATCGGAAAACCGGAAGATTGGACCACTGATTAGCCAGACAAGCACTACCGTCACGGCCAACACGAACGCGAGAGACGTGCCGGTTGCTTTTGTCGCCTGATGGGAAAACTTCTCGAGACTCCGACTAAATACGTTTCCTTTTTTTTGGGCCATCGATCCTCTCCAAAAGGATTCGTGGAAAATGGAGGGGCTTCAGGATTTGGGCCTGACCGAACCGCTGATCTTCTTGCGCGTGGTCTCACCGGTGTGCAACACCGGCAAGCCTTCGTCGACGTCTGAATGCGGTTGAGGGATCACATGAGTGGCTACTACTTCACCGACTCTCTTTGCCGCTGCGGCGCCCACATCTACGGCGCTGCGCACTGCGGCGACGTCGCCGCGCACGATGGCCGTCACGAGACCGGCGTCGATTTTCTCCCAGCCAACCAGACGAACATTTGCAGCTTTCACCATCGCATCCGCAGCTTCGATCATCGCCACGAGTCCGCGACATTCGATCATTCCGAGTGCTTCAGGCATTAGAGTCTCCTAGCGACAGCTTAACACGGGTTGCCGGACCGCGGGCGGCTCGCCCGCATTTGCATACGCTCAGGGCGCAATTGTTTCCTGCGGGCGAGCCGCCCGCGCTCCCTCAGTTTCGCAACGACTGGATCGGCGCGGGAATGTGACCACCACGATGAATAAACTCCGCGCACGAGAAAGCACTCACCGGCATAATCGGCGCACTGCCCAGCAAACCGCCAAACTCAACCATGTCGCCGACATCGCGACCCGGCACCGGAATGATCCGCACCGCTGTGGTCTTGTTATTCATCACGCCGATCGCCATCTCGTCGGCGATAATTGCGGCGATCGTTTCAGCGGAAGTCGAGCCCGGCACCGCCACCATGTCGATTCCAACCGAGCAGACGCTGGTCCACGCTTCCAGTTTCTCAAGCGATAACGCGCCGGCCTGCGCTGCTTCGATCATTCCGGCGTCTTCCGAAACCGGAATGAACGCGCCACTCATTCCGCCAACGGAGCCGCTGGCCATCGCGCCGCCTTTCTTCACTGCGTCGGTCAGCAGCGCGAGTGCGGCGGTCGTTCCGTGTGTGCCGGCTCGTTCGAAACCCATCGCTTCGATGATGTTGGCGACTGAGTCGCCACGAACAGGCGTTGGCGCCAGTGAAAGATCGATGATGCCGAATGGCAGTCCGAGGCGACGCGCCGCTTCGCGGCCCACGAGCTCACCCGCGCGCGAGAGTTTGAAAGAGAGTTTCTTGATCGTTTCCGCCAACTCCTGCAACGGCAGCGTGCGATCGGCATGTCTGACGGCATGATGGACCACGCCCGGTCCTGACACGCCGACATTGATCACTGCCTCCGCTTCGCTGACGCCATGAAACGCGCCGGCCATGAAAGGATTGTCTTCGACAGCGTTAGCGAAACAGACGAACTTCGCGCAGGCGAGTCCGCCCTGATCGCGCGTGCGCTCCGCAGCGGCTTTGATGATGCGCCCCACTTGGGCCACCACGTCCATGTTGATACCGGCTCGGGTGGTGGCGGCGTTCACGGACGAACACAAACGGGAAGTGCTCGAGAGTGCTTCAGGAATGGAATCAAGAAACACGATTTCCGACGGTGTAGCGCCTTTCGGGACGAGCGCGGAGTAGCCGCCGATGAAGTCGACGCCGACCGCGCCTGCTGCGTCGTCGATGGCGCAGGCGAGTTCGACCGGATTTCCTTTCGCGCCTTCGGTGAGCAGTGAGACGGGTGTGATTGCGATGCGCTTGTTCGCGACGCGAATGCCGAACTCGTTTCCGATCTCGTCGACCGTTTGCACGAGACGCGCCGCTACGCGGCGAATCTTCTCGCCGGCTTTTTGCGCGATGGTCGACATGGAGTCGCTGCTGCAATCGAGCAGGCTGAGGCCGAGTGTGACCGTGCGCACGTCGAGATGCTCCATCTCGGTCATGGTGACGGTTTGCAGGATCTCGGCCTGAGTGTATTCCATCCGTTTAGCCGATCACCTTGTTGAGAATGAGCAGAATGAGGAAAAGCACGAAGACTACGCCGGCGACCAGCAGGAAACGCAAGCTCGGATCGTACGCCGCCTGATCGATCATCACACTGGAGACGTGCTTTATCTTTTCGACGCGATCGCGCACGTTATCAGCGACTCCAATCAGTCCGGAAGGAGAAGGAGCGGGATTCTCACCGATTTCGTTGTCACTGATTTGCTGCCCGCACTGCGGACAATACAGAGCGCGCTGGCGGAGCGAGACTCCACAGAACGGACAGCGTCGGGCAATTTCGGGCTCAGACATAGACGGCCGGTACGACTTTTTACACTCGATGCATCGCGTTGAAAAGGTCTTCGCGCTGGGCGTAGATGCGCACGCCCAGAAGTTCTCCTTCGCGGCGCAGTCGATCTTTCAACTCAGCGGTGCTCTCACGCGCACGCGAAGTGTCGGCAATGATCACCATGGCAAACTTTCCCTGCACCACGGTTTGATTGATATCGACGATACTGCAACCTGCTTCGGCAAGAATCTGTGAAACACCCGCCACGATTCCCGGGTGGTCCATCCCGAAGACGGAAATAATCATGCGTTCGGAGGAACCTGAAGGCTTGGCACTGGCGGGTGAAGGATTGGACGGATTTACTTCGCGGTAAATATCCGTGACCAACTGCTCAACCATCTGTTCATCCGCGCCGGGACCTAGACGTTCGTAAACAGCGCGGGTAATACGATAGATCAAATCCTCGTTGGCCATGTACTGATTTTCGATTTGCGATTGCCGATTGCCAATTGGAACTCGGCAATCGCCAATCGACAATGTACTCAGGGTCTGCCGTTCTCTTGCGCGAGCCGGTGCGCTGCATCGCGCATCTCTTCGGAAAGCGTGTCGTTGATGTCTACGCGATCAACAATACCGACGACTGCGGCCTCGATGGACATGTCCTGATTTCCGATCGCCGTTCTCGCAGCTTTGCCGAAAGCACACATCACCATCTCGCCCGTTCCCGCTCCGAGACGATCAGCAACTACGACGATGTTTCGCGTTGGTTCTTTGTCGAGATCGTAAGGGTGAACGATGAGGAACCGGACGCCTTCGAGATCGGGCGTCTTCTTGGTGGACCAGACGGTGCCTACTACCTTTGCCAGAAACATTAGACTTTCGCGAATACCTCCGCTGGTTCAGCGATGTCGCGCGCCGCGGGCGTAATAATCGTTTTCGCGTTTATGTAGATCTTCTCACCCTTCTGGATCGCCCGGCGCACGTCGTCTTCGCTGACAAAATCGACGGCCGCTTTGTTGCCGTTGGTTGATTGCGGAGGTGCGGGCTTGCTCACTGGCTCAGCAATCTTCCCTGTTGAACCCGAGTACATACTTCCTGCCTCAGGTTCGATCTCCGGTTCGGGCAGCGGCGCAGAAACCTCAGGAGGTTCGATTCGTTTGCCGGCCAGGAATCGATCCACGATCGCCGCGATCTCCTGACGATCAATCTTACCGCCCGCGACGACAGGCGCGGGAGCCGCCGGTTGTACTTGGGCCGCACTGGCCACCGTCTGCACGCCAACTGCCGGACGAACGCTCTTCACCGGTCGTGTCTCAAACGCGACTCGCTTGATGTCCATCAGATGCAGGGGTGATACGTTGTCGGAAGTGACGTTGCCACCCCAGGAGCCACAACCCAGCGTCATCGACGGCGGCAAAGCAGTCGAGAACCCGATCGCTCCATGGGTCGTCGGCGTGTTCACGGTGATGCGCGACGCCGGCATCTCCGCGCCGAACTGCACCGCAGCCTCGCGCGAGCGCGTGTGAATGCCGGCGGTGTGGCCCATCCCGCCGTACGCCAGCACTTCCTGACTCCGTTTCGCCGCTTGCGCCAGACCGTCAGCCACGTAAAAGGCGAGGATCGGCGAAAGCTTTTCCATTGATAAAGAAAAGTCGCGTCCGACGCCGCCAACGTCCGCGAGCAAGCAGCGCGTACCCGGCGGCACGTTCAGACCAGCCATCGCGGCAATCACTTCCACCGACCTGCCAACTATTGCGGGATTTAATGAGCGTTGGGGCGTCGCCACGACTTTGCCGAGTTGATCTGCTTCCGCTGCAGAAAGAAAATGCGCGCCCTGAAGTTTGAACTGTTCGCGAACCGCCTGTTCGATCGGCGCGTCGCAAATCACCGCTTGCTCTGAAGCGCAGATGGTGCCGTTGTCAAAACACTTGCTAGTCAAGATGTCCTGCACGGCTTTGGGAACGTCCGCGGTGCGTTCGATGCAAACCGGAACGTTACCTGGTCCAACTCCGAAAGCCGGTTTGCCTGATGAATAGGCGGCTCGCACGAGACCGATGCCGCCGGTGGCAAGAATCACGGCTGTCTGTTTATGCTTCATCAAGGTCTCGGTGCCTTCGATCGTGGCAGTCGTCATGCATCCGATCGCGTCTGCCGGCAGACCTTCTTTCATTCCCGCTTCACGCATCACGCGCGCAGTTTCGTTGATACATTTCGCAGCCGATGGATGAGGTGAAAGCACAACCGTGTTGCGCGACTTGATGGCGATCAGGATCTTGAAGATTGCAGTTGAGGTCGGATTGGTCGAAGGAATGATTCCGGCAACAACGCCGCGCGGACTGGCAATCTCTACAACGTCTTTGGACTCGGAAACGACGCCTTTCGTACGCAGCCCGCGAAAGTAATTCCAGACATCTTCGGCCGCGAAGCGGTTCTTTTCCTGCTTGTCGGCGGGAATTCCGTACCCGGTCTCTTCCACCGCCATGGCGCCGAGCCGCGCCGCCTCGCGCAGCGCCGCTTTGGCCATCGCCTCGCAGATTCGATCGATCTTTGCCTGATCGAACTGGGCCACTTCGGCTTGCGCGCGATGTGCTGCCTCGACTAGATCCCGCGACTGTTGTACCGAAACCAAATCCTTATCTACTGACATAACGCCTCCGCATATTGCCAATTTCCAATTGCCGACTGCCGACCAGGAGGCGGAGGTTTTTCAAATCGGAAACCGGCAATCGACAATTGGCAATTACCTCGCTCGTTCCTTGTTCGCTTCGCGGGCGCCGGAACTGAGCGAGCGACCCTGATCGCCCTGGCCCAGTTGTCCGCGTGCGCCGCCCTGTAAAGCTGCCTCGTCCGGACTCAAACCGGTGCGTCCATTGACGGGGAGTACACGTTCAACCTCAGCGTGAGGCCTTGGAATGACGTGCACACTAATAAGTTCACCGACCCTTCGCGCCGCTGCCGCACCCGCGTCGGTTGCGGCTTTCACCGCGCCGACATCGCCGCGCACAAAGATCGTCACGTAGCCTGCGCCGATATACTCCTTGCCGAGCAGTTGTACATTCGCCGCTTTGACCATCGCGTCCGCGGCTTCGACTGCGCCCACGAATCCTTTGGTCTCAACCATTCCGAGTGCTTCCAGGGGCATCTCTTTATCCTCACTTTGTCTATTGTAGAGATTAAAACGACTAAACCGGGTCACCGTTGGCGTCAACCTATCACTGCGAGCGACAAAGAGCAAGAGAGCGAGATTTGGAAGGCGAAGCACCGCTGTGGATCCCTATATCTGTCAGGCTTCTTGATCAATTAGGCCGGTCGACTTAGATTATCCAACATGTCATCGCAATCGTTTCCACTTGACACGAGAAGGTTTCACTCGACTGTCGAACGAAGTTTTGAAAATCCTCCGCCAAGAGATCCACACTCATTCTCCAACCCACAGGACGTCAGGGTCCGCCACATCAACGTAAACTTAAACGTATCGTTCGCCGAAAGAACGCTACACGGCACGACTGTCCTGTTTTTGGAACGCCTCAATAGCCAAGTGTCTCATGTCGTTCTCGACACGATGGACCTAACCATTCTAAAGGTCCAGTGCGCGTCCGGGGGCGACGCCTATCAAACTGCAAGGTTTCAGCTTGGCGCCGCCGATCCAGTTCTCGGTGCGCCGATGCGAGTTGAACTGCTGGAGGGTGCCGATCGCATACGAATCGAGTATTCCACCAGCCCTGAGGCGCGCGGACTACAGTGGCTTGAACCGCGACATACAGCCGAAAAAAATGATCCTTTTCTGCTGACGCAATCTCAAGCAATCAACGCCAGGAGTTGGCTGCCGCTCCAGGACTCACCGCAGGTGCGAATGACCTTTCGCGCGAAAATCAACTGCCCGGAAAACCTCATGGCAGTGATGGGCGCGGCCAATAACCCACAAGTTCTCGACAAAGGTCATTATTTTTTCGAGATGCCCCAGCCGATTCCGTCCTACTTAATAGCATTGGCGGTGGGGAAGCTTAGTTTCAAGCCTATCGGTCCAAGGACGGGAGTTTATGCCGAGAAATCCGTAGTTGAAGCGGCCGCGGCTGAATTCTCGGATCTCGAAGTAATGCTCGAGCGAATCGAGAAGTTATATGGCCCATATCGTTGGGAACGCTACGATGTGCTCGTTCTGCCGCCGAGTTTTCCTGTTGGCGGGATGGAAAATCCACGGTTGACGTTTGCAACGCCGACAATCCTGGCCGGCGATAAGAGTCTGGTCGCCGTAATCGCACATGAGATTGCTCATTCGTGGGCCGGGAACCTGGTTACCAATGCCACTTGGAACGACTTCTGGCTCAATGAAGGGTTCTCCGTCTACGTCGAACGAAGATTGCTTGAAGAGATCTATGGAAAACCGCGAGCGGAGATGGAGGCGTCACTTGGTGTAGCAGAGCTTAAGGCAGAGATCGCTCGGCTGGATGATAAAAAAGAGCTGCTACATGGCAGTTGCAATGACGGCGATCCTGAAGACTGCATCACAAAGATTCCTTACGAAAAGGGCGCGCTGTTTCTGCTGCAATTAGAAAAGATTTTCGGCCGACCTCGTTTTGATCAATTCCTTCGCGACTATTTTGATCACTTTTCTTTTCAGAGCATCACCACGCGCGATTTTGTTGCTTATCTAAAAGAGAATTTGCTTCAGCAGGATCCCGCCACCGCGGACTCGATTCCCATTGCTGAATGGCTTTTTGAACCCGGCATTCCGGCGTCGGCTCCGCTACCTTCGTCTCCTGCCTTTAAGGTCGTAGAAACCGAAGCACAAACCTGGTTGGAGGGACGGAAATCGGTTGCCGATTTGGACGCTTCTTCATGGAACGTCCAAGAATGGTTACATTTCCTGAATTACCTGCCGCATGATCTGGAACAACATAGACTGTCAGAACTCGACAGGCAGTTTCAGTTAACGCATTCGCAAAACAGCGAGATTGTTTATCAATGGCTGTTGATGACTATTCGCGCCGGCTATTCGCCGACTGTCGATCGCTTGGAAGAGTTCCTGGTTTCCGTTGGACGCGAGAGACTCATCAAGCCTCTTTACGAGGAGTTGGTCAAGTCAGAGCGGGGCAGGGCGTTGGCGCGCGTTGTCTATCAGAAAGCCAGGCCGGGTTACAACCCGGTCGTGGTCAGGAAACTGGATCAGGTGCTTGAGTGGAAAAAATGAAGCTTACTGGTTGCTTTGTGCCGGCGCCGGCCGCGCGGGTGCAGCCGGCGGCGGTGCAGGAGCCGGTAGTGCAGCGCTCACCTTTTTGGGCCGAAAGTAAAAACTGAAACCGTCGTCGGGCAACAGCCAGTCTGAATGAGCAATTTTGTATTTCCAGAACCCATTCTCCTGCGGAAGATTCGCTTTATCTGGCAACGCGTCCTCGCTCAACCCAAATAGGTCCACGAAGATTTCCAGGTTGCTCGGGAACTGGATCTCTCCCGAAAAGCCGTCGGAAAGACAGGGCATGCTCCACGACAATGGACGTTCGCGGGAAACCAGATAAGTTACCCTTACTTGAATTACCAGCCCGTCGCACGAACCATAATGATCTAACGGCAGTGTAAAACCGTGGCCGCGCGGATACGGTTTCAATGACCTGTGGCACTGATTGGTCGCTTTATTGAAGGAATACCAATCAGCTATCGCGCCTTGCTCTGGCCTCGTTGCCGTGATGTCCAATTGTAGAATGTCTTCGATTTCGTCCCATTCTGTAGTCCAAACGACTTTCGGCTGGATCCCTTCAGCACCCTTCTTACAGGAATACGCGATAGTGTCAGTAATCTTGTAAGAGTCGCGATTCGGAACTAGCTCAACCACGGTTTCAAAGTTGGTAGACTTCCGAAACGGACCGCCAATATGACTGCGGATCTTGTTGACGTAGAACTTGTAAAAGCCCCCTTCCTGGTTAAGTTCCTCGACACCAAAAAAAGCTTCGAGAGTTCTTTCCTGTAATCTCTCTTGCTCAGATTTATTCAACTGCTTGATGAAGGCCTTACTGATGATCGTATTCTCAATGAGCTTCCGGAAATACTCTTTCATATGGGGCAATTCGATGATTATTCCGAGTATCGCCACCGAGAAGAGCCCGAGTCCGACATGATCCGCCACCTTCAGCAGAAGCGCTGGGCCCCAGTCTAATCCCCTGGAAGCTGTACCGGTATCAAAGTACCTGTCTAGAGCAACAGTTCCCAAAGTTACTCCCACACCAAGCGCGATCAACCCGAGCAGCGTAAGAAGGACTTTCCAGTGCTCTTCAAAGAAATGTCGGACGCGTTGATCTTTTTTTGCCATGTCAGTTTTCCTCCACCTGTGAATCGCGATGGTTCTCTGTTCCCGAGCTAAGCTCTCCTGGAAACCCGACGCAAACTGTCAATTAGGTTAGTAGGTATGGCATCAGGCCAAGAACAATGAGTGTGCAAGGACGAACTCGTGAGAAATTTAGCCTAAGGCGCAGTAGCGGCCGAAGCCTACTCTCGATAATCGCCGAAGTCAACGACCGTTTTAGGTCTAAAGTTTGACACCGTTTAGCAGGCCAAGCTATAGTGCAGAAAAAGTGGGAGTTGTGCGCGTTCATACAGCGGCCTGACAAGGGACGCGTGGTTCATTAAACTAATTAAGTAACCGCTCCGGAGCTTCGCCCGGAGTCAGTCCACCAAGCCAACGCCAGGAACGAGCGATTGGAGATGGCAGCGACTATCGGCGAACAGTTGCGACTCGCACGCGAGGCGCGCGGTATCGGCCTGCGCGAAATCTGCGATCAGACCAGAATCTCGGTCCACTATCTCGAGGCGATTGAAGCCAACGACTACAAGCGCCTGCCCGGCGGTGTCTTTACTCGCAGCTTTATAAAGGCCTACGCGAAGTGCGTCGGCTACGACGAGCACGAAGCGATCGAAGGCTACACGCGTTACCTGCGCGAGCACGGCGACGAATTAACGGACGAAGTCAGCACGCATCCGATGCATTCGAAGGTTTACACCGATACGCCAGCCACGCGTTCGCCAGTGCTCACAGTGATTCTCGCGATTCTGATTCTGGCGATACTGACCGCAGCGGCGTTAGCCGCGTTGCATTGGTTTCAAAAACGCGCCGAAGTTGAGCCTCGCAACAGCGAACTGTTTTTCGCGCTGAGCCAAACCCACACACCTATGTATAATGGCCTCACATCAGCAACGACAGATTTAGGGGCACATGATCACAGCAGATATTTTTGAAGGACTTACTTTCGACGACGTACTCCTGGTTCCCGACCGCTCCGACGTTCTGCCTTACGAGACTGACACCGCCACACAATTCACGCGTAACATCCGGCTGCAAATCCCTTTGTGCTCGGCCGCGATGGATACCGTCACCGAAGCGTCGTTGGCGATCGCTCTCGCCCAGCAAGGCGGCATCGGCGTCATTCACAAGAATCTCAGCATCGAGCGGCAGGCGGAGGAGGTCGACAAGGTCAAACGCTCCGAATCCGGAATGATCGTCGATCCGGTAACGATCAGACCGGACCGGCCCGTACGCGAAGCGCTCCAGGTAATGGAGCGCTTTCATATTAGTGGCGTACCCGTCGTCGATGAGAGTGGCCATCTCGTCGGTATTATCACTAATCGCGATCTGCGTTTTGAAACCAGGTTTGACATTCCAGTTTCGGAAGTGATGACGAAACAACCGCTCGTCACAGTTCCGGTCGGCACCACACTCGATCAGGCGAAGACGGTGTTGCAAAAACACCGCATCGAGAAACTGCTGGTCGTCGATGACGACAAACATATAAAAGGACTGATCACCGTCAAAGACATCCAGAAGGCGATCAAGTATCCATCCGCTGCGAAAGATAATCTCGGCCGGCTCCGCATCGCGGCGGCAATCGGAGCGACTGGCGATTATCGCGAACGCGCCGATGAACTGGTGCGCGCGCGTGTTGATTGTCTGGTGATCGATACCGCCCACGGCCACTCGTCGCGCGTGATCGAAGCAGTGAAAGAGATCAAACAGCGACACTCCGAGACGGATGTGATCGCAGGCAACGTCGGCACTACGGCGGGCGCGCAGGAACTGATCGACGCGGGAGTCGATGCGATCAAGGTCGGCATTGGACCAGGATCGATCTGTACCACGCGCGTGGTGACTGGCGCTGGCGTGCCGCAGATCACTGCGATAGCGAGTTGCGTGAAAGCTGCGCGCGGTAAAGTGCCGGTGATCTCCGATGGCGGCGTGAAGTTTTCCGGCGACGTTGCCAAAGCTATCGCCGCGGGCGCAGATGTTGTCATGATCGGGTCGTTGTTCGCGGGCACTGAAGAAGCGCCGGGCGAAGTGATCCTGTTTCAGGGCCGCTCGTTCAAAACGTATCGCGGCATGGGATCGATTGGCGCCATGCGTGAGGGCTCACGCGATCGTTACGCACAAGACTTGGGCGTGAGTGAGTCAAAGCTGGTGCCCGAAGGTATCGAAGGCCGTGTGCCCTACAAAGGAACTCTCGCGGACATGGTCACCCAGCTCGTCGGCGGACTTCGTTCCGGAATGGGCTATACCGGCTGCCACAACATCAACGAGTTTCAGGAGAAGACTCGTTTCCTGCGCATCACCTCCGCCGGTTTGAAAGAATCGCACGTGCACGACGTGATCATCACCAAGGAAGCTCCAAACTATCGTCTCGAATAATCTGTCTCATGCGTGTGAATCCGTGGCCCGCCAAGCAGTTCTGATCTCCAATCCCAAGACGGGGCGATATGGTTCGCGCCGTTTTAGACCAATCGAGGAGGTCGCCTCACAACTCAGATCACTAGGCGTGGAAGTCGAAGTTAAACTCACGGGCGCTCCCGGCGAAGCTACCGACATCGCCGCGCGCGCCGCTCGCAACGGAAGTCGAGACGTGATCGTCGCGGGCGGTGATGGAACGATCAATGAAGCGATTCAGGCACTCGCCGGCAGCAAAGCGCGTCTGGCGATCATCCCGCGCGGCACCGCCAACGTTCTCGCGCGTGAACTAAAGCTCCCACTCGATGATGAACAGGCTACTCTGGTCGCCGCGCAGGGCAATTCGCGTCGCATTCATCTCGGACTGGCGATCGAAGAAATGACCGGAACGAGCCGGCTCTTCGTCTTGATGGCCGGCATTGGTCTCGACGCCTCGGTGGTCCAACGCGTGCAACCGCGGCTAAAGAAGCGCATCGGTAAAGGCGCGTTCTGGATCTCTGGTCTCAGTCACTTAGCGGACTGGCAACCGACACCTTTCACGCTCGAAATTGAAGGACACCGCTACATCGGAACGTTTGCTGCAATTGGGAAGGCGGCGCGTTACGGAGGTGATCTTTTGATCACGCCTGGCGCGCGTCTTGAAGAGCCGCTGTTTGAGATCTGCCTGATCGAGACGTTGAGCCGTTTTCGTTATCTGCAATTGCTTTCGTACGCTGTGCGCGCGGGCATGCCGCGGAACAAACCCGGCGTGCGTTTTGTGAAGACAGCGAGTGTGAGGGCTACAGGCGAGGCGCCGGTGCAGGTTGATGGAGAGTTGATCGGTCAGTTGCCGATGCGATTCGAGATCGCACCTGAGTCGCTGGAGGTGATCGTCCCTTAAAGCCATCGCTGCTTCATTTGCCATTTAGCCACGCGGCGCGCAGTGCTTGCTGCTGATCGGTGGCATCCGCTTTTTCTTCAATCCTGTATTCAAACCGCTCCGGCTCTCCCAAAATGATCTCCTTCTTGAGCGTACGGCGGTTGCGCTTCACGACAATCGGAATCGAGTCACCTTGCTTGTAACGCCCTAACGTTTTCAGCCACGTGTCCTTCATAACTCTCTTCCCCGCTAACGACACGATCTCATCGTTCTGTTGCAACCCCGCGTTCTCTGCGGGCGAATAATTACGCACGCTCTCGATGACGGCAGCATCACCCTCAAACTCGACCGCTAGCCCTGCATTAAAAGGCTCCTTCGCTTGCGTCTTCACCAGGCGAAGACCGGCGTATCCGAAGGCCTCGTCGTAAGGCAGCACCTCAACATCACGAACGTACCTTTTGAAGAAATCGTGAAACTCCGCGCCCGCCATATCGGAAACAACACGTTCGAGATCCTCCGTGTGATAACCACGGCCACGCAGGTAATAGCTGCCGTTTGGACCATTCAGATAAAACTCTTCATACATGCGTCGCAGGGCGTCGTCCAGCGACGACTTGCCTTTCGTGCGTCCACGAATCAGAAGGTCCATCACCATACCGATCAGTTCACCCTTCGGGTAGTAGCTGATGGCGGTGTTTTCAAGATTGGTCAGTTGCGAGTGCGGTGCATCGTCGATGAACGGAGCGGAAAGGGACGATGCTTCCGCGCTCATCAAACGACTTCCCTGCGCGCTCTCGATGCCGCGGATCGTTTGCGCTTCACGAGCGAGAAACTTTTTGTCGTCCCACAATCCCGCGCGGCGCAACATGAGATGACCGTAGTAATTGGTGAAGCCTTCAGCGACCCAGAGTCCGCGCGTGTTGGCGGGTTGAGTGAAGTCCCATGGTCCAAGCTCAAAGGGGCGCAGCCGCTTCACGTTCCAGACGTGAAAGAACTCGTGCGATACGGTGCCCAGCGTGTCTTCGTAAACGCCGGGCTCGCCGAGAGCGCCCGGCTCGATGATCTGCGTGGAAGTAAGGTGCTCCATTCCATCGCCCGAGTGATCATCTGCCGCGAAGTGAATCAGAAAGGTGTATTCCGTAAACTCCGGTGGTCCCCACATCACCACCTCCGCGCGCACGATCTTTTCCATGTCGCGCACGAGTGCCGGCCGCTTCCCTCCTTCTGGACCAAATGAATGAACGACAACATGATACTTCTTGCCGCCGACCTCGAAAGCCTCTTCGGACCAGTCGGGAGCGATCTCGGTCGGTGTATCAATCATGATGTCCCAGTTGGGAAACTGCCACTCAACTTGGCCCGCGTGGTCCATGCGGCCGTTGACGATCCTCCAGCCGGCGGGAGGTTGAATCATCAACTTCACTGGATCGGGTTTATGGTTGACGACGTACATGAAAATCGAGCCGCCGTTGTAGTTCGCGTGACGTTCGTCGAGCTGGGAAAAGGTTCCGGAGAGATCGTTGGCAAAGACTTTGTAGGAGACGGTCAGCGTTGTGCTTCCTGCCGGCACGACACTCCACGTTTGATTGTCGACGCGTGTGACCGCGCGCGTGGTTTTGTCTGCGCACGGCGTTGGGGACGGGCAGACGCCATCAACCGCGCGAAACTCCTGGACGTTTTTGGCGAAATCGAAGATCGCATAACGACCGGGCGACCACCTGGGCATCTGGAATTGCAGCGGTTTGTTTTTCAACTCGTCGGGAAGTTCGATTTCAATCGCCACTTCGAACAGATGTGAGTTTGGGCGAGTCATCGCGAGCCGGTAGGTAATCGATTTCAATGGTGGCTCTTGTGCAGCAACAAGGCCACTTAATGCGGCAACGACCACTAGCCCAAGAAGCACTCTGCGTAGACGAATTATCATGCGCGGATTCTATGTTAATCTGTGGCATCCGTGGCTAAATATTTCCGATGCCTTCGACCGAACGCCTCTACTATCAGGATTCACATCTCATCGAGTTTGAAGCTCGAGTAGTTGACGTCACTGAACGCGTCAGTGGTTGGACCGCGGTGGTGCTGGATCGCACTGCGTTCTATCCGACCGGCGGTGGTCAACCGAGCGACACCGGCACGCTCAACGGCTCGCGGGTGGTGGAGTGCATTGACGACGGTGAACGCGGCGTGCTGCACGTCGTGCAAGGAGCTGCGCCGGCAAAGGACGCGATTGTGGCCGGGAGAATTGACTGGTCGCGACGGTTGGACCACATGCAACAACACACCGGGCAGCACATTCTTTCGCAGGCTTTCGTAAATCTCTTCAACGCGCCCACGAAGAGTTTTCGCGTGCTGGAAACAACGTGCGAGATCGATATCGACCTGGTTAACCCGACGAATGAGATTATCGAGCGTGCGGTTGAGCTCGCGAACAACGTCGTTTGGGAAGACCGGGCCATCACGATTCACAACGTGAGTGCCGCTGAAGCAGCGGCGATGCCATTGCGCAAGGAGCCGTCGCGTGAAGGCGAGTTGCGGTTGATCGAGATCGAAGGTTTTGATCTGACGCCGTGTGGCGGCACGCACGCGTATCGCACAGGTGAAGTGGGAATGATCGCGATGCGTTCGTGGGAACGCGCGAAGGGTTTGACGCGAGTTGAGTTTGTCGCGGGCATGCGCGCGCTGGCGGATTATCGGAAGGCAAACAGGAGTGCGCGCGAAGTGGCGGCGTTGTTCAGTACGGGACGCGACGACGTGGCGCAACACGCAGCGCAATTGGTCGAAGAGAACAAGGAGTTGCGCCGTCAGGTGCGGGCGTTAGGAGAAGTGGTGGCTGAGGTTGAGGCGGAGAAGTTATGGTCCGCTGCGGCGCCGCTTTCGGACGGCACACGGATCGTCGTTTACGTCTTCGGAGTTGGCGGTGGCGAGTCGTGGGCGTCCGATGTCGAGTTTATAAAGAGAGTCGTCCACGCATTGATTGCGAAGTCACGAACGGTCGCATTGCTGGCGTTCCGTGAAAAGGATACCGCGCGGCTGGTTTTCGCTCGCTCTGCGGACGCAGTTGGCGACATGAGTGTATTGATGAGCGAGGCCTGCACGTTGCTTGAAGGTCGTGGTGGCGGCAAACCGGACATGGCGCAGGGTGGCGGACGCAACGTAGCGCAACTCGACGAAGCGCTCGATCGAGCCGCGCGCTCGTTGTTGGGGAATTGACGCGCTCGTTGTTGCGGAACTGACTAGTGATAACAGCGTGCGCTTGACACTAATAAGGACCGCTTCCTAATATGGCACTCCGCGTGGGGCAGTAGCTCAGTTTGGCAGAGCGCCGCGTTCGCAATGCGGAGGTCAGGGGTTCGACCCCCCTCTGCTCCACCATTTGTTTTCAATCATTTACGGCTGCCCGCACTGGCGGCCGTATTTCATTTGTGGCCAATTTGTGGACACTTTTTCGGGAACTCAGTTTGATCGCTTCAACAGCCGCGCGTTTTGTTTCTTCAACTGACCTCACGTAACGCATAGTCACACGAACATCGGAGTGGCCCAACAGTTGAGCAATCGTGAAAGCATCGCATCCGGCCTCGGCTAAGCGAGTGCCGAAAGTCGCTCTGAGATCCTTCCAGATTAGTCCTTCGATACCGGCGAGTCGGCAGGCAGTGTTAAAGCCCTTCTTCACTTCCCGCTGACGCTCGTCGTCGTCTTTAGGACTAACAAAAACGTAATCATCAGACCGCTTGTCCTTGCACAACTCAGCCAGCGTTTCTCTGACTTCATCGTTCATAGGAATATCTCGCGGTCTGCCGTTCTTGGTCTTTCGCGCCGTGACGATGTTGCGAAGAAAATCCACTTGACTGCGTTTCATTCTCAACTGTTCGCCAAGACGCATTCCTGTGCCGAGAGCAACAATCACGGCAGGCTTCAAGTGAGCACGAGGCCCGTTGAGTTCTGCTATGAGGCGTGGTTCTTCTTCGGGTAGCAAGTACCGATAGCGAAGATTATCGAGCGGAAAAAGATCAACTTTGCTGCAAGGATTGAAATCAGCTTTGTCATAGAGGACAGCAAGTGAAAACGCCGAACTAAGCAGATTCAACTCACGATTGACCGTCGCCGGTTGTCGTGCTGTTCCCTTCTTGGTTGGCGTATTCATGCGATCAGTTTTGAACCTCTCGACTAGCTGAACTGAAATCTCACGCAACGCTTTTCCCTCGAAATGCGCTTTCAACATCGGGACCATATAGACATCATCGCGCCACGATTTTTTGTTGACCTTAGACCAGGGGAGATAAACATCGTCGAGAAAATCTGAGAGAAGATCGGTTCCCTTTTGTTCGACCTCAAACCGCTTCTCAAAGAGCTCCTGTTTGATCTTGCTTTCCGCTTGTTCTGCTTCCCACTTCGTGCTGGCCTCGGGAAGTGCTCCCCGGTAACGCACGCGTCGCACTCGGAAGCGGTAGTGCCAATGCGACCCTCGTTTGTAAACAGACATTGTGTTCTCCTTGAGCGTTGCAGCCACCAAGAGAACGCGGCGCATGGTAGCAGCATCGATCCCTCAAGTCATTAGTTATTTTCGTCGCGTCCACTCCAGAATTTCTTCGAGATCAAAGCGAAGAATGTTAGAGCCGGGCGGCTTGCGATAAGGGATGCGATCCTGTGCAACCATCTCGTAGATCGTTCGTGGTTTGACATTCAGTAGTTGAGCAACATCGGACACTTTAAGAAGCTGTGGCCGCTTGGCTGCTGTCGCTGAATCGATGCGTGTAGTCATTGCTAAAACCTCATCGGGGTAAATAGTTGGTCATTAAAGAATCAGTCCGCCGAGATCGAGTTCCGGGCCTTCAGTCTCAAGCTCGGCGGCTTTTGTCGGTGCTGGAGCGGTGTGAGTTGGGGGTTGGGTTAAGCTGTGCTCGGTGGATGGTTGTTGCTGTGGTGCGAGTGGATCGCGTCTCAATTTATCGAGTTCTTTTCGCAGGTCCAATAGGCTGTCTCTGGTGGCTTCAAGCGCCGATTGCTTGTTTGTGCTGCGATCAAGAGTGTCGCGTAGATTCTGCGCGGAGTCGGTATAGATCTGCGCATCGTGGCGTGCTCTGGAAATGGCAACGTAGGCCATGCGGTCGTTCACTAGTTGCGCTGATTGCCGCGTATCAACGTTGACCAGAACGCGATCAAAAGTTAGTCCTTGCGATGAGTGGCTGGTGACGGCGTAGCCGTGATCGAGGTGGCGAAACTACCGCAGGTCAAGACTAACTTCGCGTTTGCTGTCGAGGGTTAGGCTTATTCGCTCCCCCTCGATTTTCGTGATCGTTCCGAGCTCGCCATTGGCGATCCGTTTCGCTCTATTTGGAGCGCGAAACTGCACGCGATCGCCCACTGCAAAGGCACGCTCGGCCTCGTTGTAAACACTCACGCCGGAAAGTCGTTTTGGGTCATAAATGAGCTTGCGGCCATTAGCAAAGCGAACCGTGATCTCGTTCTTCTCATGGTTGTTTGCGATGACCTTTGCATAGTCGCCCGGCTTCGTCTTGTAGACCTTGCTGGTGTGGTTGTAGCGGATCACGTCCTCGCCGGGTCGGTAGGCATTGGCAAAGGTACGCTCCGGGCCGGTCATATCCCGATTGACGTAAACCTTGATCTGATGATCGTCGCGGCTCACCTTTCCTTCGCGCTGTAGTTGTTTGTGGATGCGCAAATTGAGCTGCTCGCGTTCGCGATTGGCTGGCGAAACCACGAGAGTCCCGACCGGGTTCTGGCAGTAGTTCTTGGCTATCGCTTCGAAACGTTCCTGCTCATTCGCGATCTCGATCACCTTCCCTCGGCGGATAAGTTGGTCCACTGCTTCCGGTATTTTCCGGCGTGATAAATCGTTGACCGTTTTTCGCAGTTTGAGATTGCGCTGCCTGACGATCTCGCTTAGTTGCACGGTAGTCATGCCGTGCTCTTGAAACTGCTCAAACGGGCGTCCCGCTTCGACCGCTTGATGCTGGCGCACGTCGCCGACCAGGAGCACTTTGTCTGCTATGGGATTGAGGCGGGCAAAGAATTTGTGGAGGTTCTTCGTGCTGGCGAGTGAGCTTTCATCGAGCACAAAAAGACGTTTCGCCGGTGCCGTCTTTTCCTTTCGCCGGCGGATAAACATCTGGAGGGTTTCGGTCGGGATTCCGCTCTCCTTAAGTTGCTTCGCGGCGCGTGTGGTGGGCGCAAAACCGCGCACCTGATAACCTTCCTTTTCGGCTACCTCTCGGACCACGGAAAGCGCCGTGGTCTTGCCGGTGCCCGCGCCGCCTTGCAGACCAAGCACGCGATCTGTGCTCGACAAGATCGCTTTAATGGCCGTCTGCTGATTCGTGTTTAGTTTGCGTTGCTGACGCTCGGCGGTTGCCGTAACAATGCCTTCGACGCGCTCCGGTTGAACGATGGCGGCATGTTTTCCTTTGCCGTCGATTACGGTCTGAATATTTTCCTTTTCCATCGCCACCATGCGCTTAGTTGTGGTTTCGGGTTCGTGTTCCGGGCGCGTGATATTGATGAACTCGCCACGTTCCATACGGCGGTTCAATTCAGTCATAACCGCGTCGTGCGTGGTGAGGCCAAGATTGCGTGCCAGGGCATCAGCCTTTACCTTGCGAACGTCGGCCACGGCTTCCTTTTGCACGGCGTTATCGCGAGCATAAGTCACTGCTTCCTGAGCGCGTTTTTCAATCTCGTTTTGTGATAAGCGGAGCGGCCCGCGCGCCCGCGCTTCAGCTACAAGACGTTGCGCTTGATAGCCGTGCCTTACGTCCAGTTCGAGGGCGCGTGTGTCCATTAGGTCACGGTCGAACTTTTTGCTGCGGCGATTAAGTCGGGCGGCAACTTGTTTCAATCTCGCGTTCTCAGAAACGGTTTTTCCTTCGCTCGCCATGCGCTCTTTGATCTTTTCTGCTTCGCTCAAAACTTCTCTGCGGCGGGGGCTGCTGTCCTGCAAGTATTCTTCTGTGAAGCCTTTGATCTCCGGTGCGCCGGTGCGTGGATCAACGCGAATTTCGTAACCAAGTGCTTGTAGTTTTTCCGCGAAACGGGCGCGGTAGATCGCCGTCGCAAGTTTCTGCGTCCGGTACAACTGACGCGACTGCACGGAGCGCACTTTGCCGTCCTCACATTGGGTCATATTGAAGATCACAACATGGGTGTGAAGCTGTGGCGCGGCGTAACCGTTCTTGCGATCAGGGCGCGCGGACGTGTGCAGAAATTGGACCGCTATCATCTTGCCGGTGGTGATGGCTGGATTGTCGCCGCCGCCCCGTGCTTGCAGATATTTCTCAACCTCTTTCAGGGCTTCGTTGAGGCTCTCGATGTGCGCTTCTATGACGCGTTCATCCTTCCCGACCAGCGCGGCTAAGGAACCGGATTTAGGGGCGCTGAAGGTCATGTCCCAACCGGCGCGATGCGTGCTCGTGAGCTTCTCTTTACCGTTCTCGTCAACGATTTCGCGGGCGGTAACGGAGCGAATAAGTTGCTCGCCGGTGTGCGGATCTTGACCCTCAACTAAGCGCTCGTATTGCTCGCTGGAGACTTCGCCTTTTAGGTTCCATTCCTCGGCCAGTTGGCCGCACCAGCGGCCCCTAACTGCGCCTGCTTCGCTGTAGTAATTGTTCTTCGCATTGGTGTACTCCTGCCGGTAATAATCGAGCGCTTGCTCGACGGAAATTGGCGCGGGACTCATGGTCATCATGGCGTAAAATGCGGAAGCTAAAATCGCAACTCTTTTGACTGATTTTTTGGGACTAAACACGACGCAAAAATCTCCCTGATTCGGGACTAGAGAATTGGGACAAGAGGGCGGATGATCTAACGTGGAAGGTGGGCCAATCCGATCAATCCGTCAGTCAAGATGCGGACGGCTAAGGTGAGCCGTCCGTTAGTCTCGCTCTGCTCTCTGCACTTGCCATGCCGCCGCATGTACTACAGTAGCGTTGCTGCATTGCACGGTTTGTTGCTTGCGGTAAGGATGGTTGGACCAAGCGGGGAGATGGGCCATGAAAGTACGTGAGGAAACTCGCGGACGCAGGAAAAGTTGCGCGCAAGAAAAACGGACAATGATCGCGGAACCCACGAAAATACGGCATTTCCCCTTAGCGCCAGTTTTCCGTCGGCTGGGTGCCTGACCGCGCACCCGCAGGGCCGTAGCGCCAGCGAAGGACGCGCAGCGTTAGCGGAGCGTTGCGCGGGCGGGCTGCCGACAGAGAATTAAGCGCGACAGGGGAGTTGCCGCCGTAACGCTGTTCTGTGCTGCCACTGTCGCACAGAGCGACAGGGGCCGAGTTGGTACTGTTGCAAAATTCGACAGGGCAGCGGGCTGGTGCTGTTGCAAATTTCAACAGTGGGTTAGCCCTGACGTCGCCGCAGCCGGTCCTTTAGGAGCTGCTCATAAATGGCGTTGGCGTGGTCATTGGTAAACTTGCCGAGCATGTCCCAGGCGGATGCTTTCAGCGCGTTGCTATCGTTGCTGAATAGGATGTTGAAGCCATGATGGAACAGATGGCGCAAGCAAGCGATTTCGGTGTAGATCGCTCGATTGTCAATGGTAGTTTGAGCTTTATTGATAGAGTTCAGAGCCATACTCCGGCACCAACTATTCGGCTCATCGTCAGCGGCCAGAGATGCATTTGCGATGCCAGCGTATTCGTCCTCGGTAACGCGAAAAGTAATGATCCTGATCCGATTTAAATTTTTTTTCATGGGCTGCGTTCTCTTGATTCGTGACTGTTAACGTTGTTAACGGGGCGCTCTATACGAGTGCCTGTAAGTTGCTGATGCAACTAACGTACACAAGCCGAGACGCAACAACCCCAAGTTACGCGGGGGTGTCGTGTCTAGTTACTTCAGGTGCGCAGCACCTTTGCTCTTGTTTCGTTCGCAGTCGAGATTTTTCGAGACGTGCGGCAGGCTGATTAATCATTGCCGCAAACTGTTGGCAATGAGAATAGGCAGGACAAAATGTCCTGAAGTGAGGATCATCGCGGAGGCTAATTCAGGGTAAAAAACCCTGAATTGGATGTTCGCTAAGAATCGTGCTCTGAAAAGTGTATGGGTGTGATCGCGGAATCAGTGAGGTAAAGACTGAGCGGAGAAAGGTGGTCTAGGTCGGTTGAATCTTCACGGCGGCGCGTAAGGTGGTGGTGAGTTCTTCCGGGTCAAAGGGCTTTCCAAATAACCTTGAGCACCGGCGTCAAACGCGGCCTTTTTATCGCCCTCTGTGACTGCGCCAGAGCAGAAAAAATCGGAAGTTTTTGATCGCGAGATCGGATCAATCGGCGAGTTCGATTCCGTTAATTTTAGACATCCAGTTATCAAGTAAGAGAGCATCAAAACGAGCGGTGAGAAGTAGCGGCATAACCTCGGCGGGATCGCCCTGTCATAGACACTCGAAAGCCCGTGCGACTTAGGATGAGTTGGACTAGTTCGGGCGTATCCGGGTCGTCTTCTGCGACCAGAATATGAGGTTGAATTTGCAATTAGATCTGAACGGAAATTGAGAGGCGTGTAGGTTGGGGAGACGCGAGGAAGGATAGCCGAAAGTGAGCCAAGTTTCTAAGGTGAGGGCGCGGGTAAACGGGCGAGACATTTAGCCTCAGTTGGGAATGTAGAGAAGGGCGTCAAGTAAGAGTCTAGGGTGGGAACACAGCCAAAGAATATGCGACCGTTTAGGTCGGATGCTGCCGTCGAAATCATCAAAGCAACTGCGCCGCAAGCGCAGTTGCTTCCGGCCAAAAAAAAGCGCCAGCCGAGTGCTATTGCCTCGGCTGGCGCGGTTCCTTCTCAGGAGTTGTTATGCTGTCACGGGAGCAATTTCGGGGCGTCCGGCGCGGATGATTTGGTCGGCGGCGCGGAAGATTTTTTGGGCGCTCTTTTCGGGTATCATTTCGGACTCAGAACCAGTTCCACGGCTGAGCCAATTCTGCACGTAACCTCTGCAATACTCGGCTCCCTCAAGGCCCAACGATTCACAACAAAGAAGCGCCACGGATTCCGCTTCGACCTCACGCAGACTACGCGGCGTGGTTTCACTGTCAGCGAAATCTACCTCAGTGCTATGGCCCAATATTACGTGACCAAGTTCGTGCAGAAGAGTCTTAAAAGGGAGTTGCGCAAGTGGGTTAATCGCGACCTGGCGCTGCTTTGCAAAACCTTGAATATTTCCATCCGTGTGATCGAATGGAACGCGCTCGATATTCAACGCGGCAAGCGCTCGCTCTGCGTCCCACTCCGGGATCGTAATTGGCTCAAGTTCTTGCCCGTCAGTCTGGCTTAAAGTAAACCAGCGGGCCTTATAAACAAAACTGGTAAAGGTGTGTTCTTCATCTGAATTATCCTCGCGGCGTTTGCACGTAATTGGCATGCACAGAGTCAGCGCCCGTTCACCACGTTTCACAAAGCGGCCTAAGTCTTTCCACTTCGGAAAAGTGTTGATTGGGCCGGGCGGTAGTCCGCGCATTTGACACTGCACAAGCGCGAGAATTTGATTCCCAACGCTGTAGGAATGGAACGCACTATATGCCTTCATAATCAGACCTGGCTTAGTGACGGCTTCGATAAGAAGGGCGGACCAATTCGGAATCGCGGGTGATTGGTAAACTTGATTTTCCATTTGTTTGAGTGCTCCTTTTCGGGTGACTTTTTCGAGCGAAGTTCACCCCTTGCAGTCACTCCCAAAAACGGTAGGCAACGCAGTGGAGTCCCTCAAAGCGTGAGTTGAGCTATTGTTTACAATCGAAGCGGTCGGGAACTGATGAAATTGTGCTCGGCTGGAATGGAGGTTTGCGGCTCGGGATCGTCCTAGACTTATTTCTGAACGCTATCATTCTGGATCGGTTCTATCGACTCAAAAAACGGTAGACCACAATGTGAACATTGAACCAATACGCGACCATCCATATACGGCAAATACGTGAACTTGGTCGAATCGCTGTTACCACAGCGCCCGCACAGAATCCGACCCCTAAAGTGTTGGGACATTTCATCCAGTGGTGCGGTGAGGGTGGGTTTCTCAGTGCTCATTGTGAAAGAGTTTCAGCCTAGTGAACACCGCTGATCAAGGTGACTGGCTTCGGTTTGACCGGCTGTAGCTTGCGGCTTTCTTTTCCGTCACTCCCGATTTGATCAACAAGCTCGAACGTGCCAAGCTGCCGGCGAAATTCGTCAACGCTAACATCGTCGTCTGCCAACGAGATCATGCTCACTCGCCCTAAGTAGCTATAGGCTAGTCCGACCAGTAAAACCGGCTCACGTTTTCCAGTCTCATACTCTGAAACACGTCCAGGGTGGACTCGATACTCCTTATCCTGCGATTCGATTTGCGTTTCAAGCATCTGTGCCATTTCCTGCTGGCCGACGTTCAGATACTCCCTAAGTTTGAGAAGTTTCTCAGGCAGTAGTTTTGGTCCTCTGCGAACATGACCCATTCATACACCTCCCGTAAGGGAAAGACGTGGGCATGGACTGCTGAGATTCAATCCATGCCCCAAAGGACTCACCATCACGTATGAGTCCTTCCCCACAAAATAAAATTGAGAAAAGGCGCTTGCGTTTCTGAGCGATAGCCTGGGCTTCGCAAGCGCCTCGCCTTACGTTCATTCACACGCAGAGCGCGAACAAGCGCAAGGACTTCCGATGATGACCTTCGTCGGGCGATGTGCTTGACGTAAACCGTCCCCGCTCAGTTCGGCAAACACGGTCTTCATCGGAGGAGAAAAGAATTGAGAGCGGTAGCTCAGCTTGCCCCCTCTCCCGAACTACCACTCTCAAGAGGAACGCACGGCAATACCCACCTATTGCCTCTGGACAATGCGCTCCTATTCCCGACGATGGACCAGTTTGGGTCATGCTTGACGTACCGCCCTCTCAATAACCAGTACGACAAGGCACGTCACAGGTCTTTCAAATCGGGAAAAAGAAAAACAGAAGTGTGGGCATGGAATGAAAGATCGACAGGCGTAATGAAGAGTTTCAATCCATGCCCAATGGACTCAGTACCTGAGTCCTTTTTGCCGCAAGGTCGGTGTTTGATTGCTGGCCCTCCGCTCCCTCGCTAGAACTCACGTCGATCAGCGCCAGCGCGCGGCTGGAAGTAGTAACGTGAATTCAAGAGCAGAGGGCCAAGCAAGAACAACCCCCCATGAGGTGCCACGAATTTTTATTCAGGGAGTTTTAGATCGCAAGAAGCAGCAAACGAGGGCTTGTTCTGATTTTATGCAAGTACATTTAAAAACGCATAGACACACTTAACCTATCCCGCGCAGTGCGCGAGGCTCGTTAAGACGAACCCTAGTTCGTTAGTGGTCTATCTCAGACCAAGCACGGTGAGTATCACCGTAACAAGCAAAATGCTCGACGTGCTGGCCGTGCTTGACGTTGTTGTTGCGGTTGATGTCTGAGGCGTAGGCGTTGGCGTCGCCGCCGCTCCATTGGTTGGTATTTCGCCCGCCAGAGCAGTCACCGACATCAGCCCTGTCAGAGCGATAACCAAGACAAAGCGTTTCATTGTTTGAGGCTCCTTTTGATTGATGATGCAAATGTACTTGTATCAGATATGACAAAAGCCGAACATTGTTGCAAGAGATCTTGCCGAGTTGAGACGGTGAGGTTTAATATCCGGCCCGTACAGTCTTTCCTCCCACTAAAACCCAAAAAGGAAGGTCTATCTCTTGAGGTCAGCCTCACCAAAGCTAGACACATCGCATCTGTCTCGTGATGAGGAAGCTCTTTCCAGATGCAAGATCGCACTAGAACAAAGAGACTATGAAGACCCGCAGGGCGCTCTTGAGATCATGCGCCCGTTGTGGCGTGGGGTCGGCACACGCCCCGATACACAAGGGCTGCAAGCTGAAACGGCTGCTAATGTTGTTCTTTGCGCTGGCATTCTCACCGGCTGGATCGGCGCTCGCAATCAAATCAAAGACGCACAAGAGAGCGCGAGGAATTTGATCACTAAGAGCATCACTTATTACGAGTCGAACAACCTCACAAGGAAAGCTGCCGAAGCATGGTCAGAGATTGCGTATTGCTACTGGCGGGAAGGCCGAGTAAACGAAGCACGAATTATGCTTCAACAGGCATTGGAACGATTGCCGCCCAAAGGACTCGAGAGGGCGCGGGCACTTCTCAAACTGGCGGATGTCGAACACTCGGCGGCAAGATACTATGACGCACTGAAACTTCTCACTGACAATAGTGCGGTGTTTGCGAGCATCAGGTATCTCCCCGTCAAAGGCTCATATCACAATGAGCTCGCCATAAC
>DASXRE010000133.1:0-19512 GCA_036506775.1 Pyrinomonadaceae bacterium | reverse complement strand
TGTTGCGCGACTGTCCGATCGATCACCGCTGCATGACGGCGATCACTGTCGATGAAGTATTTGAGCAGTCTCATGCATTGCTTAAACGTGCCAGCTTTGCCAAAACCGTGAGGAGTCTTTGCGATTCGGTCGCGTAAACAGCAGATGAAACGACCCGCCCTCTTCATGGATCGCGACGGAACCGTTTCCGAGGAGGTCGGCTACGTTAACCATCCGTCCCGTTTTCGTCTGTTTCCTTACACCGCCGAGGCGATCAAGCTACTGAACGAGAATGGCTGGCTGGCAATTGTGGTGACGAATCAGGCGGGCGTGGCGCGCGGTTATTTTGCTGAAGACGTCATCCTGCAGGTGCATGATCGGCTTCGCCGTGACCTGGAAAGCGCTGCCGCGAAGCTCGATGCGATCTACTATTGCGCGCATCATCCATCTGTCGGCGAGCCGCCGTATCGTTGTGACTGCGACTGCCGCAAGCCGAAGACCGGCTTGATCGAGCGCGCGGCTGCTGATTTCGAAATCGACCTGGGAAGAAGCTGGATGGTTGGCGATCGGTATGGCGATCTGGAGCTTGCGCGCAATGCGGGACTGCATTCCGCGTTTGTCCTGAGCGGATATGGCCGTGGCGAGTGGGAGTATCAACGCGGCTCGTGGAAACTGGAGCCGGAAGTTGTGGCCGAGAATCTTCTCGAAGCAGTGAAGAAAATTATCGAGCGAGATGCAAGAGCGACTGCTTAACATCGTCAGGAGTTTCCCGGAAAGAAAGCTGTTGATCGTCGGCGACAGTATCGCGGACAAGTTTCTCTACGGCTCGATCGCACGAGTCTCGCGAGAGGCGCCCGTTTTTATCTTGCGCCACGAGTTGACGGAAACAGTGCCGGGAGGTGCAGCGAATTGCGCACTGAACCTTGCGGCGCTCGGCGCGAATGTTTCGCTGATTTCAATCGCCGGCAATGATGAAGCCGGGCTGGCACTCCGTAACAAACTGCTCGCGGCTGGAGTGAATGTTGAAGGTCTGATGCTGTCAGAGAAAGTTCAGACGACGACAAAGGTGCGTATTCTCGCGGGCCATTCTCACGCCAACAAGCAGCAAGTGATCCGAGTCGACTACGAAGGTGCTCCTTTAAATGATTCCACCGTGCGCGACGCCGTATACAAGTCCCTGAAAACCTCTCTGGCAGCCGCGGACGCCGTGATCATTTCAGACTACAACTATGGCCTGGTTGACCAACAGGTAATCGAGCTGGTGCGCGAAGCACGGCGATCGAAGAATATGACGGTGCTCGTCGACTCGCGCTTTCGACTGTCGGATTTTTCCGGCTTCACTGCCGCCACGCCGAACGAAGATGAAGTCGAACATTTGACAGGTCAGCCGATTAGCTCGACCGAACAACTGGAAACATCAGCCGCCCAACTGAAAGAGGAACTACAATACCAGGCGCTGCTCGTCACGCGCGGCCGCCGTGGCATGATGTTGTTAGCTGACAACCGGGCGCCGCTGTACATTCCGGCTGCGGGCGCTCAACAAGCCGTCGACGGCACCGGGGCCGGCGATACGGTCATCGCCACTTTCGCACTCGCACTTGCTTCAGACGCGTCTTTCGCCGAAGCCGCGCGGCTGGCGAATTACGCGGGCGGACTTGTCGTGATGAAACGCGGCACAGCTTCTGTCACCGCCGCAGAACTCGAGCACTCAATCAATGATCTTAAACCGTGACGAGCTGGTGACGCGGATCAACGCCGACCGGAAAAACGGATCGCGAATTGTTCTGGCGAACGGTTGCTTTGACGTGTTGCACGTCGGACACGTCCGTTACCTCGCGGGCGCGCGCGAACTCGGAGACGTGCTGGTGGTGGGCGTGAATTCAGACGCTCAAATCGCGCGACTCAAAGGCGACGGCCGTCCCGTGATTTCCGAGAGCGAACGCGCCGAACTCGTTGACGCGTTCGAATCTGTGACCTATGTCACAGTTTTCGGTGAACCGACAGTTGAGCAATTGCTACTCGCGCTCAAGCCGGATGTTCACGCCAAGGGGACCGATTACACCGAAGACTCCGTGCCCGAACGTGACGTGGTACGATCCTACGGCGGCCGGGTCGCCATCGTTGGGGACCCGAAAGATCATTCGACGTCGGCCATTCTTGCTCGATTCGGAGGTAGCTTTGAGGAAGACAGTTAAAGCCATCGCCATTACAAGCGCGCTGCTGGTTGTTTGGCTTCCGGCGTTTAGCCAGACCAAATTCAACCCGGATGGCGCTTTTTTTCTTATCGGCGAGCCGCCGAACGAATTCTCGGATTTTAGCGGCATCTATCTGAACGGCAGGCGGCTGCGGCGAATTCCGACTCAGTCGTTACAGATCAACAACGGCAAGATATTTCACTACAGGACCCTCACGGTGAAACAGGACAATTTCAGCTTCACGACCGTACCGCTGGGCGGCGTGTACTACATTTTTGCCGGAAAATTTCTGCGCGGCGGCGTCTTCGCGGAACAAGACCTGTACGACGAGCAGCCCGTGCTCGAAGGGGTGCTGACGAAGTATAAAGGGGGAAAGAAAGTTGCTGAGGCCAAACTCAAGTTTAGTTATTTCGGCGGCACCTGAGCCCGGTTAATGAGAGTTCTGATCGTCAAGTTAGGAAGTATCGGCGACATAGTCCACACTCTGCCGGCGCTCGCGGCACTGCGCGCGGGACTGCCCGAGGCGGAAATTTCCTGGGTCGCCGAACGTTCTGCTTCTGAAATTTTGAAAGACAACCCGATTTTGGATCGCCTCATCGAAGTCGACACGAAGGCGTTGAGGCGTGGGCTGATGTCTGGGGAGACGCTGCGGGCACCGCGCCAGCAGTTACGTCGGTTACGCGCCTCAGCCTTCGATATCGCTTTAGACTTCCAGGGCTTAATCAAATCAGCTTCGATAGCGCGCCTCTCAGGCGCGCGACGCGTTTTTGGCTATTCTCGAGATGGCTTGCGCGAGCCAGCCAGTGGTGTGCTTTTGTCGAAACGCGTCTCCATCCCGCCACACACTCATGTCATTCGCAAAGCCTTGCTCCTGTTACAGGGTGCGTTAGGCGTTCCCCTGCCTGGGCAACTTTCGTTTCCGATTGGTGTGACAGCGGCGGACGAGGCAGAGGCCGAGCTCGCGTCCGCGGGAACTGGAGGCAAGTACGCTATTCTCAATCCCGGTGGAGGATGGCCGACGAAGTTGTGGAGTGCGGAACGCTTCGGCGGATTGGCGGATCTGCTTTGGTCCGATTATCGGATCCGCTCGCTGGTGACGCATGGACCGGGCGAAACGGAACTCGCCGAGACCGTGCGACGCTCTTCGAAGTCTGAGAGTGCAGTTCCGGTTAGCGTATCGTTGAAGGGCTTCTATTCGCTGGCGAAGCGGTCGCGAATCTACGTCGGCGGCGACACCGGACCGACGCACATCGCGGTTGCGGCCGGCGCTCCGATTGTCGGACTGTTTGGACCGACTGAATGGTGGCGGAATGGTAGCCCGTATCCGCAGGACATTTGTGTCGAACGAACTGACATTGACTGCCGCGTTGATTGTCACCGGCGGGCGTGTTCCAAATGGATTTGCATGGACATCGGAGTCGAACGTGTGTTTGAGGCAGTCAGCCGCCGACTAGAGATGGAGAAATCAAGCGCCTGCAGTAGCCAAGTCTGTTTATGAAAGTGCGACGGGGTGGAACGTGGATTCAGCGTTGGCGCGTACCGCTCGGTTTTTTGTGCGCAGCGGTGTTTTTGCTGCTGGCGAAGCCGACGCGAACTGCACTGCTCGCGGGCGCCTGCGTCTCGCTGCTAGGCCTTTTGATTCGCGCCTGGGCCGCGGGCCACATTCGAAAGAACACGCAACTCGCGACCTCTGGGCCATACGCGTTCACCCGAAATCCGCTCTATCTGGGTAGTTTTTTGTTGGGCCTTGGGTTTACTATTGCGTCGGGCCAGTTGGTCCTGGGCCTGCTGTTCGCCGCGCTGTTTCTGGGCATCTATTTCCCGGTGATGCGCGTCGAAGCCACGACGCTGGCGGAACTTTTTGGCAAGGAGTACGACGTCTACAAGCAGTCAGTCCCTTTGTTCTTTCCCCGTCTGACGCCATTTCGGCAGCGTGACTCTCTCCACGTCAAATTCGATCGCTCGCTTTATTTTCGTTATCGAGAATATCGTGCGGCATTGGGTTTAGTGATAGCGTGGGGATTGCTCCTCATTAAGACTTACTATCAATAACAAGTTGCCAAGAATAAAGACAATCAGCCTAATTTTGCTACTCACGGTTGCGCTTGCTGCGTTTATCCGTGTTCCAACGGGCCGTGCGCAAAAAGCTACTTCGACTACCAGCGCACGACCGTTTGAGCCACTCGAAGAGCTGCAGTTCGAAGCCGAGTTTTCCCGAGCGTTGATTCGCAGGCTCGATGTCGCGGATCTGAAGTTTCGCGCGACGCGCACCCCTCTTAACGAAGCTTCAGGGTCCAGCGACTCGTATGCGTTGACCTTCAACGCCGAAGTCACCAGCAAGGGCTTCTTCGCGCGTCTGTTCAATCTGAAGTTTCGCGAGGTGGTCGAATCAATCGTCGAACCGATGACCTTCACCGTCAAGAAGACCACGATTCTCGACGAACAAGGAAAACGAGTTCGCACTACCGAGTCGACCTTCGACAGAACAAAAGGCACGATGACCTGGACTTTGCGCGATCCAAACAATCCCGCGAGCGAACCGCGCCATGCGATCACCGAGTTCTCCGGCACTCAACTGCAAGACGTCCTGTCAGCGATCTACTTCATCCGCGTTCAACCACTGGAAGTCGGCAAGTCGTTCGACGTCTTCATCGGCGACGGCGGACGGGTCTACACGATCCCGGTGAAAGTGGTGGAGAAGAAACGGATGAAGACTGTGCTTGGACGCGTCGATGCGCTGTGCGTGAGTGCCGAACTGTTTGGACCCCAACGGCTGATCAATGACGAAAAAGGCGAGTTCTCGATTTGGGTCACCAACGACGCGCGCCACATTCCTGTGGGCGGACGCGTCAAAACCGATTACGGCACTTTCGATATCAAACTCAAACGTGTAATCACCAGCCCTCCTGCCGTAAAGTAGTTCCGGTCAGAACATCCAGGCATGCGTGAGCCATTAATTATTGGTCATCGGGGTGCGTCTGCCGTCGCGCCGGAGAACACAATGGCGGCGTTCGAGGCTGCGATTGCCGCCGGCGCCGACGGAATTGAGTTTGACGTACATCTGAGTCGAGACGGCGTGCCGGTAATCATTCACGACGACACGCTGCAACGAACTGTGGGACTTCGGAAACGCGTCGCGGATTTGACGGCGGCCGAGTTGCGTGCAGTTGATGTTCCGAGTCTGCGAGAGTTGTTTGAGTTGATGACCGGGAACAGTTTGATTCTGTATCTGGAGATCAAAGCGCGTTCTACGGAACTGGCCAAACTGTGTTGCGGGCTGGTCCGTGAGTTTTCGTTTGCAGACCGTGTCATCTTTGAGTGTTTCGACCTGACGATACTCAAAGCTATCGATCCGCCACTCAACACCGCCGCACTTTTTGATTCATGGATTTATACGGATCGAAGCCTGATAGAGCGAGCGTTGGAGGTTAGGGCATCAGTACTCGCACTGCATCATCGACTCGCAAGACCGGCGCTCATTGAGAAAGCAAAAGTCGCCTGGCTCAGAGTTGTCATCTGGACAGTGGACGATCCGGCGTGGGTCGGCCGCGCGCGAACGATGGGCATTGAGGCACTGATCACGAACGACCCGGCAAGGCTGATTGAAGCCAGTGATCAGATTCGCGTAGAGTTGAACCAATGACGCGCGCCGTGGCCCAGTTCAACCGCTTCTTCGTTTCAAGTGAATTTTCAGTTTCTTTTCGCCGAGCCAAACAACTTCAGTGGCAGAGTCAGGCCACTTCGGGATACTCACTGCTCGCGGCTTTGAGCGGACAACTAACCTACGCCATCGACGGCCAGCAGCGAGATCTCAACGCTGAAGAGTTCGTTCTCTTCGAACCCAACATTAGCATCACCATAAACGCTAACCGCGCGGAGACCCTGTTCCTGACCTTCTCTGCCTCGCTCGTCATGCAACACGCGACCGCAATGCGTTTGATTCCACCGAACTCAACCGTCTCTTTCAGGCCCGGACATCTGAGTGGCGATCAAAAACTCGACTCCGTGTTCGCTGAATTCGTCAACGAGTTGACTGACGACAAACCAGGCAAAGAGATCGTGATGCGAGCCCTCGTGGAACAACTGCTGGTCCAGATCTTGCGCAACTACGCTCAGCCGCGGCGTTCGGAAGAACTGGAACTCTCTCGCGTCGGGCTCGTCGATCGACGTATTCGCCGCTCAGTCGAGCTGATGCACACTCAGCTCGATCAGGAACTGCCGCTCAAAGCGCTCGCTGCTGCTTCCTATCTTTCTCCTTTTCACTTTGCACGCCTGTTCAAAAAACTCACCGGCTCAACGCCACACAACTATCTTGCCGGCATTCGTGCCGCACGTGCGCAACTCCTGCTCGCGGAAACCGAACTCTCAGTTACTGAGATCGGTTCGCGCGTTGGCTATCTCAGTGCCAGTCACTTCACGAAAGCGTTTCGCCTCGCGACCGGGACAACGCCGCGCGAGTTTCGCAAAGCACTCATTCCTTCGAACCACAGCTCAGCAAACCAGCGCCAATAATGCGCAAGATCCGTCGTTTCGCTCTCCGTTTCCGCTAGTATCATCATTTGAAAACTTTTGAGGAGAAACGCGAATGCCTGTTGCCAAGCAAGCAGAGATCAGTCCGGCTGAGCGAAAACTGGGTGTGTTACTCGTAGGACTCGGCGCCGTCAGCACAACGTTCATCGCCGGCGTTGAAGCCATCAAGAAAGGTTTTGCTCAACCCATCGGCAGCCTCACGCAAATGGGCACGATCCGGCTCGGCAAACGAACAGACAATCGCGTTCCTTTAATCAAAGACTTCCTGCCGCTGGCGCAGTTGAAGGATCTCGTTTTCGGCGCGTGGGACATCTTCCCCGACTCAGCTTACGACGCAGCACTCAACGCCGGCGTACTCGAGAAAGAACTGCTCGCACAGCTCAAGGAACCGTTGCGCAAAATCAAACCGATGAAGGCGGTGTTCGATCAGTCTTACGTAAAACGGCTGAGCGGCACCAACGTCAAAACCGGCAAGACGAAGTTCGATTTGGCGCAACAACTCATCGACGAGATCGCTGACTGGAAAAAGAAGAACAAGTGTACGCGGTTAGTGATGATCTGGGCGGCCTCGACTGAGATTTTCCTAAAGCCGCATCCGGTTCACAAAACGCTCGAGTCGTTTGAGAAGGCGATGAAGGAAAATCACAAGGCCATCGCGCCTTCGATGATCTACGCGTATGCAGCGTTGAAGTCCGGCATTCCTTTCGCGAATGGCGCGCCGAATCTGACGGTGGACATTCCCGCGTTGATGAATCTGGCTGACAAGAACAGATTGGCGATCTGCGGCAAGGATTTCAAGACGGGTCAGACGTTGATGAAGACGATCATTGCGCCTGGACTGAAGTCGCGGATGCTTGGTTTGCACGGCTGGTATTCGACGAACATCCTGGGCAACCGTGACGGCGAAGTGCTCGACGATCCTGATTCGTTTAAGACCAAAGAAGAGTCGAAGCTGTCAGTGCTTGAGTACATTTTGCAGCCGGACGTTTATCCGGATCTGTACAAGGATTTCTCCCACGTAGTGCGCATTAACTATTACCCGCCGCGCGGCGACAACAAGGAAGGCTGGGATAATATCGACATCTTTGGCTGGCTCGGTTATCCGATGCAGATCAAGATCGACTTCCTCTGCCGCGACTCGATTCTGGCCGCGCCGATCGTTCTCGACCTCGCGCTGTTTCTCGATCTCGCACAAAGATCAGGAATGAAGGGAGTGCAGGAGTGGCTGTCGTTCTACTTCAAATCTCCGCAAACCGCACCGGGTCTCTATCCCGAGCACGACATCTTTATTCAGCTAATGAAGCTCAAAAACACGTTGCGTCACCTGCGCGGCGAGGATCTGATCACTCACCTCGGTCTCGAGTATTACGACTAAAGACGTTTTGATTCACTTGTTACGCAAAACGTGCGATTCGCTGCTGCGAGATCCGCGCGGCTACAATTATTTGTCAGTATTTGCTTGACACGAAATGTCAGGCAACCCGCGACAGTTACTGTAACAATTCGTTTTACTCCAGCGATTGCGCAATATTTTATGGTGACAATCGCGACGGACTTGTATATATAGCTTCCGGTCGGGCGGCGTTTCAGCGCTAAGACTCTGCTCGGCGAACTTTGATTCTTTCCAGCGCATCAATTCAACGTGCGGATCGTTCCTTGCTAGTAACCGAATGGGCCAGCAGTTTTTGGCTCGTTGATTCGGAAAATGGACCCGACGGAAACGGCAAGGAGCAAGCCGATGTTAGCTGAGATGGACATGACAAGAGCGACGAACAATCCGGGTACGATTTTCCTCGATCCCGATCAAAAGAGCCCGCGCGCCCAGGACTTTGAAGAGAGACTTACTGCGCGCATCGTGGGTCAAGAACGCGCCGTCCGGCGCATGAGCGGTCTTTATCAGATCTTTTTGGCGGGTATGAATCCGCCGAACCGGCCAATCGGCACGATGCTGTTTCTTGGACCAACCGGTTCGGGAAAAACGCGCGTGATCGAAGCGGCCGCGGAAGTGCTTTATGGCGATCCAAACGCGGTCGTCAAGATCGACTGCGCTGAGTTTCAACACTCGCACGAAATCGCCAAGCTAATCGGCTCGCCTCCGGGATACCTCGGCCATCGCGAAACTTCGCCGATGCTGACCCAGGAGAACCTCGATCGAATGCACACTGACGACATGAAAGTCTCTCTGGTGCTGTTCGACGAGATCGAGAAAGCTTCCGACAGCCTGTGGCAACTGCTGCTGGGTATTCTCGACAAGGCTACTTTGACTTTGGGCGACAACCGTCGCGTCGACTTTTCGAAGTCGATGGTGATCATGACTTCTAACCTCGGCGCGCGCGAGATGTCGGAGTTGATTTCCGGTGGTATCGGTTTCGCTCCCGGCAAGGGCGCCAAGTCGTCGCCGAACGATACGGAAGTCGATCAGAAGATCTATCGCACGGCTGTAGAAGCGGCGCGGCGCAAGTTCTCGCCGGAGTTCATGAACCGCATCGACAAAGTGGTGGTCTTCCGTTCGTTGAAAGAACATCACCTGCGGCAGATTCTCGACCTCGAGCTGCAAGCGGTGCAGGACCGAATCATGCAGTCGGCCGGAACCAAGTTTGTCTTTCAGTGCTCAGATACCGCGAAAGACATGCTGTTGAAGGAAGGACTCGATTTCAAATACGGTGCCCGGCACCTGAAACGAGCGGTGGAACGATTCCTGGTCTACCCGCTGTCGAATCTGGTGGCGACTGGCCAAATCGGGCTCGGAGATCTGGTGCACGTTGATGTTGATGGCGTGCGCAACCGGCTAGTGTTCTCGAAGAGTTCGGGTGGCGCGTTGATTCACGAGATGACGCAAGGCGCGCCCGCTTCGGACGATGCGAGTGAAACACTATCAGGCGGAGTTGGGTTACCGATTCCGCAGGTTTCGAAAGCCGCGAAGAAGGGACAAGGGCGCGAGAAGACCGAGAACTAAAGCTACAACAAGGCACAAAAAGCTCAAAGGAGGTACAGGACGTTTGTCTTGTGCCTCTTGTGCTTTTTAGTGGTTTAGCTTGCGGAGTGATTCAAAAGCCAGTCGGGCGAGGAAAGGATCTTCGCTGAGGGACGCGGATTTGAGTGCCGGGATTCCGGTTGGATCGCCAATCAATCCCAACGAACGCGCAGCTTCACGGCGCACATCGTGCGGAAGTTTCTCATCGCCTACTGCGGCAATCAGAGCCGGCGTTCCGGCTCTGTTTTTTATTTGACCAAGCGACACTGCTGCTGCGCGCAACACAAACGGATTTGTTTCCGCCTTCCGTTTGCTTGTGGCAGGCGCCGAGAGTTGCGGTGCCAGCACACTCGCCAACGCAATCACCGCATTCTCGTCGCGGATTTCTCCGAGCGCAACTGCGGCCGCGCCGCGCACTCCGGCTTCCTTGTCATTCAATAATCGATCACTCAGCGCGGCCGTCGCAGTTCGACTGCGCGTTGCTCCGAGAGCGTAGGACGATTCGCGACGAACAAACTCATCTTTGTCGTTCAGCAATGGCAGCAGCGCCGCAGCACTTTCAGCTCCCTCAAGCGAGAGAACTGCCTTCGCGGCCGTTACTCGAATTATCGGCGAAGGATCGTTGAGGGCCGGCAACGCGACACGCGAAGCGGCGGCAAGATGCATCGCCCCGAGTCGCATGAGTGCATCGCGACGTTCTTCTTCATCGCCGGAAGCAAGACGTTGTTGCTGCTTTTCAATCTGGATTTGAGCTTGAGTGAGATTACGAGTGGCTTGCGCCAACGTGTAGGACGCCCCGCCGGTCAAAAACAGAATGATTGTCACACTGGCGATCAACCTCGCCAGTCGCACAATCGTTTTCTCGTTTCGCCGTTCGCCCATTCAGAGATAAGCGCCGACTCGGGCGGCTGCTCGCTTTTCCGCTTTCCTCCGCACTGCTTCCCATTCGAAGGCCTGGCGCGCACGCTGGTTCTCACGGGCATCTGCCAAAACTGACAACACCTCATCTTCCCAGCCGGATGAAACGGTTCTGGAACGGCGCATTGATTCGATTGTTGAAATGTAGTCTAAAACCTCACCCACTTCAGCATCATTTAGCGTCTCGAGTTTCTGGGCAAGAAACTGGCGCTGGCTAACTGTCCGGCCCATTTCCGTGCTCCTTTCGGGGCGACGAGTTTTTTCGACGGGGCAGCAATATACACGACTAAAAAGCGGGGAGGCAAGAATTTCGGCCAATAGAAAACAGGCGGGAACTAGTCGATGCGCGAAGCAATGCCGTGAACTGTATCGACGATCAGCACGGCGATCGGCGGGTAAACAATCAGATCGGGAATCAACAAAGCTGCCCAGGTGTAAGCCAACATGCTCGACTGCACGACACCGACGCGGTGACGGAAGAGCAAAGTTATATCATTGAAGAAGTCCTGCGTGTGCCAGCCGATGTAGAGTCCGATGCCGACACTGAGCGCGTAGCCGACGAGTAAAAACGTATAGGCCGAGAAACGCGTGAACGGCTGCTCCGGAGCGCTCTCGCTTCGCATGATCGAACCCTGAATTACGAGCGGCGTGTAAGTGTAGTGAGCGAGGTACTCGCGTAGACGGTTCGCCAGATGCCAGACGCCCATCACGAAGAGGGTGAGAACGATCACTTTTCCCCACGTGGAGAACACGGTCCATAATTGCGGCCGCATCATCGCGAGAAAGAAGGTCGACAAAAACAGTGAAACAGTGGTGAAGACGGCACGCTGTCGTTCGCGGTTTTCCAGGCGATCGCGCTCAAGGACCTGGTCGACCAAACGATCCCATTTCGCCTGGACGGCAAGATTGCGCGCGCGCTTCGCGTGTGGGTTGTTGGAGTCGAGAATCGAATAACTGCGAGTCTGCTGCGCCTTCAGTTTTTCGTCGTAGTAGGCACGCTCCTGCGGATCGATTAGCGTGTGATACGCCTTCGACAGCAGGGCGAATTGTCGTCCCGCTTCGGAGTTTGGGTTGAGATCGGGATGGCTTTTGCGCGCAAGTTTCCGGTAAGCCGACTTGATCTCGGCTTGAGAGGCAGTGCTCTTAACGCCCAGAAGTTTGTAGTAGTCGATCACTGTGCTTCTCTGAACTCCTGAAAGCCAGCGATTGGATGCCAGGGCTTGGCGGAGACCCGCTCGGCCGGAAAATTATACCACCTAACGCAAGTCTTAACTGGCGGTCGTTCTGCTCTGATGTCCGGCTTTGGCAAAAGGTTCCAAGGGGGGTGCCAAAGGGGAGCCGGGATAATAACCTCGAGCGGCATTCGAGGGGGCGAGGACTAATGATTAAGGCGACTCGCCCCTTTGGCGATTGCGGTCTGACACTACAACCGCTATGCCATCAATCGATCGTGCAAAACTGCCCAAAAAACTAAGGAAACGCTGTGTGGTCCTATGAAAGTGTCAACAAGTGGCGACAGGCACTGTCTACGACACAGCACACTCTGTCTCTGTGCCTCCGTGTCTCTGTGGTTTCAAGAAAGGAACCACAGAGACACAGAGCTCTTCTACTTACGACTTCGCGGTCGCGCGGTCCACGATGCGCAGCAGCGTGCGCACCGCAATTCCGGTCGGTCCTTTCGAACGGAAAGGCTTTGCCTCATCGCCCCACGCCGTCCCGGCGATATCCAGATGCGCCCAAGCCACGCCGTCAGCAAACTCCTTGATAAACGCCGCCGCCGTTATAGTTCCCGCCTTGCGCCCACCGACGTTCTTGATATCCGCGATGTCCGACTTGATCTGCTTCGAGTACTCCTTGTCGAGAGGCAACTGCCAGAACTTCTCGCCGACTTCCCTTCCAGCGGAAATGATCTCGTCGATTAATTGCTGATCCGTTCCGAGCACTGCGGCATTCACATCGCCAAGTGCGATCGAAACGGCGCCGGTCAGGGTTGCCATGTCGATGACTTTAGTGGCGCCGAGTTTCTTCGCGTAGGCGATCGCATCGGCAAGGATCAATCTTCCTTCAGCATCGGTGTTGATGACCTCGATGGTTTTGCCGGTCATCGCCTTCACGACGTCGCCCGGTTTCGTCGCCTTGCCTGACGGCAGGTTTTCCGTGCACGGCGCTACACCCAAGATCGGAATCGGCGGTTTGAGTTGCGCGATCGCTCGCATCGCTCCCATCACTGTCGCCGCGCCAGTCATGTCGTACTTCATCAACTCCATGTTCTCACCGGGCTTCAATGAAATACCGCCCGAGTCGAACGTCACGCCTTTGCCTACAAACGCCAACAACTCCTTGTCATCAGTTTCGACGTTCGCAGGCGTGTACTTCAGGATGATCAGTTTCGCCGGCTGCTCCGAACCACGAGCAACACTAAGCAAGGAGCCCATCCCTTCCTGTTCCATCCGCGCCTCGTCGAGAACGTCAATGCTCAAACCGAACTCATTCGCGATGTCACGCGCGCGTTCTGCCATATCGGTAGGCGTCATGTAACCACCTGGCTCGTTCGCGAGATCGCGGGTGAAGTTGATCGACTCACCGGCAATCGTTCCAGTGCTCACGCCGCGATCGAGCGCCGCTTGATCTCCGCCGTCAACCACAACGACCAGCCGATCGACAGTCTTTTGCTCTTTATCGACTGTCCTGTATTTATCTGGATCAAACAGCGCGATAAACGCTCCCTCCGTGGCCCGCCTGGCAGTCTCTTCATCGTCACCTTTGACGCGCGGGACCACGCCGATCGATTTCACGTTCTTGCTGCGCAACGCACGAACCGCGGTTCCGGCCATCTGCGAAACCTGCGGACTGCGATACTCTTTCTCTTCACCAACTCCGACCAGCATGAGCCGCCGGAACTTTGACTTGTCGTTTCCGACAAGGTGGAAATAGGCAGTCTCGCCTTCCTTGCCGGAAAACTCTTCAGCCTCGATCGCAGACTGAACGAGTCCACCGGAAAGCTCGTCGAGTTTTTTCAAAAAACCCTCGCCGGGTTTCTCATCCTTAAAAACAGCAACCGCCAGAGCCTGAACGTCAAGCTCTTCAATCGGACCTCGGTTGGCTTCAACTTGCATGTGAGTGGGTTCTCCTGGGATATGAAATGCGAAATAGCTTGCTTTGTATCTCTATCGATTGCGCTCCTTTAGCTGGGCTCGTGTCTCTCGCTCCACAGTTCGCTTCAACTCGGCTTCGCGCTTGTCGAAGAGCTTCTTGCCGCGCGCGACTCCGACTTCGATTTTGATCCTGCGGTTCTTGAGGTAAAGCTGTGTCGGGACGAGAGTCATTCCCTGCCTCGCTGTCGCTTCGTCCAGCTTCGATATCTCACGTTTGTGAAGCAGCAGCTTGCGGGTTCTCAGCGGATCGTGGTTCTCACGATTGCCATGAGAATACGGCGAGATGTGGGCATTAAACAACCACGCTTCCCCATCGTGCACAGAAACGTAGGCCTCTTTCAGTTGCACGCGGCCGTCAAGCGCGCTTTTCACTTCCGTTCCGGTCAACGCAATTCCCGCTTCGTACTTGTCGGAAATGTGGTAGTTGTGAAACGCCGCGCGGTTAGCCGCCAACACCTTTTCTTCTTTACTGGGCAACGTTATTCAGCTTCAAATCGAGTACATCGTGACGAGTAATGATGCCGACGATCCGGCCATACTCCTCCACCAGCACGGCCGGACTGCTTTGCAATCGCCGTGTCACCTCTCTCGAACTCGCATCCACGTCAACAGTGGGAAAACTCGTTTCCATCACTTCACGAACCGCCGCATTGAGTAGTTCGCGATCGCGCACTACTTTCACCAGCACACGGTTCTCACGCAGCGAGCCGACGCATTTTCCTTCTTCCAGAACAGGAATCTGCGAGAGGCCAAGTTCATCCATTTGCTGGAGCGCAACGGCAATCGTATCTGTGGGCGCCACAGAAACCAGAGTCTTCGGCGCCTGCGGCCGCTTCGTTCCGATGATCAATCCGGCCGTGATCTTTTGCGGCTCGAGCAATCGTTTTTCTTTTAGCCACTCGTCCGAATGATGCTTGCTCAGATAATGTTCGCCAGTGTCACAAACGATGAAGACAACGACTGTCTTCTCGTCGAGATTCGCGGCGACACGAAGGGCCGCGGCGAGATTAGTTCCGGTTGAACCTCCGCAGAAGATTCCTTCCATTCGGCCCAGCATCCGCGACAGCTCAAACGATTCGCGATCGGTGACGTTGATGACTTCGTCAACATACTTGATGTGTACGTTGGGCGGCACAATCTCCTGCCCGATTCCTTCGACCAGATAAGGAGTCGCTTCAACAATCTTTCCCGTCTCTTTGAAGGTCTTGAAGATGGAACCGTAAGGATCCGCGCCGATGATTCTGATCGCCGGATTTTTCTCTTTCAGAAAGCGGCCGGTGCCGGAGATCGTTCCTCCAGTACCGAGTCCGGCAACGAAGTGAGTGATCTTGCCTTCAGTCTGTCGCCACAACTCCGGGCCGGTGGTGCGATAGTGCGCTTCGGGATTCGCCGGATTGGAATACTGATCGGGATAAAAAGAATTGGGAGTCTCAGCGGCGATTCTGCGTGCAGTTGAAACGTAGTGATCAGGCGTGCCTGGTTTTGCGGAAACAGGGGTAATAACGACATCAGCGCCCAGTGCCTTTAGGTAGCGCGACTTTTCGACCGACGCTTTGTCGGTCATGACAAAAATACATTTGTAACCCTTCACGGCCGCGGCGAGCGCCAAACCTATTCCGGTGTTACCGGAAGTCGCTTCAATCACCGTTCCGCCCGGTTTCAGAATTCCGTCACGTTCAGCCACTTCGATCATCGCGACGCCGATCCGGTCCTTGACTGAGTAGCCAGGATTCAAACTCTCCATCTTGGCAAAGATCTGCCCTTTCATGCCTCGCGCCAGCCGGTTTAGCCTCACCAAAGGCGTATTCCCGATTAGGCCGAGAACATTTTCCTGAAATTCCATCATGATCTCCGACGAGTATACTTGCGGCTCTATCTATAACAGATGAATGAATAGATCGACGAGCGTGAGGACGCTACCTTAAGACAAAATTGGCGGAAATCAAAATGTTAGGACCCGGATGTGCTCTCCCCTTCACATCCGGGCCCCCACAAGGCCACTCATCTTTCAATGCGTGACCGAACCTTTAATAAGACAGGTCAGTAACGTCGGTTCCTGTACCCGTTTCTGTTCTTGTCTCGAATTCCGTAGGTGTACAGCGCTGCTCCACCTCCACCGGTGATTGCGCCGATGATCGCGCCCTTCTTGCCACCTATGATTCCGCCGAGCAAAGCTCCTGCACCGGCGCCGGCGGCGGTGGTTATTTTGTCGCGATGCTTATCCCAAACGGATCGATTGTCGTACCAATCTCTGTTGTAACGACGTCCGCTGTAAACGCGCTGGTCATAACGCTGATCGTAACGGCGATAGCGCGTTTGCGCTCCAACTGGAATCGCCGTGATGCTTAGTGCGATCAAACAAACAATTGCTAAAAGTCCCTTCTTCATTCCGGCTTGTAACCCCATTTTTCTCTTTTTCGCCTCCGCGCCACTGTTTTGGCAATGAGCGTGCCAATCGCGTGCAGGCAGGTTTTTTGCAGTTTTGCTGGAGTTGGGTTAAATAGTCGGCGGAATCGGGTGACGATAACGTGCGCATTGTGTGAGGTGATTCACCTTTTGGGGTAATGCATATCGCAGGTGACAGAGGGGTGGTAAATTTGAAATTACTCGTACTCAACGCTGAACAAATCGCTCGCCTGCTGCCGATGGCGGAGTGTATCGAACTCATGGAAGACGCGCTTGCCGCGCTCGCTCGTGGTGAAGTTTATCAACCGCTCCGCACAATAGTTCGGCCGCCGGACGCGCGCGGTCTACTCGGGTTTATGCCGGCGTATCGCCGTGGCGAGCGAGGCGCTTTCGGCTTGAAAGCGATCTGCGTCTTCCCCGGCAATCCGTCGCTCGGCAAGGATGCACATCAGGGCACGGTGATGTTGTTCAGTCAGGAAACCGGTGAGCCGCTGGCATTAATGAACGCGTCGCAGATTACTGCGATCCGCACCGCTGCTGTTTCGGCTGTCGCTACGCGTTTACTCGCGCGAGCGGATGCTGAAGAGTTGGGAATCATTGGCGCGGGAGTGCAAGCACGAACGCATCTCGTTGCGCTCGCCCTGGTTCGTCCGATCAAGCGCGCGCGAGTGGCTTGCAGAAATCCCGATCACGCGGTCCAACTCGTTCGCGAGATGCAGGACAAGATTCCGTTTCCGATCGAGCCGGTCGATTTCAACGAAGCGGCAGTTCGAGACGCGGATATTGTCGTTACCGCAACCTCCGCTCACGAGCCGGTACTGAAACGAGACTGGATCGCTGCCGGCACTCACATCAACGCGATCGGCACACACTCACCGCAGTCGCGCGAAATCGACACGGTGACCATGGCTGCCGCGCGCATCTTCACCGACCGGCGTGAATCCGCCTTAAATGAAGCTGGTGATTATCTGCTCGCCGCGCAGGAGGGTGCTGTCACGCCTGACAGCATCATCGCCGAAATCGGTGAACTAGTGACGGGAACAAAACACGGTCGCACTTCGCCGGCGGAAATCACGCTCTTCAAATCTTTGGGACTGGCAATCGAAGACGTGGTTTGCGCAGACCACTTGTTTCGCAAAGCGACCGCAGAAAATGCTGGCACCTGGGTCGATTTCTGAAAGGAGTTCATTGTGAGTCAGGAAAATGGTCTTTCCGAAATCATGAAAGCACTCTACCACGGCAAGAAGGATGTGGTGGACGAACTGCTCGCGTCGGGAGTCGAGCTCAACGTTTATGAGGCCGCCGCCACGGGACAGACGGAACGCCTGCGTGAGCTGATCGCGGAGGATCCGTCATTGATCAATTCCCACGCGATAGATGGTTTCACACCACTCGGACTCGCTGTTTTCTTCGGCCGCGCTGAGGCAGTCAACGCGCTGCTCGAAGCAGGCGCTGACGTGAATCTGGCTTCACGAGAATCGATGAAGGTCGCGCCACTCGCTTCCGCTTCAGCAGCGGGCCAGTATGAGATCGCGCGAGTGCTGATTGCGCACGGAGCAAATGTGAACGCTCGCGCCGCAGGCGATTTCACGCCACTTCATGAGTCGGCGGCGAGCGGCAGGATGGAATTTGCAAGACTGCTCCTGGACCACGGAGCCGACGTGAACGCAAGAACTACTGACGGCAAGACGCCCGTCGATTACGCACGCGAACATAATCGCGAGGAGATGGTTGCGCTACTGAACGCCTACGTCCGCTAGCGGTGACTCAGAAGTCCACAAAGAGGCACAGGAAGCACAAGGAACCAGTATCCCCCAGCGACACCCGCTGCAACTCCCTTGTAGATGTTCATGGCGCGAATCTACACCCGCCGGCATTCAAATCAACCGGTCGCCTTCAAACGAAACAGAATCTTGACGATAATGACAACCTCTGCTCTGACGATTGTGTTGCGCCGCTTGCGCCACGATCAGTGCGACCTCAACCGCATTGCGCAAGCCGATCAATCCGTCTGACAGTTTGGTCGTGCGATAGAACGTCTCGATCTCGTTCCACAAATGACGCAACTCGCGGATCGCGCGCGACAAACGATCAGCACTCCGTACCAGACCTACGTAGTGCCACATGATGTTTTGAATCGTCTGCATGTCGCCCTGAATCAACGCCGGATCCGGTTCAGCACTCAGACCACTCTCGTCCCACGGTGGAATGTCGTCGAACTTTGGTTCGCTCTTGTGCGCTGAGTCATCAAGGGCGCGCTCTACTTCCATCGCCACACGATTTCCCCACACCAGCCCTTCGAGCAACGACGTCGAAGCGAGACGATTTGCGCCGTGCACCCCCGTGCAACTGATCTCACCAACGGCATACAGGTTTTCAATCGTTGATCGTCCCCACTCATCCACCAGCACGCCACCGCAGAAATAGTGTGCGGCCGGCACCACCGGCACTGGCTCACGCGAGATGTCGAGCCCGACTTTCAAACATTCCTGGTAGATAAACGGAAAGCGTTCGCGAATCGCTTCCGTCCGCATGTGCGAAGCGATGTCGAGCAGCACGTAGGAATATGCGTTTGCTTCCATCTCGTGATGGATCGCGCGCGCAACGATGTCACGCGGCGCGAGGTCTTTCCATTCCGGCGAATACTTTTGCATGAACGGTTTCAGTTCCGGCGTCAACAATACGCCGCCCTCACCGCGCACAGCCTCGCTGATCAGCAGACCTTCAGCGCCCGGCGCAGCTAATGCCGTGGGATGAAACTGCACGTACTCGGCGTTCGCAATGCGCGCGCCGGCGCGATGGGCCATTGCCAGACCGTCGCCACGCGCACCGACGGGATTCGTTGTGTTGCGATAGATCCTGCCGAGACCGCCGGTCGCCAGCACCGTCGCGCGCGCGAGGTAACGATGGACGGTACTCTCTTCACGATCGAAAACGTAGCAGCCATGACAGGAAACTTCGCGATAGTTGTCGAGTGGATCGCGCGAGTGATGCGGAAACGTGATCAGGTCAACGGCAGTAGCTTCGGACTCAATGCGAATGTTCGGATAGTCGCTTAAGGTACTAATGAGACCGTTGATGATTGCCAGACCTGTGGCATCACCTACATGCAAGATCCGCCGGCGCGAATGGGCGGCTTCCTGTCCCCAAACGGGCGTGCCTTCGTCGTTGTGATCGAAAACAACTCCCGCTGTTCGTTCCAGTATTTCGTTCAGTAGCGGCGGGCCTTCAGTAGCCAGAATACGTGCTGCTTCGGGAGAGCTCACGCCTGCTCCGGCAGCGATGATGTCGCCGAACAACAGCTCGGCGTTATCGTCAGGTCCCCGTCCGATGATGCCGCCTTGGGCGTAACGCG